>NZ_JBAUHO010000078.1:0-3395 GCF_049680325.1 Planktotalea sp.
CATATGTCACGCTCTGTTTGGAAAGGCCCCTTTGTGGATGCTTACGTGCTTAAGAAAGCCGAAGCGTCACGCGAGAGCGGTCGTAACGAAGTCATCAAAATCTTGTCGCGCCGCAGCACGATTCTGCCGCAGTTCGTGGGTCTCACGTTCGGTGTCTACAACGGCCAGAAGCACATTCCTGTAAACGTCACAGAAGACATGATCGGTCAGAAGTTTGGTGAGTATTCACCAACACGCACCTATTATGGCCATGCTGCTGACAAAAAAGCGAAGCGGAAGTAAGCCATGAGCAAGGATAAGAATCCCCGCCGCGTGGCAGACAACGAAGCAATGGCAAAACTGCGCATGCTCCGTACCTCCCCGCAAAAGCTGAACCTTGTTGCCGGTATGATCCGCGGCAAGAAAGTGGACAAAGCGCTGACAGATCTGGCGTTTTCAAAAAAGCGTATTGCTGTTGATGTGCGTAAGTGCCTTCAGTCGGCCATCGCCAATGCTGAAAACAACCATAACCTGGATGTGGACGAGCTGATCGTGGCAGAAGCCTATGTCGGTAAGAACCTAACCATGAAGCGCGGTCGCCCACGGGCGCGTGGTCGTTTCGGTAAGATCATCAAGCCGTTCGCCGAGATCACCATTCTGGTCCGTCAGATCGAGGAGCAAAGCTAATGGGTAATAAAACCAATCCAATCGGCATGCGCCTTCAGGTGAACCGTACTTGGGACAGCCGCTGGTATGCGGATAGCAAAGATTACGGGAACCTTCTTCTGGAAGATCTCGCAATCCGCGAATTCGTCAACAAAGAGTGCAAGCAAGCGGGCATCGCCCGTGTGATTATCGAACGCCCACACAAGAAGTGCCGCGTTACGATCCACACTGCACGCCCTGGTGTGATTATTGGCAAGAAAGGCGCGGACATCGAAACGCTCCGCAAGAAGCTGGCCAAAATCACAGACAGCGAATTGCACTTGAACATCGTTGAAGTACGCAAGCCAGAGCTGGACGCACATCTTGTCGGTGAGAGCATTGCTCAGCAGCTCGAGCGCCGTGTTTCTTTCCGTCGCGCTATGAAGCGTGCCGTTCAGAACGCAATGCGCATGGGTGCTCTTGGTATCCGCGTTAACGTCGCGGGTCGTTTGGGCGGTGCAGAAATTGCACGGACCGAATGGTATCGTGAAGGCCGCGTGCCTTTGCATACACTGCGCGCCGATATCGATTACGCTCACGTTGAAGCCTTGACTGCATATGGCATCATCGGGATCAAAACCTGGATCTTCAAAGGCGAGATCATGGAACACGATCCCCAAGCGCGTGACCGTAAAGCACAGGAACTCCAGGATGGCCCTGCACCTCGCGGTGCTGGCGGTCGTCGCTAAGGGAGAGAGAAGATGCTTCAACCAAAGCGTACCAAATTCCGCAAGCAGCACAAAGGCCGTATCAAAGGTCTTGCTAAGGGCGGATCTGATCTGAACTTCGGCACGTATGGCCTTAAGGCCACGCAGCCCGAGCGTGTAACTGCACGCCAGATCGAAGCCGCACGTCGCGCAATGACGCGTCACATGAAACGTCAAGGCCGTGTCTGGATCCGGATCTTCCCAGACGTTCCCGTGACCTCCAAGCCCACCGAAGTTCGTATGGGTAAGGGTAAAGGTTCCGTGGACTTTTGGGCAGCCAAGGTCAAACCAGGCCGCGTGATGTTTGAAATTGACGGTGTCAACGACGACATCGCCCGTGAGGCGCTTCGCCTTGCCGCGATGAAACTGCCTGTGAAAACACGGGTTGTTGTGCGCGAAGACTGGTAAACGACAGCCTTCGGGCGTTCGTTAGAAATTGAGAAACCCCTGCCGAGTGATCGGTGGGGGTTTTTCGTTGCTGCAGGATTTGGTGTCTATGCATTCCAGTTGAACCAACGCCTCTTGAGAGTGGTCGATTCCCGCCTTTGCGATGTCGCCGAATTGCCAGACCTAGCGCCGTTTCCGCTCGTTCATGGAGAAAATTCGGGAGACCATCATGCAAGCAACCGGCGCGGCATTCATCAATCTTGCCACTTACCCAATCAACCAACGCGGACCTGAACGCGATGCGGTTCTTGCCCGTGTGCGCGCCGATCTTGAGGCGCATGGCTGCGCGGTCCTGAAAGGCTTCCTAACGCCCGAAGGTATCGATGCATTGGCGGCGGAGGCGGACAGCGTTTCTGACAAGGGCCACAAGACGTTCAACAAAACCAATGTCTACTTCACACAGGATGATCCAAACCTGCCAGCGGATGATCCGCGCAGGCGCTTTTATGAGCGCTCCAATGCCTTCATCCCCGCAGATAATTTCGCCGCAAGTGGTGCCTTGCGCAGTGTGCATGATTTTGAGGGCTTCGATCAGTTTATCCAGGACTGCCTGCAAGAAGAGAAATTCTATCGCTATGCAGACCCGCTTGCCGATGTAATCGTGAACATGGCGGGCGAGGGCAACGGCTTTCCATGGCATTTTGACACCAACAATTTCACCGTCACGCTGGCGATCCAGAACGCAGAGGAGGGCGGTGCCTTTGAGTACGCGCCGCGCATTCGCGAACAGGACGAAAACTTCGGCGAGGTCACACGCGTGCTGGATGGCACGTCTGAAAAGGTTCGGGTCCTCAATCTGGAGCCGGGCGATTTGCAGCTTTTTTGCGGGCGTTATTCCTTGCACCGCGTCGCGCCGCTTAAGGGCGCGCGGCCGCGCTATGTGGCGATCTTTTCCTATGTGGAAGAGCCCGGAATGGTCGGTAGCGTCGAGCGCACGATGCAGCTTTATGGCCGTGTCCTGCCAATCCATAAAGAGCGTGCAGGACAACGTGCGGACAGCTTCCTGGATTAACAAATACGCAGGCTGCCCCGAAGCGGAGAGGGGCCAAGTACACCACACATCCAAGTGACTCGCACTTTCGGGGCAACCGCGATATCCCTTGTCGCACACGACTCGCTAACACGACGATAAGGATAGCACTGCCATGCTCACCCGCCGCCATTTCATCGCGACCTCTACGGCGCTTTTTTCTACGCCCATTGCCAATCTTGCCAATGCTGCGCCGACGTCCAATCGATCACAGTGGGATGCATGGGACGCGCAGATCACGCCAGCGGCTTATGACCCAGCAACGTCCAACCCATGGGGATTGCACCGTCGCTTTCTTCCGCAGCGGGTTGAAGCCAATGCAGGTTTGACGCCAGGTGACATCCACGTGGATGCCGTCGCACGCTATCTGTATCACATTGAAGAGGGCGGAACGGCGATGCGCTACGGCGTGGCGATTGCGCGCGGTAAGCTTTACGAGCCGGGCACGTTTACGATCAAACGCAAAAGCAAATGGCCCACTTGGACGCCAACGCCTGCAATGATAAAACGCGATCCACATCTATATG
>NZ_JBAUHO010000079.1:0-2323 GCF_049680325.1 Planktotalea sp.
AACTGAAGCACTGCGCCGAACAGGATAAACCCGATAACAAGATTGCCAAAGGCCCGCATGGGGATGCCAAAGGAGGCTTCGGATGAAATCATGAAATAGGGGATCACATCGGTAAACGGCTGGGTGAACCCATTCAGCGGATCAGGCACGTGTTCCGCAAAAGTCGGGTATAGCGAGAACACAAAAACGATGAAAAACAGAACCAGACCACCCGCACGCCGCGTGCCTTCAAGGATCAGCAGATATAGCGCGATCGAGGCCCAGACCGCCCTGTCAGGCGCGGCGTACTCCCATCCTCCATCAAGGCTGTCCCCTGCGGTAACAACGAAGAACCCGGTAATGAAAATAGTCGCAATCGCCAAAAGCCAGTCATACCACGGCACATTGGCCGAGGGCGGCCCCCAAGCCCTGAACGTAATGAAAGTAAGGCTAAGGAAAAGCCCCGCCAGAACGTAAAGATACATGCCCTCCAAAAGCGAGTATCCCCCAAGGCGCAAATTGAAGAGCTGGTTTATGGCAACGCCGATAGCGGCCAAAGTAAACAGGATAATCATCCAACGCGCTGAACCGGAAAACGTCAGCCGTTCGACAGCGCGTTCGGCTTCAATGGCAGAACCGCCGATATCTTTGGGGCCTGTTTGCTCTGTCATGTTTTTCCCTATCGGTTTTACCGCGAGGCCGTGTTTCGCTTGGCGTATGAGCGGGCCCTTGGGCCCGCCCGTGTGATGCTTATCGGGATCTAGAAGACGACAGCAAAACCGCCTGCTTCAAGGGCCGCGCGACGCTTTGCGTCCCAGGCCGCTTCCCAGTCAGCCGGTGCTTCGGCCTTGAGTTCTTCCCAAGCGGCCATCAATGCAGCCTGACGGGCAATCAGGTTGTCATTATGTGCCTGCGCTGCGTCGGACCAAACGCCGACCTCTGTGTAATAACGGATCGCGCCTTCATGGTAGGGGGCCACCCAAGTGAAGTTCTGCTTGTCACGCGCCCAACCGTTGATCCCCGGTGCGTTGTCTTTGTAGCTGTCAAAGAACACGTCCATCGCCTTGGTCATGTTATAGGTCAGATCTTCATCTTGCGCCGCGTAGGTCATAAGCACGGGATAGGCATAGCCGGCGGTCAGCGCGCCATCCGTACCGTCAATCGTGGCGCCAACCTTGGCAAGCATCGGTGTAAAGAACGGCGCAATAGCCTGCATGCGCGCGACGCCTTCCGCGTTGCCTGCATCAATCGGCGGCCAATACACACCGCGTGGGCCTGATGCGGCTTCATATGCGCGGCCAGAGTTGGTCGACGCAAAAGCAGCATCAACGCTACCGTCAATCATACCGGCCCAGCTGTCGCCAAAGCCGCCAAATTCCACTCTTTCAACGTCGTCCCACGTCAATCCGCCATAGGCGAGATAGGCTTCGTTGTTGACGTTGAGAGCAGGCGCACCTTTCACCCAGGCAACACGCATGCCCTTTAGGTCCGCGTATTCAAATCCTTCGCACCCCGGCTTGCCTGCTTTTTCACAAGCCTCCGCCGCAACGGCAAGGGAAAGCCCGACCGTACCACCATTGTTGGCCGCCAGAACACGCACGGGCTGTGGACCCCAGTTCTCGGCGCCAAACTGGAACACGCCTTCTTGGGCCATGAAAGAACCGCCGACGCCATTTGCCGAAAACTGGACTTTGCCTTGGCGCAATGGCTCGGTGCGGGCGATATCGTTTTTGCCCGGCAATACGCGAAGGTTAACCCCATTCGCCTCTTGCAGCGCCGCACCGATCGCGACCGATTGGTTATAGCCTGCCGATCCTGTGCCATAGGCCGTCCAGGTCAACTGCTTGGGCAGGTCTGCTTGCTGAGCCGTAAGCGTGCCAGACGCAAGACAGATGGCAGTCGTTAAGGTAAGTATACGCATGAAATTCCCTCCAGAAGTGAATGGTGAATTTGCCGTTGAGCAAAAACAGCGGTATCGGCAAATGATCGAAGGGCGCGCGTCCTGAGTCAATTATAGCCTGCCACAAGCCTTGGTTACGCAGCGTAATCTTGGCGCGAATACCGCTATGCGAAAATGGGCACGCCAATTTCCAAAACCTGAGCCGCGTCAAGATTCGTGCGCAGCCACAGGGCGTATATGGGATCGAGTTGGGTCAGGGGCAGACTGACACCCTAAGAATTAACGACCCCAAGGTCGGATCAGAGCCCTTAACTGACAGTGTCTCAAAAACTGCACGAACGACCATAATGGCAATAACCGGACTTTCGGCTTCGTGCCGGAGTAGTTCGTGCCTGATTGCGTTTTGTAACATGCATATCTTGTTGATATCCGCTTGAATAAGCC
>NZ_JBAUHO010000080.1:0-14032 GCF_049680325.1 Planktotalea sp.
GACTCTTATCGTGCTGAAAGGGCTGTTGTTGAGACTGAGAACGCGCGCGTCTTTCGGTTTAACGATCTTGAAGGATTTGGCGTAGATTGGTTTGAACGCGGCAAACTGGAAATCCTGAGCGGTGACGCGCAAGGTTTGAGCGCCGCAATCAAAGTGGATCGCACGGTTGGTTCTTTGCGAGAGGTCACGCTTTGGGAGCCGCTGCGTGCCCGGGTCATAGTCGGCGATGAGGTGCGCTTGTTTGCAGGGTGTGACAAGCGATTTGAAACCTGCCGTGTAAAGTTCTCCAATGTGCTTAATTTTCGCGGATTTCCTGACATTCCCGAGGAAGAATGGATGATGGTTCATCCAAGCAAAGCCCCCGCGCGCGATGGTGGTAGCAGACGATGAGCGATGCATTTATACCAGCAGAGCGCGTTGTGGCGCTCGCACGTGGCTGGCTGGGCACGCCATATCGGCATCAAGCCTCGGTACAGCATGCAGGGACTGATTGTCTGGGGCTGCTTCGCGGGGTTTGGCGTGCGCTTTATGGGGTCGAGCCTGAAGTCGTGCCGCCTTATTCGCAAGACTGGGCCGAGCCACAGGGCGAGGAAGTCTTGTTGCAGGCAGCTTTGCGATACTTGTTGCCTCAATCTGGTACGATTGCCGCGGGCGACGTGTTGTTGTTCCGCATGCGTGCGGGCGCAATTGCCAAACATGTCGGGATTTGCTCGCAGGCGGGTGAAACCGCGAAATTCGTTCATGCCTATAGCGGTCATGCGGTCATGGAAAGTCCGCTCAGCCAGCCTTGGAGACGTCGCATCGCGGCGCATTTTCGTTTTCCGTTAGGAGTTTAAGATATGGCCACGATCCTTTTGTCCGCTGCTGGTGCATCGCTTGGAGCCTCTGTCGGAGGTTCGGTGCTGGGCCTGTCGATGTCCGCGATTGGCCGCTTTGCAGGGGCAATGATCGGCAGCGCTATTGATCGGCGCACTGTGCGCACGGATCAGCATATTATTGGCGGCGGCTCAGAAACGGTTGAGACGGGTCAGATGAACCGCTTTCGCTTGACGGGAGCGGGCGAGGGGCGCCCCATCGGGCAAGTCTACGGGCGCATGCGCGTCTCGGGCCAGGTGATCTGGTCGAGCGAGTTTGAAGAGCGTGTGTATACCTCAACGGCAACTCAGGTCAGCACCCAGACGCAGGGGGAACCCAGTGGCGGCAAAGGCGCGAGGCGCGAGGTCGGGACGACGACGATAACCAATTCCAATACGACAGTGACGCAGAATTACGCCTATTCGATCAGTATTGCTGTGGCGCTTTGCGAGGGTGAAATTACCTCGGTAGGGCGGGTCTGGGCGGATGGAGTCGAGGTCAGCCCGATTGACCTGAACATGCGGGTTTATGAGGGGTCGCGCGATCAACTGCCCGATCCAAAGATCGAAGCGGTTGAGGGTGATGGCATGGCACCGGCCTATCGCGGCACGGCCTATGTGGTGTTCGAGAATTTGCAACTGGCCGATTACGGCAACCGCGTTCCGCAGTTTACGTTTGAAGTCATACGCGGCGCTACAGATGAGCTGCCAGAGCTTGCAAGTGATCTCACCCAAGCCATTCGGGCGGTTGCGGTTATGCCGGGCTCTGGCGAGTTTGCGCTTGCAACAACACCTGTCCATTTCGACCTTGGACTGGGCAAAAAGCAAAGCGTGAATGCCAATTCCCCCAGCTATCGGAGTGATTTCGAGACCTCGGTAAAGATGCTAGGTGAAGAGCTGCCCAATTGCGGTGCTGCTTCGCTGATTGTCAGCTGGTTCGGGGATGATCTGCGTTGCGGGTCGTGCCAGATCAAACCAAAGGTCGAGCAGAAAGCGCTGGAAGGCGATCGTTTGCAGTGGTCTGTCGCGGGCTTGAACCGCGCAAACAGTGAACAGATTGCGCAGGAAAGCGGGCGACCTGTTTATGGTGGCACGCCGTCGGATAACTCGGTTCTTGAGGCCATCGCGGAGTTGAAAAGCGCTGGTCAAGCGGTGATGTTTTATCCGTTTATTCTGATGGATCAACTTGATGGCAATGGGCTGCCTGATCCATGGAGCGATGCGGGCGATCAACCGAAACTGCCGTGGCGCGGGCGGATAACCTGTTCTGTCGCGCCATTGCGCGATGGCTCGCCCGATGGGACGCACACAGCCGAGAGCGAAGTCGCGGATTTCTTTGGGCTGGCCGCAGCATCCGATTTCACCGTGAGCGCCGGGTCTGTGTCCTACAATGGACCGAATGAATGGGGCTTTCGCCGCTTCATTTTGCATAACGCCGCGCTTTGTGCCGCCGCGGGCGGGGTCGAGTCCTTCTGCATTGGCTCTGAAATGCGTGGTTTGACGCAAATAAGAGGCGCCGCGCACAGCTTTCCAGCGGTTACACACCTGATTGCGCTGGCAGCAGAAGTGCGTGCGCTTCTTGGCGCGGCTTGCAAAATCGGATATGCGGCCGATTGGACGGAGTATTTCGGCTATGCGCCGCAGGATGGGTTCGGTCACCATTATTTCCACCTTGATCCGCTCTGGGCTGACGAGAACATCGATTTCATCGGAATCGATAATTACATGCCTTTGTCCGATTGGCGCGATGGCGAGGAACATTTGGACGCGGATTGGGGATCTATTTACGCGCTGGATTACCTGAAATCCAACATCGAGGGCGGTGAAGGATTTGATTGGTATTACCATTCGGATGAAGCGCGCGAGGCGCAAATCAGAACGCAGATCACGGATGGCGCCTATGACGAGCCGTGGATCTACCGATATAAGGATTTGCGAGGTTGGTGGAGCAATTTGCACTACAACCGTATTGATGGCCTGCGGCAAGCGGCGGCGACGGAATGGGATCCTCAATCCAAGCCTATCTGGTTCACTGAGTTTGGCTGCGCAGCAATTGATAAGGGGACGAACCAGCCGAACAAGTTTCTGGACCCCAAGTCGTCCGAATCCAGCGCGCCGCGCTATTCAAATGGCCAACGCGATGAGCTGATCCAGATGCAATACCTGCGCGCTGTGACAGATTACTGGAGCGAGGAAGGCCGCAATCCGATTTCAAACCGCTATGGCGGGCCCATGCTGGACCTGAGCCGCGCCTTTGTCTGGGCATGGGATGCACGGCCCTATCCGCATTTCCCGAAGCGCACGGATCTTTGGTCCGATGGGAGCAATTACTGGCGTGGGCATTGGCTGAATGGTCGCTCGACGTCGCGCTCGCTTGGATCTGTGGTTGCAGAGATTTGTTTGCGCGCAGGCGAGACGCGTTTCGATGTCACGGGCCTGTATGGCGTGGTTCGGGGCTATCAGATTGCCGATATTCTAGAGGCACGCAGTGCCTTGCAACCGCTCATGCTGCGCTTTGGTTTTGATGCGGTCGAGCGCGGCGGGGTTTTGCATTTCATCATGCGCGACGGGCAGAAAGATGTCGAAATCGATATCGAATGCCTCGTGGAGCACAGCGAAATGGAGGGGCGGCTTGAAATTGTGCGTGGCTCTGGCGCTGATTTGGCCGGGCGATTGCGCGCCAGCTTTGTGCAAGCAGACGGCGATTTCGATGTGATCGTTGAGGAGACGGTTTTGCCCGACGACGCCAGCCATGCAGTTTCGTCATCGGACCTGCCTTTGATGATGACCAGAGGCGAAGCGCGTCAAATGCTGGAGCGTTGGCTCAGCGAAGCGCGGGTATCAAGAGAGGCCATTCGCTTTGCGCTGCCACCGTCCAAGATGGGCGTGAAATCAGGCGATGTCATTCGCTTAAGCGGCGCGCAGGCTGACACGCAGTTCAGGGTTGATCGGGTAGAGCAGGGCGCAAGCCAGTTGCTTGAGGCGGTCCGCATTGAGCCTAACGTCTATCGCCCTGCACCATATGGAGATGAACAAAGCCCCGTGCGGCCCTTTGTGCCTGTCCTGCCAGTGCTGCCATACTTCATGGACTTACCGTTGATGACAGGAAATGAAAGCCCTATCGCACCCCATATCGCGGTAACAGCGACACCATGGCCGGGGGCGGTTGCCGTCTATGATGCGCCCACTGATGCGGATTATGGCTTTAACACCTATGTGCAGGGGCGTTCGACGGTTGGAGTGACGCAAACCCCGCTGTTTGCTGGAAAAGCCGGTGTTTTGGATCGCGGCGCGCCGTTACGTGTGCAGCTTGCAAGCGATCAGTTGGAAAGCATCGCGCGGGAAACCTTGTTGTCGGGGGGGAATCTGGCTGCAATTGGTGATGGATCGGCTGATAACTGGGAGGTTTTCCAGTTTCAAAGGGCAGAGCTGGTTGGAGCGGATACGTATGAGCTCAGTCTTCGCTTGCGCGGGCAATTTGGAACCGATGCAGTGATGCCAGATGCATGGCCTGTCGGGTCTGTTTTTGTTTTGCTGAACGGGGTGCCGAACCAAACCAGTTTGCGCAATTCGGATCGCGGGGTAGAGCGGCACTATCGCGTTGGCCCTGCGCCGCGTGGCTATGATGATCCAGCTTATGAGCATCGCCTAGAAACGTTTGATGGCAATGGCTTGCGCCCCTATGCCCCGGCGCATTTGCGCGCCGCTTATGATGGGAGCGAGCTGAGCATCAGCTGGCTGCGCCGAACACGAATTGAAGGCGATGAGTGGGGTTGGGGTGATGTTCCAATTGGCGAAGAGCGCGAGCAATATGTATTGCGCGTTCTGGTCGGTGGTCTTGTTGTGCGCGAGGTCATTTTGGACGCTGCAACATACACATATTCGCCAAGCGATCGCATTTCGGATGGGGCAATCGGTGTTTTTGAAATCCGCGTCGCGCAAGTGTCCGACCGTTATGGGCCTGGCCTGTTTGCCGGGCTGGTCATGAGTGGTTCGTGATGCAGGCCCCAACCGTCGGGGACATCATATTGGCGGCGCGCCATGTCATGCTTGCGCCGCCACTCAAACGGGAAACAAGGTGTGAAAACCTGTTTGAATGTGTGGAGGAAGCCTTTATTTTTCGTACCTTAACGGGGAAAGCCCATGCGTTTTACGGTGATGGAACACTTGGATCTTATGCGCTGCGACACGCATTAGCAGCTACGCCTGCGCGCCTGGATAGGGAGTTTCTGGACACGTTGATGTTGGTTCTGACAAAGCTCCAGCACGCGGCTTACTCTTGTTCTTGAATGAAAAGTAAAAGATCATATGCCCCATCCAAACAATACATCGCTAACTGATATGTGATCTATCAGCCCTTTGCATTTGTCCTGTACTGTCTACTTGGTATAGGATCGCGTTGTGCAGGATAAGGAAGTCGTCATGTCACAGGCCAGAAAGCCGCTCCACCGTGTTGATCCAGTTTGGGATCGTATCTCGCAAGAAGCGCAGCGCGCTGTTCTTGACGAGCCGCTTATGGGTGGTTTGATACATGCTTGTATTTTGCACCATGATTCACTGGAAAAGGCGCTGTCCTACAGGTTCTCAGCCAAGCTGCATTCCAATGAAATGAGCCAGATTATTTTGCGCGATATCGCCGATGAAGCCTTTGCCGATGATCGTTCAATCGTAGAGTCGGCGCAGGCTGACTTGATGGCGATTTACGAGCGTGACCCAGCATGCCATCGTTTGTTGCAGCCGATCGTGTTCTTTAAAGGCTTTCAGGCGATACAGGCGTATCGCATCGCGCATTGGCTTTGGGCGCAGGGGCGCAAAGACCTGTCCTATTTCGTGCAGATGCGTGTGTCCGAGATTTTTGGCGTGGATATCCATCCTGCGGCAACGATTGGCAAAGGCATCATGATCGATCACGCGCATTCTATCGTGATTGGTGAGACCGCAGTTGTGGGCGATAATGTTTCCATGCTGCATTCAGTGACGCTGGGCGGCACGGGCAAGGAAGAAGAGGACCGGCATCCGAAGATTGGCGACGGCGTTTTGATTGGCGCGGGCGCGAAAGTGCTTGGGAACATCAAGGTCGGGCATTGCAGCCGCATTGCTGCGGGTTCCGTGGTCTTGGCCGATATTCCGCCGTGCAAGACCGTAGCAGGCGTTCCAGCCAAGATTGTCGGCGAAGCAGGTTGCGATCAACCTTCTGTTTCGATGGATCAGTTGATTAGTTCAGCGCCGCAGTAGATTGATCCGGATGGCTGCGGGCAAGCCCGCAGGCTGTTTTAGCCTGACCCTTTTAGGGTCAGGCGGTTTTGAGTTTATCGGCAAAATGAAGGTCAGGCCCTAGGCGAGCATCGCCATCGGGTTTTCCAGATTGTCCTTGATTGCAGAAAGCAATTGAGCGCCGAGGGCACCGTCTATCACCCGATGATCTACGGAGAGCGTGACAGACATAACCGTCGCGATCCCCAGTTCACCTGTTTCGGTAACGACAGGCTTTTTGACGCCTGCACCCACGGCAAGAATTGCGCCATGCGGTGGATTGATGACAGCATCAAAGTTCTCAATACCCATCATCCCGAGGTTGGAAATAGCAAAGCTGCCACCTTGATATTCATGCGGCGCAAGCTTTCGATCGCGTGCGCGGGTTGCAAGGTCTTTCATCTCTGCGCTAAGGGCGGAAAGGCTTTTGCTTTCAGCGTCTTGAAGCACGGGGGTGAAAAGACCGCCCTCGATTGCGACGGCGACAGCGACGTCGGAGGCATTCATCTGTAACGTTCGATCACCGGCCCAGACCGCATTTGCGGCTGGCACTTGCTGCAATGCCAGTGCGCAGGCCTTGATAATGAAGTCATTGACCGAAAGCTTGATATCACGGTGCGCCAGTTGTTTGTTCAACTGACTGCGAAAACTGAGGAGCGCATCCAGTTGGATGTCGCGGCGCAGGTAGAAATGCGGGATGGTTTGCTTGGCTTCCGTTAGGCGCGCCGCGATGGTTTTGCGCATGCCATCAAGCGGGATTTCCTCATAATCGCGTCCTTCATACATTCGGGTGATCGCGTCAGGATTGGTTTGGGCGGGCATGGGGGCCGGTGCCGCCTTGTCCATTGGCGCGGCGGTTTTGGGGGCTGAGGTTGCGCCTTGCAGATCTGCCTTTACGATACGGCCTTTCGGGCCGGAGCCCGTGATCCCGGTAAGATCAATGCCCTTATCCGCTGCGATGCGCTTGGCCAGCGGCGAAGCGAAGATGCGTGTGCCTGATTTGACTGGCGCGGCAACAGGCGCAGCGGCAGCGGCGGTTTCGCTCGGCGCCGTGCTCGCTGGTGTGGCAAGTGGTGGTGCGGCCTGTGAGATAGTTTCACCGTCCTCCACGAGAATAGCAATCGGGCTGTTAACCTTTACCGCTGCGGTGCCTTCGGCGACCAGCAGTTTGCCGATCACGCCCTCATCCACCGCTTCGAATTCCATCGTCGCTTTGTCGGTTTCAATTTCGGCTAACAGGTCGCCAGATTGGACCGTGTCGCCCTCTTTCACCAGCCATTTGGCGAGCGTGCCTTCCTCCATCGTGGGGGAGAGCGCGGGCATGAGAATTTCGACTGCCATGTGGTTTTCTCCCTTAACGATATGTGACTTTACGCACGGCTTCGATCACCTCATCGGTGGTCGTAAGCGCGAGCTTTTCAAGGTTGGCGGCATAGGGCATTGGCACATCCTTGCCCGTGCAGTTTATGACAGGGGCATCGAGGTAATCGAAGGCCTCCTGCATCAGCACAGCAGATATGTGATTGCCGATCGCGCCGACGGGCCAGCCTTCTTCGACTGTTACACAGCGGTTGGTTTTCTTGACGCTTTCGATCACGGTTCCCGTGTCCATGGGACGCAAGGACCGTAGATCTATGACCTCTGCCTCAACGCCGCTTTCCGCCAGTTTTTCAGCGGCTTGCAGCGCATAGCTCATCCCGATGCCAAAGCTGACAATGGTCACATCTGAGCCTGCGCGCGCGATGCGCGCTTTGCCGATGGGGACAGTGAAATCCTCCATCACAGGTACATCAAAGCTGCGCCCGTAGAGGATTTCATTCTCAAGGAAAATAACTGGGTTCGGATCGCGAATAGCAGACTTGAGCAGCCCCTTCGCATCAGCCGCCGTGTAGGGCATGACAACTTTGAGACCCGGGATATGCGCATACCATGCGGCGTAGTCCTGACTGTGCTGCGCACCCACGCGGGCGGCCGCGCCGTTGGGGCCACGGAAAACCATAGGAGCCCCCATTTGACCACCAGACATATAAAGCGTCTTGGCCGCAGAATTGATAATTTGATCAACAGCTTGCATGGCGAAGTTAAACGTCATGAATTCGACGATCGGCTTAAGCCCACCAAAGGCGGCACCCACAGCAATACCTGTAAATCCATGTTCGGTGATCGGCGTATCCATCACCCGTTTGCTACCGAATTCATCAAGCAATCCTTGAGAGATCTTATAGGCACCTTGGTACTCGCCAACCTCTTCGCCCATGAGAAATACATCAGGATCAGCGCGCATTTCTTCGGCCATGGCGTCGCGTAACGCTTCGCGCACTGTTTGCTGTTTCAGCTTTGTGCCTTCGGGCCAATCGGGTTCTGGCGCTTGGTATTCGACAGCTGCGGGTGCGGGGCTGGCTTGCACGGAAGGGGCTGCAACAGGTGTGGGCGCAGCCACGGGGGGTGCAACGGCATCAGCGCTTTCGCCCTCTTCCAACAGAAGGGCAATGGCGGTGTTCACTGCGACGCCTGCGCTGCCCTCGGGTACAAGGATTTTGCCGATGACGCCTTCGTCAACGGCTTCGAATTCCATCGTGGCTTTGTCGGTTTCGATCTCTGCGATGATATCACCAGAGGCGACGGTATCGCCTTCCTTCACCAGCCATTTGGCCAGCGTGCCTTCTTCCATTGTGGGGGAAAGGGCGGGCATGAGAATTTCTGTAGCCATAATTACGCCTCCGCCTCTGCATAGATATCGGTCCAAAGCTCTGACAGATCAGGTAAAGGGCTTTCCTTGGCAAATTCTGCCGAAGCGTTGACCACTTTCTTGATTTCCTTGTCGATTGCTTTGAGATCATCTTCACTCGCGTGTTTGCCTGTCAAAAGCATTTCACGGACCTGTTCGATCGGATCGCGTTCGTCGCGCATTTTCTGCACTTCCTCGCGGGTCCGATATTTCGCAGGGTCAGACATTGAGTGACCACGATAGCGATAGGTTTTGATTTCCAGAATGTAGGGGCCTTTGCCCGAACGGCAGTGCTTTACCGCGCGCTCGCCTGCGTCTTTGACGGCAAGCACATCCATCCCATCAACCGCTTCGCCGGGAATGCCGAATGCTGCGCCGCGCGTGTAGATATCCGGCGAAGACGTCGAGCGTTTTTGCGCAGTGCCCATAGCGTATTGGTTGTTTTCAATGACGAAAATGCAAGGGAGGTCCCAAAGGGCGGCCATGTTGAAAGTCTCATAGACCTGACCCTGGTTCGCCGCCCCATCGCCAAAATACGTGAAGGTAACGCGTCCGTTTCCTTTGTATTTATCTGCAAAGGCAAGGCCCGCACCCAAAGGAACCTGCGCCGCAACAATGCCATGGCCACCATAGAAATGCTTTTCCTTGGAGAACATATGCATCGAACCGCCTTTGCCCTTTGAGTAACCGCCAGAGCGCCCCGTCAGTTCAGCCATGACACCATTCGGGTCCATACCGCACGCAAGCATATGACCGTGATCGCGGTAGGACGTGATGCGTTTGTCGCCATCTTCCGCGGTGGCCTCAAGGCCGACAACGACCGCTTCCTGACCGATATAAAGGTGGCAGAAGCCGCCAATCAGGCCCATGCCGTAAAGCTGTCCGGCCTTTTCTTCAAAGCGGCGGATTAGCAGCATGTCCTTGTAATAGCCGAGTAATTCCTCAGCGGATACATTGGATTTCACAGGTGATTTTCGCGCGGCCATATGCTGTGCATCCTCCCAGATCAGACAAATAGTTTAGCGTTAAACTACGTCTATCCTAACAGGGAAACTCGGGGGATGGGAACGGAAATCTTTGGAAATGAAGAGGGGCGTGATTTAGCGCCTAGCGCACGACAATCTCGTCTGCGCGCAAAAGTCCAAGCACATCACGCGCCTGCTGGTCCAGTAAATCGAGATCAAGATAATCGTCCGAAAGGCGCTTGGTCAGGTTTTCCATATCGCTGACTTCGGCCTGAAGGTCTGCCAGTTGTTCGTTCAACTGGCGCGCCGCAACCGTGATTTCCGCACGGCGGAAGACGCCATAGTCACCTTGAACCGCCGCAAACGTGAAATAGGTTGCAAGGCTGAATGCCACAGCAAAATAGATCAATGCGCCAAGCGCCGGTTTTGCGGTTTTAGATGCCATGCTGCCCTCAGAAGCGTCTCTTGGCGGACGCCGTCCTTGCTGTGTGCCATGAAGGTTTGCTGCGGGTCAGCCCCTTTTCCCCCTAAACGCAGAACTGCGTGGCAGGTGTGTATTTGAGAACACAATTTCCGCATTCAAACGCGTTTCATAGCGTGGCACGGGTCGGCTTACTCAGAGATGAATGATTTCAATACGTTCGAGGCCAGCTCGAAAGAGCGCACGCGCGCTGCGTGATCGTGGATCATACCCGTGACCATGATCTCGTCAGGGTTATAGCGCGAGATCAGCGTTTCAAATCCGCGGTAGACAGAATCAGGTGCGCCCGTGGCTGAACAGGACAGCGCGTGGTTCACCTGTTGCATGACAGGTGCGGGCACAAGCGTTGCAAGGTCATGGGTCGGCAGCGGCAAGGGGCCGGGTTTACCTGTGCGAAGTCGCGCAAATGCCAGGATTTGCGACGAGCGTAGAAACTGCGCCTCTTCCTCGCTCGGGGCGACGCAAACACCTGCGGCCATCATTGCATGCGGTTTATCCAGATGCGCAGAGGGCTGAAACGTGCTGCGGTAGATATGCAGGGCTTGCTCTAACATGTCGGGCGCGAAATGGGATGCAAAGGCATACGGCAGGCCAAGGAACGCCGCCAGCTGCGCGCCGTAAAGGCTCGACCCAAGGATCCACACAGGTACATGGGTGCCATGGCCCGGAACCGCGCGCACGGCGGTGTCATCATCGCCGAAATATCCGATGAGTTCTTGTACGTCCTGCGGGAAGCTATCCTCTGGCGCCATGTGACGGCGCAGGGCGCGTGCGGTGGCCATATCGGTCCCGGGTGCACGTCCAAGGCCCAGATCAATGCGATCGGGGTAAAGGGTGGCAAGCGTTCCGAATTGCTCTGCCACCACGAGCGGCGCGTGATTTGGCAACATAATGCCGCCCGCGCCCACACGCATGGTTTTCGTCGCCGCCGCCACTTGGGCAATGACAAGTGATGTCGCGGCGCTGGCGATGCCGGGCATATTGTGATGCTCGGCCAGCCAATAGCGGTGATAGCCTGCGGTTTCGGCCGTCGTTGCCAAGCTGACTGTGTTGGCAAAAGCATCCGCTGCGGTTTGCCCTTCGGGGATCGGCGAAAGATCGAGAAGCGAGAAATGTTTCATCGGTTCAATACCCGCGCCAAATCCAGCCGCCGCCAAAGATGCGCGTGCTATCTGCGTCATAGAACACACAAGCCTGACCCGGCGACACGCCATCTTCCGGGGTCAGTAGTTCAACACTGGCTTCTTCGTCGGATATCGGGCGAATGATCGCAGGGCGCGGAGGGCGCGTTGATCGCACACGCACCAACACATGCCATTCTTCTTGCGACGTCAGCGGCGCATCGCCTAGCCAGTTGATTTCGCGCACTGGAATAGTCCGCGTGGACAGCAGCTCTTTGGGGCCGACAATCACCTGTTTGGTATCCACATCGAGGCGCACAACATAAAGAGGGGTTTCAAGACCACCGATGCCAAGGCCACGTCGTTGACCGATGGTGTAATGAATGACGCCATTATGCTGCCCCAGAACCTTGCCATCGACATCGACAATCTCGCCGGGCTCTGCCGCGCCTGGACGTAGCTTTTCGATGACGGCGGCGTAATTGCCGTTCGGAACGAAACAAATGTCCTGACTGTCAGGCTTGTCCGCAACGCTAAGCCCGAACTTGGCCGCCAGCTCGCGGGTTGCGGCCTTGGAGGGCAGGTGGCCCAGAGGGAATCGCAGAAAGTCCAGTTGCTCCTGCTTGGTGGAGAACAGGAAATAGCTTTGATCGCGCGCAGCGTCGGCGGCTGAATGCAGCTCTGCTTTTTCTGGTCCCATCATGCGCTGGATGTAATGGCCTGTTGCCATGCAATCCGCATCCAGGTCTTTGGCGGTTTCCAGCAGGTCTTTGAACTTGACCCGCTCATTACAACGAATGCAGGGCACGGGCGTTGCCCCCGCCAGATAGCTATCGGCGAATTCATCAATCACCGCGTCCTTAAAGACGTTCTCGTAATCAAGCACATAATGGGGAAAGCCCATCTCTTCGGCCACGCGCCGCGCATCATGGATATCAAGGCCGGCGCAGCACGCCCCCTTTTTCGCCAAAGCGGCCCCATGATCGTATAGCTGAAGCGTCACGCCGATAACATCATAGCCCTCGCAAGCAAGCTGCGCTGCGACGACAGAGCTATCCACGCCGCCCGACATCGCCACGACAACGCGCGTTTCGGACGGGGCTTTGGCAAACCCGAGGCTGTTTATTGTCGCAGGACGATCCAGTGCCATGGCGGCAACTCCTTACCAGAACCTGAGAAAATATAGGAAAATCCTAAACACTCTCAAGGGGGCGTTTCACATCGCTTTAAGAGATTGGGGGCAAAAAGGCCAGAAGCAGAAACGAGGCAAGAACATGTATCTCAAGAAAGTTGAAGGACCACGCGCAGTCACGCTTCCAGATGGTCAGGTGATGAGCCGCGCCGATCTTCCCAATCCCAAGACCCGTCGATGGGTCGCATCGCGCAAAGCGGCTGTTGTGCGGGGTGTCACCTACGGGCTGATTTCCAAGAAAGAGGCGCTGGAGCGTTATTGCCTTAGCGAAGAAGAATTCGCCCATTGGGTGCAAGCAATCGCGATTTACGGTGAAGACGCGTTGAAAACAACAGCAACGCAACGCTATAGACACTCATAGGTTGTACGTGTAGGATTATATTTATCGCTGAAAGAGTTCCTTAACTATTTTCACCCAGCTTAGCACTGAAGCACAGCGAAACGGAGTGAACCCTATGCGCGTACTTTTGGTTGAGGACGATCCAACGACGTCAAAAAGCATTGATATGATGCTGACCCACGCCAATCTGAATGTCTATGCGACCTCTTACGGGGAAGAAGGCATCGATCTGGCAAAACTTTATGATTACGATTTGATCCTTCTGGATTTGAATCTACCTGACATGAACGGCCATGAGGTCCTGCGCCAATTGCGGCTTGCACGGATCGACACGCCCATTCTTATCCTCAGCGGTTCTGATGATACGGAGAACAAAATCAAAGGCTTCGGCTTCGGGGCTGATGATTACCTGACGAAACCCTTCCACCGCGATGAATTGATTGCGCGTATCCACGCCATCATTCGCCGCTCAAAAGGGCATTCGCAGTCGATCATCAACACGGGAAAGATTGCGGTCAACCTTGATGCCAAAACAGTAGAGGCGGGCGGAACAACAGTCCATCTAACCGGTAAAGAATACCAGATGTTAGAGCTGCTGTCCCTGCGCAAAGGAACCACGCTGACGAAAGAGATGTTCCTCAATCACCTTTATGGCGGCATGGACGAGCCAGAGTTGAAGATTATTGACGTTTTCATCTGCAAGCTACGCAAGAAACTGTGCGAAGCGACAGGTGAGGCCAGTTATATCGAAACCGTCTGGGGGCGCGGCTATGTGCTACGCGATCCGGTAGAAGAAAGCGTGAGCGATCCGCAGCTGGCTGCCGCAAGCTAGACCGCGCAGGCACCTTCAATTCTTGCGCAAAACTCGGCTGATCCTCTGGACGTGCGCGTGCCTCGCCCCTATCACTACGCTAGGTTTGGGGGGACGCGCATGGCCGAGATCGACATTTCCGATTTGAGTGAAGCGGATGCGCGCGAGGCATTGGCGCAGCTTGCGTCGCAACTTGCCACGGCGAATACAGCCTATCACACAAAAGATGCGCCCAAGATCAGCGATGCAGAGTATGATGCGCTGAAACGGCGCAACACATTGATTGA
>NZ_JBAUHO010000081.1:0-3438 GCF_049680325.1 Planktotalea sp.
CTTGGCCGCGATCACGATAAGAGCCATTGTTCAGGCGAAATTCGAGGTGCCGAGCAAAGCTGTCCCAATCGGGTGCATGTCGGTGCAATACGTTAAGGGATTGAACACGTTCGGTATTTTTGATCTCCTTGTTGTTGCGTTTAAGCATATGGATGCCAAAACGGGCGTCTGTTAGCCCTGTGCGGGCAATGGTTTTACCTGTCGTGTGGGAAATGAAACCAGAACGCAGATAGTCCGCGAAAGTCGGGAATACATAGGCAAGCACGGATTTGTCACAGCCGGCATCGAAATAGGTACGGCGGAACAGCAGGGCATCTGTTTCTTCATTTTGCGCGATTTCCTCGGCAGGGGGCATGACAAGCCCGTCAACCTCTGTCGGGGCGGCGCTTAGCGTGTCTTTCACCGTGGTCTTTGGATAGAGAAATTCGTCGCAATCGATATGCGCCAGCCAGTCGGATGTCGCATCGCGATAGCTACGGGTTGCGTTAAAGGCTTGGCGTTGTTGATGTTTTTCAAATCTTGGCTTGCCCGATTGTTCCCAATAGGCCGCATCACACGTGGTGATAGTCACCCTTGGATGGGCAAGCGAGGCCAATGCATCCGCGGGCAAAGCGGCGTCCAGATAGATCTGCATATGCGCTGCGCCAAGCGCGAGGTGATGGGCGATGAAAGGCGCGATTTTCTCGGGGCCTGCTTTGATCGTGCTGACAATTGCCCAAGAATGATTGCGCGGGCGGGCAGGGGCAGGCTCGGGTTCTGCATCGTCATCGCCGGCAGACTTTTGGCTTCGTTGGCGGATTTTGCGCCCGCGTAATGTCGCAAAACGGCGAAAGACGGTGCCGGGATCCGCATTGAGCAAATCAAGCAGGCGATGGGCAAGGGGGGCAATCACCGCATCGTCCTTGGCATCCAGCCAGAGCCGCGCGAGCGTATTCACATCAAGGCCGCCAGCGACCAAAGCATAGCGATCCATATTCAAGGGCAGTTTACTATAGACCAAGCGTTTGAGTTTGAATTCTTTTTCGGGGGTGAACCCTGAATAAAGACGCTCGGATTCATATAGCTTCATCGTCGCAAACAAGACTGTCATCGACTGCCCAACGCGGCGCTGCACTTCGGTTTCGCCATGATCGCCAAAGGTGGTGATCGCGGACACAAGCCAGCGTGGATCAAGGTGCTGGAACAGGAAGTCAGCTTCCTCGTCCCAGATCCGCGTGAACAGCGCCATCGTATGTGCGGGTTGCTTGGATTTGCGCAGATGGGCGATCAGCAGCCCATGCAGTTTGCATAGTTCTGGCAGGCCGACAAATTCCGCGTTCAATTCGATAGATTTACGGGTGTTTCCCGATTGCTCTTTGACGCGGGGAATATCTTTTGGATCAAGCGCTTGAACCAGTTTTTCCTTGAGCGGGGCGAGCGCGACATCAAGCGGTGGCAGGGCCTCTCCCGGATCGAAACTTAAAGGGGCCTGCCGTGTTTGCATACGTTTCACCACGGCCTCGAAGCCGCCATCGTATGTCAGTGCTTGCGCAGGGGGGTCGTCGCTTTCACTCATAGGCTTCAAAATGCCTGTCTGAAGGGCAGCCAGCAAGCGCTATTGCAACATCATTTCCTTTGTCGCGCTCAGTGTGACATCGGGGTAGTCGCGCGCCACGCGGTCGATGTCCCATTGCAAACGCGTCAGGTAGACGACATCGCCGTCGTTGTCGGTCGCGATGTGCTGTTTGTTGGCCTCTGCAAATTTGTCGACAGCAGCTTTTTGCCCCAATACCCAGCGGGCAGAGGTGAACTGGCTTTGGTCGAAACGCACAGGCAGGCCGTATTCCAGCTCGATCCGGCTGGCGAGCACTTCGAACTGAAGCGCGCCGACGACGCCAACGATAAAGCCAGAGCCGAAGCTGGGTTTGAACACTTTCGCGGCACCTTCTTCGGCGAATTGCATCAGGGCTTTCTCCAGATGCTTGGCTTTCATCGGATCGCCCGCACGCACACCTTGCAAGAGTTCGGGCGCGAAGGACGGGATGCCTGTCACGCGCAGCGCTTCGCCCTCGGTCAGCGTATCGCCGATGCGCAACTGGCCGTGGTTCGGGATGCCGATGATATCGCCTGCCCAGCCTTCCTCGGCCAATTCGCGGTCCGAGGCGAGAAACAGAACAGGATTTGAAATCGCCATCGGCTTTTTCGTGCGCACATGGGTTAATTTCATGCCGCGTTTGAAGTGGCCCGAAGCAAGACGGACAAACGCCACGCGGTCGCGGTGCTTGGGGTCCATATTGGCCTGAACTTTGAATACAAAGCCCGTAACCTTTGTTTCTTCGGGAGAAATTTCGCGTGGAGAGGCGCGCTGGACCTGTGGCTCTGGCCCGTAGGTGCCAATGCCATCCATCAATTCCTTAACGCCGAAAGAGTTAATCGCAGAGCCGAACCAGATCGGCGTCATGTGCCCCTCGAGCACTGATTGAGGGTCCAAAGTGGGCAGCAATTCGCGTGCCATTTCGACTTCTTCGATCAGCTTTTCAAGCAGGTGCGCAGGCACGTGTTCGGCAAGGGCAGGGTCATCAAGTCCGTTGATCTCGATCGAGGCGGCAACCTTGTTTCGATCCGCGCGATCCATCAATTCAAGACGGTCGCGCAGCATGTCATAACAGCCCATAAATTCAGAGCCGACCCCGATAGGCCAGCTGGCAGGGCTAACATCAATCGCCAGATTTTCCTGAATTTCATCAATAATATCAAATGTATCGCGGCTTTCGCGGTCCATCTTGTTACAGAAGGTCAGGATCGGCAGATCGCGCATGCGGCAGACTTCGAACAGTTTCTGCGTCTGGCTTTCCACGCCCTTCGCGCCGTCAATGACCATCACTGCCGCGTCTACAGCTGTGAGCGTGCGATAGGTATCTTCAGAGAAATCCGAGTGGCCGGGCGTGTCCACCAGATTGTAACGGAAGTTCTTGAAATCAAACGACATCGCAGATGCGGAAACCGAAATGCCGCGATCTTTTTCCATCTGCATAAAGTCAGAGCGCGTGCGCCGCGCTTCGCCTTTCGCGCGAACCTGTCCCGCCATCTGGATCGCCCCACCAAAGAGCAGGAATTTTTCCGTTAGCGTCGTCTTCCCCGCGTCGGGATGCGAAATGATCGCAAAGGTCCGGCGACGGGCAATTTCAGCAGGAAGGTCTGGGCGGTTTGAAGCGGTGTCTAGCATGTGCATCGCTATAGAAGTGGGCGCAGGCATTGGCAACTCATTGAAGGTTACCGCTTGCTCGCTTTTCTCAACTTATCCGCCGCATCCGGTCCCAATAATTCAGAGCCGACCTCGAATTCCTCATGCAGCCAACCGGTATGGCCACTTAGCGCGTCCAGCACGTCAGAACTGACCGTTTCGGTCAAGGCAGGGCGGGTCCTTGTGTCCACCAGCAATGTCTCTGCGGCGATGCC
>NZ_JBAUHO010000082.1:0-7505 GCF_049680325.1 Planktotalea sp.
CTGCATTCTCGCGCCTGTGAGGTCAGCCCCCTGCATACTCGCGTCTCTGAAGTCAGCCCCCTGCATCTGAGCATTTTCAAACCTTGCGCCTGCCAATTCATATCCAGACAGGTCCGCGCCGTGCAAATTCGTGTCGCGCAAATCCAGCCGATAGCCGCGATAACTGCCGAGTGATGTTAACCATGCCTTGAGGTCTCGCTGAAAGCTCTCCCATTCTGCCCCCAGTACCGCGTCGTCCTTGCCCTGATACTCTTGGCAGGGCCTATCAAATACGAAAGTATCCGCTGCTTTACCAAGATGCGCTTCCGCCTCCCATTGGCGTTGCTCAGGATTTCGCCGTCCAAGCACCGTCAGCGCAGTCTGAATATCGCTGCGCGGTTTCAGCGTTCGTTTCAGCGCGTCGCTTTTGCTGCGGAAGTCTTTAAGGCGCTCGTTAAAATCCTCCTTCAACGGACCTCGGTCTTCACCTTTTCGCATCTCCAATTCAGGCCAATCCACAGCGCCTGAGGCTGGCGCATTCTCTCGGATATAGGCACAGAGGATTTCCATGACTTGCACATGGTAGTCCTTATTCTCCCGCGCGATCCGCTCTAGCGCATAGATCGATCCGATGCGCACTTCGAGGTTGGGTTCGGTCAGCGCGACATTTGACCAAGCCTCGGTTTTACATAACGTCGCGTTCTCTGGAGGTTCTTGGGCGTCATCTTCCCATTGAAAGGTCGAGAACTCGCCGTCCTCGTCCTTGTTTTTATAAAACACATTGCGCCCGAGGCGGTTCACCTCTTTCTGTGCGCCTAATCCTTCAACCGCTTTGTTGAGCCGATCTGTGACCAACCCTTGCTCGGTTGCTTTGGTATTCGCCTCCAAATTCTTCGTGCGGATCAGCGTGAAAGGAAGGGCGATGATGGCGCTTAGGCCAGCGGTCATGGCGGCGAGGGTGAGCAGATAAAGACGAAAGTCGGCTTTTGACGCACCCAGCAGCATCTGGATTGGATTGCTGCCACCGGGGTCTGAGAGGCGAAGCAGGACTTTGCTTGCCGCGATAAGCGAGAAAACGGCACCGAACAAGAAGGCAACAAACAGGACCGCCCAGAGCGCGGCAAGCGCGACCCTGACGAATGGGTGCATGCGCGTTAGGCCGAACGTGTCCCAAAGGCTTGTGGGCAGGGATGTTCCGCGGGCCTCGCGCTGGACAAGTGATTGGATCAGGTAGAACGCCGCCGTCAATGCGATAAAGATCCATGTGAAGGGATGGGTGACAAGCGCGAGGGCGGTGTTGTCGATGATGTTATCCATGAAGCACCGCCTACTAGTGACAAACTTTGCCTAGCCTAATCTGCAAGGGGAGCGGTGCGCAATCAATGGTTGCGACTTGGCTGTGCGCATTACGTTAACATATTGTTAATAAATGTAAATTGTTTCGCGCGCGAAACAATTGGCGGGCGGGCGTGCTCTCACACAGCCAGCCAGATCAATCCAGAAACGCCTTTTCCACGACATATTGCGCAGGTTTGGAGTTCGCGCCTTCCTCTAGACCCGCTGCCTCAAGCATCGCTTTCAGTTCCAGGTTAAACGCCAGATTCCCGCAGATCATGGCGCGGTCATTTTGCGGGCAGAGCGGCTCAACGCCCAACTCTTTATACGCCTCGCCAGAGTTAATCAGATCGGTGATCCGCCCCATCTTGGCGCTTTGCTCGCGGGTGGTCGTGGGGTAGTATTTGATCTTCTTCCAGAAGCCGTCACCGATGACCTCATTGAGCAGTTCATCATGCTCCAGCGCCTCGATCAACTCGCGACCATAGGTCAACTCGCCAGCTGTGCGGCAGGTGTGGGTGATGATAACCTCGTCGTAATCCTCATAGGTTTGCGGCTCACGCAAGAGCGAGGCGAAAGGCGCGAAACCTGTGCCTGTGGCGAAGAACCAGATGCGTTTGCCGGGGATCAGCGCGTCATGCACCAAGGTGCCAACGGGCTTGGGACGCAGAATGATTTCATCGCCGACCTTGATGTGCTGTAATTTCGAGGTCAACGGGCCATCAGGCACCTTGATCGAATAGAATTCCAGCTCTTCATCCCAAGAGGGCGAGGCGATAGAATAGGCACGCAATAGCGGTTTGACCTTGCCCGTTTTCGGATCGGGATCCCCCATCAGGCCAATCATCACAAACTCGCCCGAGCGAAAGCGCATCGTTGTCGGGCGCGTCATGCGAAACGAAAACAGTCGGTCCGTCCAGTGCTTCACTTCGGTCACAGTTTGCGCATCGGGCAGGGTGGGCATTTTGGGTGCAGCGTCGCTGTCAGATTGGGTCACGGGCGCGATCTCATTCATTTGTGTACAAACGGAATTTAACTCCGTTTCCCCATTTATATCGGTTTCATGCGTTTGGGAAGGGCACTGCGCGCCCTTTGCCGTTCAGGCTATAGATGCTTTTCAGACGTAGCTTCTTTGATGTGGCTCAAATCAGCCGCGAAGGCGTGCCTGATAATCGCCAGCCTGCCAGTCGGCACGGGCAAGCCAGTCACTTTCGGGTTGGCGCGCTGCGAGCGCGTCTTCGATCTCCACCTCGTCAAACCCAGCGCGCCGCGCCATGGCGTATTGATCGGCGATCACATGGCCACGGGCGCGCAAACGACCCTTGTACCCGCGCAAGCGCAACTGCCGCGCGATGGTGAAACCGCGCCCGTCTGCAAAGGACGGAAAGTCGACGCGGATCAGCGTCGCCTCCGCGAAATCAACGTTTAAAGGATCGATGTCGCTGGCAAGGTCATGCACCGCGCCGTTCCAATCTTCGCGCACAAAGCCCGTATCGTTAACCAAAATGCTCATGTCGTTTCTTTCTGTGTCATTGGGCGACGCATCGCTTGCCCGTTGATAAAATGAATGCCGCATTCGACCTTGTCATTGCCGCGCCAGCGGCCAGCGCGTGAATCTTCGCCCTGTGCAACCGGGCTGGTGCAGGGCGCGCACCCAATGGAAAGATAGCCTTTGGCCAAAAGCGGATGCTTGGGCAGGCGGTTCTCTTCCATATAGTCGCGCAGGTCTTTGGGCTGCCAATGGGCCAGCGGATTGATTTTGATAAGCCCGGTGGCTTTGTCCGCCTCGAATACCTCCAATGCGCTACGTGGCCCACCTTGATAGCGTTTGCGTCCTGTAATCAGCGCTGAAAGTCTGGGCATCGCACCGAGCGCGGCTTGCAAGGGGTCGCTTTTGCGCAGGGCGCAGCAGGCATCTGGGTTGGCAATGTGCAAGGCACCGTAGGGATCGCGCGCCTTGATCGCTGCGACATCGCCAGAAATATAGCGCACATTGCGCAGGGCAAGGCGTTCGACCAGCTCCTGCCCGTAAACCAGCGTTTCAGTGAAATGCTTGCCCGTATCAATGAAGAGCACGGGCAGGTCGGGGGCGCTCACTGCAACCAGATGCAACAGCACGGCAGCCTCGGCTCCGAAACTGGACACGAGCGCGATTTCGTCTAGCTCGGGTGCGTCCAGTGCGACAGCCAGCGCTTGCGCCGCGCTGCGCGAGGTCAGGCGCGCGTTGAGGGAACGGGCAAGTCGATCATGCGGCATTGGCCTGTGCCTTTTCCGGATAAAGGGCAGCTTTGAAGGGTGCCATGCCGAGGCGGCGATAGGCGTCGATAAACCGCTCCTCGTCACTGCTGCGCACCTCCAGATAGGCCTCGATTAGACGTTCGATTGCGGGAATGATGCCGTCGGCGGAAAAGCCGGGGCCAGCGCGCTCGCCAATGGCGGCGCTTTGTGTGTGATCCCCGCCAAGGGTAATCTGATAGCTTTCAACGCCTGCGCGATCGAGGCCGAGAATACCGATATGGGCAACATGGTGATGCCCGCAGGCATTGATGCAGCCGGAGATTTTGATCTTGAGATCGCCGATTTCATGTTCCAGTTTGAGATCATCAAAGCGGGTGGCGATCTGTTGGGCAATCGGGATCGAGCGGGCCGTTGCCAGCGCGCAGTAATCCATGCCGGGGCAGGCAATGATATCGGAGATGAGGCCGATATTGGCTGTGGCCAGCCCATGTTCTTTGAGGATGCCATGCAGCGCGGGCAAGTCGGATTTATGCACATGGGGCAAGATTACGTTCTGCTCGTGCGAGATGCGCAATTCGTCATGGCCAAAGCGTTCGGCCAGGTCTGCCAGAACACGCATTTGCGTAGCACTGGCATCGCCCGGGGTGGCACCATGCGCTTTGAGCGAGACTGTGACGATGGCATATCCCTGTGCTTTATGCGGGTGTAGGTTGGTATCCGCCCAGGCGCGGAAAACAGGGTTTTCCGTCCGCGATTTTTCAAAAATCGCGATGTCGCCTTCTTTGAAAGAAGGCGCTGCGAAGTGCTGTTCGATCGCTTTCAGAAGCGTTCGATCAATGCCCGAAAACTGGGCTTTGAGCACTGCGAACCGCTCGTTCACAAGTGCGCGGATCTTCTCCAGCCCGTTTTCATGCACGGTAATCTTGATGCGCGCTTTATATTTGTTATCGCGCCGCCCCAAAAGGTTATAGACGCTTACAATGGCCTCCAGATAGGGCAGCAGGTCTTCGCGCGGCAGAAAGTCGGCGATGACCTTACCCAGCATCGGCGTGCGGCCCAAGCCGCCGCCAACGATGACTTCAAAGCCCTGTACGCCGCCGCGCGTAACCATACGCAAGCCGATGTCATGCGCGCGCGTCACAGCACGGTCATTGGGTGAGCCAGTCACCGCGACCTTGAACTTGCGCGGCAGAAACTGGAATTCGGGGTGATCTGTGGACCACTGACGGATCAGCTCGGCAATCGGGCGCGGATCGGCGATTTCATCGGCGGCGGCACCTGCGAAATGATCGGCGGTGACATTGCGGATGGTGTTGCCGGAGGTCTGGATCGCATGCATTTGTACAGTGCCCAGATCGTCCAGCATATCGGGAATATCGCGCAGGTCCGGCCAGTTGAACTGGATGTTCTGGCGCGTGGTGAAATGGCCGTAGCCTTTGTCATAGGTTTGCGCCAAATGTGCCAGCATCCGCATCTGCGCGCCGTTCAGCGTGCCATAGGGGATGGCGACGCGCAGCATATAGGCGTGCAACTGCAGATAGACGCCGTTCATCAGGCGCAGGGGCTTGAATTCATCCTCGGTCAGATGGCCTGCGATGCGCCGTTCAACCTGATCGCGGAACTGCGCGTTGCGGCTGGCGAGAAAGCTTTTGTCGAAATCGGTATAGGCATACATCAGAGTTGCTCCTGTTTGCCGTGGGCATAATTGGATGGACCTTTGCGGCGGAAAGCTTCGCGAAAATGTGTAGGTTCTGGCCCGTTCGGCCCTGCGCGCATGTCTGCGAGGTAGGCCCCGACCACAACGCCTGTCTGTGCTTCTGCCTGAAGGAGGCGCAGGTCTGCGTCGCCTTCATCCGTCAACAACACCGCTTCGCTTAAATCGCGGGACCAGCGGTCATCGTTGGTCAAATAAACGACGTCGCCTTCCAGCAGCGCGTTGGCGGTGACGACCTTTGGGGTGAAGATGCTTGGCATTATGCGAATTCCTCTTGTGGGTGCGCGGCGAGGGCGTTGGCGGCCCCGCGCGGGGTGAGGCCAAGAAAGATGACGGCAGGACCAGCGATATCGCTGATGTCTGTCAGGGTTTCGAGCGTGGCGGCATGGATACGTTGATCCGCGCGCGAGGCATTTTCGATCACAGTGACCGGCGTCAAACGATCCGCGCCATGCATGAGCAGGCGACCCTGCACAAAGCGCGCAGCTTTCTTGCCCATGTAGATCGCGGCAACCGCATTCGGTTTGGCAAGCGCGCTCCAATCGTGATCTGCAAAGCCTTGCATGTCGTGCCCGGTCAGAAACCGCACCGAGCCGTTGCGCCCGCGCCGCGTAAAGCTTTGCCCGATGCTGGCCACAGCGGCAGACGCAGCGGTGATGCCGGGGATGATCGTGTAGGGCAGGGCATATGCCTCGCAGGTTTCGATTTCTTCATCGAGGCGGCCAAAGATTGTTGGATCGCCCGCTTTGAGCCGCACGACCTGCGCGCCGTTTTGCGTATGTTGCGCGATAAGTGCATTGATTTCTTTTTGCGCTGTCGAGGGGCCAAAACCTTCTTTGCCAGCATCCACGATAACCGCTTCACGGCGGGCAAGTTCGAGGATTTCGCGGGTGACGAGACGATCGTGGATAATCACGTCGGCCTCATCAATCGCCTTACGGGCTTTCAGGGTCAGCAGTTCGGGATCACCCGGGCCTGCGCCAACAAATGAAACATGAGCCGGTCGCGCTTTGCCGGAGAGATGCGTGTCTAGCGTTTCGTTGAGCGCGGCATCAATATGGTCTTTGCCGAGTTGCATGGCCGCGGGGCCGGTGTGGAAATAATACTCGCGCCAGAAATCGCGGCGTGCGCGCCCCATTGGCAAGGCATCGGCGATCTTGCGGAAAGACTTTCCGAAGCGCGCGAGGGTGCCGAGAGAGGCGGGGAGGCGTTCCTCCAGATCGGCCTTGATCGCGCGCGCAAGCACCGGGGCTGCGCCTTCGGTTCCGATAGCGATTGTGACGGGATCGCGATCCACGATGGCGGGGGTGATAAAGGCGCTATCGTGCAGATTGTCGACGATGTTGAGCATAACGCCTGCGCCGTGGGCAATGTCGGCTGTGGCGCTGTCGTGATCGACGTCCTCATCCGCCGCATAGATAAGCGTCGCGCCTTGAGCGTCGCGCGTTTTCAGGGCGCGTTTGTGCAGTGTAAGCCTGCCCTCGCGCGCCCAGGCGGTGATGTCATGGGCCGGGTTCGGGGTGAAAACGTGCAGATCGGCAGTGGTTTTGAGAAGCAGGCGCAGTTTCGCCAAGGCTGCATCGCCGCCACCCGAAAGCAGCACTTTGCGGCCTTTGAGGGCGACGAAGATGGGGAAGTGATCCATTGGGCGGGCTCCGGTGCTAAATTACACCCTCAATATAGGACAATATTCCAATAATCGGCTAGGTATGCACGGTTGAAAGGGAAGATGTTTGCAATTTGATTGGATAGCGGGATATGTGTTCCAAAACAGAAAAGGGGCTGCGAATGTCTGTTCGAATAGATGATACGGATCGGAAAATTCTACGTGCGCTGCAGGTGGATGCGGATCGCTCGCTTGATGAAATTGCCCGTGAAGTCGGCTCGTCCAAGACGCCGGTTTGGAACCGGATTCGCAAAATGCGCGAGGCGGGCATTATTGGCGCGCAGACCGTGAAACTGGATGCAGAGGCGCTTGGGTTTGAAGCCTGCTTCTTTGTATTGATCCGCACGTCAGAGCATGATGCGGGCTGGCAGGCTGCCTTTTTGATGGCGCTGCGAGATCGCCCGGAGGTGCAGGAAGCGCATCGTTTGGCGGGGGATATTGATTACATACTAAAAGTTCGGGTGCAGAACGCGCGCGCCTATGATGTGTTCTATCAAGCGCTGATTTCCGAGGTGAAAGTGCATAATGTGACGGCGCTTTTGTCGATGGAAGAGATCAAGAGCACATCTGCTT
>NZ_JBAUHO010000083.1:0-1810 GCF_049680325.1 Planktotalea sp.
CACGCCGAACCGACTGGCCAGTTCGCTGACCGTCTCCTCGCCCTTCAGCGCTTCCAACGCGACCTTGGCCTTAAACTCTGGATGATGTTGCTTCCGTTTCGACATCTCTGATCTCCTTCGTGTTGAAGATCAGCAGACAGCAAATTGCAGCTTACGTCAGTGCCCGAATTTCAGGGGGTAGCTCACTCAATGCGCCAATGGCGCGTTCGATGGGTTACAATCAGGCAAAGAGGTGGTCGCGAAAATTTGGGCCAGCCGCTAAGGTGGTTTGCATGATGAAAGTGACGATCCAGAATGAAGAAACGAAAGAACCATTCGTCCCACTGCCCGGCAGGGTCATGCAAGGCATGATCCCGAGAGGGGGAGTTTAAGGCCAAGGTTGCGCTTGAAGCGATCCGCGAAGAAATGACGTTGGCTGAGCTGTCCAAGAAGTACGGCGTGCATCCCACTCAGATCGGGACTTGGAAGCGAGCCGCGATAGAAAATATGGCGACAGCCTTTACGCGCCGTGGTGCGGCCCCAGAACAGGTTAGCGCCGCTGATGTCGACAAGCTGCACTCAAAGATCGGTCAGTTGGTGGTGGAACGGGATTTTTTAGCCCCCTCTCGGCAGCATCCTTCGGATGCGCCTGCCGGGCAATGGAAGCCTCGCATCAGTTGCTCGGGACGCGAGGCAAAAAATGGTGAGCCGGGATCATAGGTTAAGCCTTCGTAAACAGTGCGAACTGTTGCAGCTGTCGCGGTCGCGGCTTTACTATCGACCTGTCGGTGAAAGCGCCGAAAACCTGCGGTTCATGGAGATCATCGACAAGCAATTCCTGGAAGCGCCCTGGTACGGTTCCCGCCAGATGGCCCGGTACATGAAGCGCAATGGGCGTCGATGTGGTCGGCACCGTGTACGACGGTTGATGCGCCTGATGAGGCTGGTACCGATCCACTGCCCGGCAGGGTATCGCGTAGCGATGCACGAGAGGGGATCAGGAGCCAAACACCAGCAAGAAGCACCCTCAACATAAGGTCAGGCCATACCTGCTTCGCAACATGGTCATTGATCGGCCCAATCAGGTCTGGTGCGCAGATATTACCTACATACCGATGCGGCGCGGGTTCTTATACCTTGTGGCGATCCTCTGCCCGGCAGGGTTATGCGCAGCATGATCCCGATAGGGGTGGATTGGTACAGCCGCAAGGTTTTGTCCTGGCGGCTGTCGAACAGCATGGATGCGGGCTTTTGCGTCGAGGCTTTGAAAGAGGCCATTACCAAGTACGGTACGCCGGAAATCTTCAACAGCCCTCTCGGGACATTTGCTGCGCAAATACCCTGCCGGGCAGTGGATCAAGGCAGTCAGTTCACCAGCGGTGCGTGGATCGACGTGCTGACAGACGCAAAGATCAAGATCAGCATGGACGGGAAAGGCGCTTGGCGCGACAATCGCATGATCGAACGGCTGTGGCGGTCGTTGAAATACGAGTGCGTCTATCTGAACGCCTTTGAAACGGGATCAGAAATGCGGACTGGGATCGGCAAATGGCTGACCTATTACAACTCCGAGCGCCCGCATTCGACCCACGGCATATTGACCCCCAACGAGGCCTATGACAGCAAAACAGAACCGATGAGAATGGCAGCCTGAATGAAACCCTGATCTACCTTAGCTGGGCTGCAAACTGGTCGAAAAAGCAGGACCACCTCTGTGTTCCGAACAATTTCATTGGCACATCAAGATTAGCACACCTATTTCGATGTTGGCACAACTTGTTGGAGTACCTATCTACTTGTTTTTATTCAAAATTTGGGACGTTACTTGGGT
>NZ_JBAUHO010000084.1:0-15014 GCF_049680325.1 Planktotalea sp.
CTGCGGATGGCAAGGACGTGTACCTGAAAGACATCTGGCCCACGACGCAGGAAGTGGCAGAACTGGTCGAGCAAACGGTCACACGCGAAGCGTTCCAGACCAAATATGCCGACGTCTTTAAAGGTGACGAAAAATGGCAGGGCGTGTCTGTTCCACAGCAGGAAGTCTATGACTGGCCTGCGACATCGACCTACATCCAGAACCCACCCTACTTCCAAGGCATGTCCAAGGATCCGGGCGTTATCACCAACATCGAGGGTGCTAAGGTCTTGGCACTGCTCGGCGATATGATCACAACAGATCACATCTCTCCTGCGGGTTCTTTCGCGGAAAGCTCGCCTGCAGGTCAGTATCTGACAGATCGTCAGGTGCCGGTGCGCGAATTCAACTCCTACGGCTCACGTCGCGGCAACCACGAAGTCATGATGCGCGGCACATTCGCCAACATCCGCATCAAGAACGAAATGCTGGACGGCGTTGAAGGTGGTTACACCAAAGGCGTAGACGGCGCACAGACGTCGATCTTCGATGCAGCTATGGCGCATCAGGCAGCGGGCACACCGCTGGTGATCTTCGGCGGCGAGCAGTACGGCGCGGGGTCTTCGCGCGACTGGGCAGCTAAAGGCACGGCACTACTTGGTGTGAAGGCTGTGATCGCAGAAAGCTTTGAACGTATCCACCGCTCCAACCTTGTTGGTATGGGCGTTATCCCGTTCGAGTTCACAGGCGGCGACACGCGCAAGTCTTTGGGTCTGACAGGTGACGAAAGCGTTTCCATCTCGGGTCTCGACACGATTGAGCCTTTGCAGGAAGTGCCATGCACAATCACAATGGCCGATGGCACTGTAAAAACCATCACGCTCAAGTGCCGTATCGATACAGCGATCGAGATCGAATACATCGAGCACGGCGGCGTTTTGCACTACGTTCTGCGAGATCTCGCAGCGTCCTAAGCGACACCAAATCAAGTATCAAAGGGCTGCCCTCGGGCGGCCCTTTTCTTTTGGGCACTTGCAAGTCTGTGCGCGCTAGGCTCAGACTGGGATATGAAAACAGCCCTCATCACAGGCGGCGCGCGCGGGATTGGCCGTGCGATTGCCGAAAACCTTGTCCGCGATCACAGGGTCGCAATAACCTACAACAACACCCCGCCTGACGCGTTGCTGGCGGCGCATCCAGCAATCTTTGCGATTAAAACTGATCTCAGCACTCAGGCAGCGCCCGCGCAGGTGATAGATGCCGTGATCGCTGAATTCGCTTGCCTTGATGTGATCGTCAACAACGCCGGCGCAATTGAAATGACATCATTGGATGCAGTTGATGCAGCGGCTGAAGCGCAATTGCTTGCCATTAACCTTACTGCACCCATGCAAATCCTTGCAGCGGCTCTGCCACATTTGATGCGCGGCGCGGCGGTGGTTAATATTTCATCGGTGAATGCTGTTTTGCCAGCATTGGGGGCCTCTGGCTATTCTGCCAGCAAGGCCGCATTAAACACATGGACGCGCGGGGCGGCAAAAGAATTGGGGTCCAGGGGTATTCGTGTAAATGCGATCGCGCCCGGCGCGATCGAACGCATAGAAAACCCGCGCCCACCCGAACTGGTTGCCAAATTTGTGGAAATGACCGCGCTCGCTCGTTCTGGTGTGCCGGAAGACATTGCCAAAGCAGTTCGTTTTCTTGCCTCTGACGACGCGAGCTTTATCACAGGGGAAGTGCTGACCGTCTCAGGCGGATATCGTCTGTGAAAAACAATTAGTAATCGCGCAGGAATATCTGCTTCGCATTACATAGCTTTTTGCAGTCTGCAGCGTCGCGCCCAATGTCTTCCGACTTAACCACGCTCGACATGCCCGGCCCTTCAAAGCGGAAATCATCGCATTCGCCGTCACGGCTCCACTCCGAGCTGTTGTTGCCAAAGCGAATGGCCGAGCACTGCGTCGCAGCGCGCGCGTTTTCAAGCCTCCAAAGCTTTGCACGCCCATCCCTATAGGCATCCCTGCAATCATTGGCGTCGCGAAAGTTATCGTCCTCATCAAGGTCTTTGGCCATGCCAACACCGATAAAGCGCCGATCATCACATTCACCATCATTGGCGTATTCGCTGGAATTATTCCCGAAATTGATGTTCTGGGCATGGGCATGGGCAGGCGCAGTGACAAGGCACGCGCAGAACAACGCGGCGGCTATGCTGTGAATGCTTTTTAGACCCAACATTTCAACCCCCGAACAATTGCCAAAGATAAACGACCGCTACTTCTCAGCCTTAACCGCCTTTTCAAGCTCGGGCAAGAAACGCTGTTCAAAGTCGCTTCCGACAAGCGGGCCCGCAAAGCGGTAAAGCACGGTGCCATCACCCGCCAGAATAAAGGTTTCAGGCGGTGCGGTCACGCCCCAGTCAATCGCTGTGCGCCCTTGTGGATCGAACGCGATCGCCACAAACGGATTGCCGTCATCCTTTAGATAGCTGCTGGCCGTGCCTGCACTATCTTTGAAGTTAATGCCAACAATCGGATAGGTTTTCGAGAGTTCTAAAAGCTTGGGATGCTCGGCGCGGCATGGCGGGCACCAGCTGGCCCAGAAGTTCACCAGCGTGACCTCTCCACGTGTCAGATCGGCCTGCGCGGCTCTGGTAAAGCCCGGCAGTTCAGCAGTGCCCTCAATCGAGGGTGCCGGCTTGCCAATAAAGACGGACTGTAAATCGTTTTTACCTTCGCGAAACATGCCGACATAAAACAATGCCGCAAGGCAGATAAAAATCGCAGGCGGCGCAATCATCAAAGGAGAAAGCCTAGCCATTGCGGCGTTTCTCCACATCTTCCAGCGCAGCTTTGGCGCGGCGGGATTGCATGGCGCTGAGCACCACAATGCCGATGATAAGCACGATTGACGCGCCATAAGCGCTTAACACTGCGCTGGCGTATTTTCCAAGTTCGGGCATCATGCCATGCGCTCCCGTGCCAGAAGGGCTTTGGTGCGGCGCGCGCGGATTTCCGTGCGTGTGCGCAGTAGTACCAGAGCAAGGAACAAAAGCACGAACCCTGCGATGCAAACCAAAAGCGGGATGTAGAAGACGTCAGCGACGTTTTCCTCTTTATCCAGCGATAGGGACGCGCCCTGAAGCAGGCCTTGGTTCCAGAAATTCACCGCATAGCGCGACAGGATCGCAAAGACCGAACCCACAAGGCAAAGGATGGAGGTCAGGTCCGCAGCCGTATCGTTATCTTCAATCGCCGCCCAAAGCGCCATGTAGCCAAGGTAAAACAGGAACAGAATGAGGAAGGAGGTCAGGCGCGGATCCCATGCCCACCATGTGCCCCACATAGGCTCGCCCCAGATTGCGCCTGTGACAAGCGCAATCAGGGTCATTGTGATGCCCACAGGCGCAGCGGCTTTAGCTGCAAGCACTGAAACGTGGTGGCGCCGGATGATCCAGATAAGCGAGGTGACCAGCATCATCATCCAGGCGTTGATCGCCATCAAGGCCGACGGCACATGCAGGTAAATGATTTTGACGGTCGACCCTTGGCGATAGTCATCGGGCGTAAAGAAAAAGCCCCAGATCAACCCGACCACAAGGCATATGCCCGCAAGCCAGGCGACAACGGGAAGCACACGGCCCGAAAGGGCCATGAATTTCACCGGATTTGCGTATTCCCATAAAGACATGGCGGCGGTGTATCTCCTGAAGGTTTCAGCTTCAATTCAAATTATCGAATGTTTACGCGCAGAACTGCGGCAGACGCAAAGGGTAGCAGCGCAATTACCCCGAAAGTGATCCCCGCGAGCATCATTAGCGGTGTCGCGGTGTCCAGCCCCTCTGCCCCGCGCCGCGCGGCTTCTGCACCGTAAATAAGTGTCGGGACATAAAGTGGCAGAACCAGCAGCGAAAGAAGCAAGCCACCCCGCTTGATCCCCACGGTCAGCGCTGCGCCAAAGGTGCCAATGACGCTTAGCGCGGGCGTCCCGAGCAAGAGCGAAAGCAGTAAAGGAATATATCCTGCCTCTGGCAAGTTGAGCAGCAAGGCAAACAGCGGCGCTGCGACAACCAGTGGCAGACCCGTCGTGAGCCAGTGCGCCAATGCTTTGATGCTCACTGCAGCCTCCATCGGAAGCGGCGCGCAGGCCATCAGATCAAGCGTTCCATCCTCCCAATCAAGCGCAAGGATGCGATCAAGGGAAAGCAGGCAAGCCAGCAAGGCCCCAAGCCAGAGAATGCCCGGCGCAATCTTTGAGAGCAGCGCGCTTTGCGGGCCGACGCCAAAGGGCACAAGTACCGTAACAATCAGGAAAAACGCAAGGCCAAGGCCAAAGCCGCCCCCTGCCCGCACAGCAAGGCGCAGGTCACGGATCAGAAGCGCCTTCATAAAAAGCCCTCCAATTCGTCATCGCTTGCCACTGGAGGACGGGCTTTGAAGGGTGCGACATCCAACACCGCTGCATCCAGTCCCAGATCAATATGCGTGGCAATAAGGGCCGAGCCGCCTGCCGCCAAATGCGCCCGTATGGCGTTGGCGAACATTGCGACCGCATCAACATCCAGACTGACCGTTGGTTCATCCAGCACCCAGATCGCCCGCCCCGTCACCAGCAATCGCGCAAGGCCAAGCTTGCGCTTTTGCCCCGCAGATAACGCGCCAGCCGGACGTTCTGCCAATGGCTCTAGTTGAAACGCTGCTAGCGCGGGGGCAATATCACGCGTGCCAAACACATCGGCCCAAAACCGCAGGTTTTCACGCACACTTAGAACTTGTTTGATCCCGTCCGAATGCGCCGCATAGGCAATCGTATCTTCGGCAACGTTAACCCGTCCTGCCAGGGCTGGCTGCAAACCTGCAATTGTGCGCAGCAATGTCGTCTTGCCGATGCCGTTAGGGCCGCGCAGGATCAAGCCTTGACCCGCAGCAAGCTCAAAGGACAGTCCTTCCAGGACCGCGATGCCGCCGCGCGCGACGCTAAGATTTTCGACAGATAAATTCATCGCATTTAGAGGTAGCCCAGCCAGCGCGCGCTGCCCAGCCCCCTTAACCTTTGGTGATCGGCAATAATGCCGCAGCAATGCGGCGTCCGTCGTTGACCAGTACATTAAAGGTGCGACATGCAGCTGGCGAACTCATGGCCTCAATCCCGATACCCGCACCCTCAACCGCTTGGCGCAGGTCGGCGGGGATATGAGCGATATCATCGCCAGTCCCAAGAAACACAACGTCAATACTGCCAGCCAGCGCAAGCAATGTGTCGTGGTCATTCACCCCGCCCCAAGGGCGCGCGCCCTTTGCAGTGATAAGCAATGGCCCAGCCAGAACCTCGCCCGCGATGCGAAAGAACCCCGGGCCATAGCCCTCAACCGGTTTGGCGTCGTCAAATTCCAGCTCGGTCAGGCGCATCTTTTATCCCCAGATTGGCAGGCCCCGCAGAGCGGAGACAGCGATAATGATATAGGCCACGCCTCTATACGCTTTTTCGTAGCTGGGACGAAAGAGCCATGTGCCCAGCAATGTGCCCAGCATCAGCGGAAGGGTCAAAAGCGCACCCAGAACGACATTGCTGAGCGAGGCAAGACCTTGCACCCCCAACATTCCAAGCAGAATGAAATCAAAACACAGCAGAAAAACCATCGTCGTTGCGCGGATCACCCGCGCAGGATGATCGCTTGACATGTAAAAGAAGATAACGGGCGGGCCCGGCAGCCCGATTGAGCCGCCAAGGACGCCCGATGCCGCTCCTACTCCGTAGACTTTGGGCGCGCTTAGCCTGCCCTTGAAGCGAAAGCCGAAAAGCAGAACGATCAGCATGAGCAATGCGCCGAAAGAGACGCCATAGCGGAAGACGTCTGCTGGAATCGACAAGAGCAAAAGCAGACCCAGCGGAAGCGCAAGCACCATACCAAGCAACAGCTTGCGAAGGTCAGGCCAATCCGCCTCGCGCGCTGCGCGTGGAATTGCAGGCAAAGGGCCGATACTGTCCATAACGGTCAAAGTGACCAGTGCCTGAACAGGGCTGAGAAACATACTGGCGATAGGCAAGTAGATCAATGCGGTGCCAAAACCGGAAAACCCACGTACCAAACCTGCCATAAAGCCTGCAAAGGCAATCCACATCAGCCCCTGCGTCGCAAGGGCTGATGTAAGGATATCAGGCATCTATGTTGGCAAACTGCGTGCCCGCATTTGCGTCTGACTTGCTCCAGTCGCGCTTGACGCCCAACCAAAGCAGGATCGCAGAGGCGATAAAGATCGAGCTATATGTGCCGACAATAACGCCCCAGATCATCGCAAAGACAAAACCGCGGATCACATCACCGCCCAAGACGAACAGTGCAATCAACGCCAGAAGCGTGGTGATAGAGGTCATGAAAGTACGCGAAAGCGTTTCGTTGATCGAAATGTTAAGCACTTCTTTCAGCGGCTTTTTCTTATACTTGCGCAGGTTTTCACGCACACGGTCAAAGACAACCACCGTATCGTTAAGCGAGTAGCCCACGATCGTAAGCAAGGCTGCGATAATCGCCAGATCGAATTTGATCTGAAGCTCTGAAAAAACGCCGATTGTCAGAATGACATCGTGCACCAGCGCCGCAACTGCACCAAGCGCGAACTGCCACTCAAAGCGCAGCCAGATATAGATAAGGACCGCCGCAATCGCGAGGATCACAGCAATAGCAGCTGTCTGGATCAGCTCGCCAGACACCTTCGGACCAACAGATTCAACCGAAACAAATTTGATATCTGGCGCAATCACTTGCAACGCCGATAGCACCTGCGCAATCACATCAGAGGTCACAGCCTCCTGCCCTTCCTGGGCCTCGATACGGATCATTGCCACGTGCTGATCTGCGTCAAACGTCGGATCGAAGACTTCCGAAATCGTGATATCACCCAGCCCGAGCGGGACAATCGCATCGCGATATGCGCCAACATCGATTGCTGTACTGCTTTCGCTGCGCACTGTCGTGCCGCCCTTGAAGTCGATTCCGTAGTTCAAACCTTGATACAGGAATGAACCAAGCGCCAGGATCATCAGCACGACAGAGATGCCAAGCCACAGTTTGGGGCGTGCGAAGAAGTCGAAGTTCGTGTTTTCTTTAACCAGTCTCAGGCGCATCTTACACCTCCAGTGTTTTTGGGCGTTTACGTTCAAACCACATCACGATGATAAGTCGCGTGACGAAAATTGCCGTAAAGACCGATGTAAGAATGCCAAGGCCCAGCGTGATTGCAAAGCCGCGCACGGGGCCAGACCCCATGACGAACAGAATTACCGCTGTGATGAAAGTGGTGATGTTCGCGTCAATGATCGCGCTCAGGGCTTTTTCATACCCCAGATCAATCGCCCGCGCTGGCCCTTTGGCCGATTTCAGCTCTTCGCGGATACGTTCGAAAACCAGCACGTTGGCGTCCACCGCCATACCGATGGTCAACACGATGCCCGCAATACCCGGCAGCGTCAGCGTTGCGCCGATCATGCTAAGCAGGCCGAAAATAAGACCAACGTTAATAATAAGCGCGATATTGGCAAAAAGACCGAACGTGCCATAGCTCAGGAACATAAAGACCAGCACCGCGATAAAGGCGACGGCGCAAGCAACCTGCCCCGCCTTGATGCTATCCGCGCCCAGCTCTGGACCGATTGTACGTTCTTCGAGGAATTCCAAGCCGGCGGGCAAAGCCCCCGCGCGCAAAAGAACCGCAAGGTTCGTCGATTCCTCAACCGTGAAATTGCCTGTGATGATGCCCGACCCACCCGGGATATGGCTTTGGATCACAGGGGCGGAGATCACTTCACTGTCCAGAACGATGGCAAACGGATTGCCGATGTTTTCTGCGGTGTAGTCACCAAATTTACGCGCGCCCGCTGGGTTAAAGCGGAAATTCACTGCAGGGCGACCATTCTGATCGAAAGCGGGTTGCGCATCAACAAGTTCCTCGCCCGTAACAACAGGAGCAGCTTCCAGCGTATAGAACGTCCCCTCTTCATCCAGTGAAGGCAGGATTTCATTGCCCACACCAGCATTCGCATCGGGGCTAGAGCCGCGACCGATTACAGGCTGGAAAGTCAACTGCGCGGTTGTGCCGATAATCGCCTTCAGTTCTGCCGCGGATCCGATCCCCGGCACCTGAATAAGAATGCGATCTGTGCCCTGGCGCTGGATTGTTGGCTCGCGCGTGCCGACCTCGTCGATACGGCGGCGGATAATTTCCAGCGATTGCTGCATTGTGCGTTCGTCTGTGGCGCGCTTTTCGGCTTCGGAAAGGCGGACCGTTAGAATGCCGTCAGCACCGCTTACTTCGATGTCTGAAGAACCGACGCCAGAAAGCGAAACAACCTGCTGCGCAAGACCGCGCACCACTTCCATCGCGCGGGCCATGCCGTCAGGCTCTGAAATGCGTACTCTCAACACGTCCCCAGCAGAGGGCTGCAAACGTATGGTACCAATCGTTGCGCGCTCGGGCCGTAGCGCATCACGCACTTCTGGCCAAAAGGCCTTCATCCGCGCGGCATAGACATCAGAAACCTTCACTTCGGCCAGCAAATGCGCGCCGCCGCGAAGGTCCAGACCTAGGTTAACAAGGCTAGAAGGCAAGAAGCCCGGCCACTGTGCTGCCATAGCATCCAGCTCGTCATTGCTGCCAGAGACTTCGATGGCCGCAAGCGCATCGTTATGCTGCTCGACTTTAGTATAGAAAGCGTTTGGAACGGCCAGCAGCAATCCGATGGCGCAAACCGCCCAGATCACCACCCGCTTCCACAGGTCAATTTGCAACATATGTCCGGCCTCTCACGCCAGCCTTGCCGCGTCCGCTCAGGACGCTGCTGGCTCGGTCTTGTTTATCACATTAGCAATTGTGGACTGAACAACGCGTACTTTGACGCCTTCGGCCAGTTCAACTTCGATCTCGTTTTCATCTTTGACCTTGGTCACCTTACCAATCAGGCCACCTTGCGTAATCACCTGATCGCCGCGGCGCAGACCTTCGACCATTTTCTGGTGCTCTTTTAGCTTTTTCTGCTGCGGGCGAATAAGAAGGAAATACATGATCGCGAAGATCAAAATGAGGGGTACGAATTGGGCAATGCCACCTTGCATCGAAGTATCCTTTTGGTTGGGTTCCAGCCTGCCATGCAAACCGTGTCAGAATTTCGCCAGAACCTATGAGTTGCGCCACCGCTTTGCAATGGGCGATGAACACCTCGCGTGCCCGGACCGATGTGTAGCTATGCAGCAACTGCATAGCGGCTATGCTGCACCTGCGGCATAAATGCCTTGATCGTGAGCACAGTGCATACTATTTGGGCTGCACAAGGATGTTGATGGTGCTGAGGTGCCTAGTCCTTGTACCTCCCTGTTGGACTTCGGCCGAGCTTATTGCTCGGCCTTTTTTTTGCTTAATCAAAAACTGACAGGATTTCACCCAGCGGCTTCTTCAATTTGGCAACTTCTGGCACCACGGCTTCTGTCGCAGGGTGGCCCACGGCAAGAATCATCACGGGTTTCTCGGACGCTGGCCGATCCAGTAGTGAATTAAGGAATTTCATCGGATTGGGCGTGTGCGTCAGGCATGTCAAACCAGCATGATGCAGCGCAGAAATCAGAAACCCGGTCGCAATCCCGACGCTCTCGGGGACATAGTAATTCTTGTAGCGCGTACCATCGGCGAAGGCCCCCCAACGCTGCGCAAAAATCACGATCAGCCAGGGTGCAATGTCAAGATGGGGCTTGCTTGCATCTGTGCCGATTGGTTCTAACGCTTTGATCCATTCATCCCCCGCACCGCCCGCATAAAACTTTTCTTCCTCTTCTTCTGCAGCAAGTCGGATTTGATGCTTCACACCGGAATTAGAGATTGCAACAAAATGCCACGGCTGGTGATTGGCCCCCGATGGAGCCGAGCCGGCGGCGGCAATCGCCAGATCAATGATCTCGCGCGGGACCGGCGTTGGCGCAAAGTCACGAACAGAGTGACGTTTGCGCATAAACGCCAGATGGGTGCGCGCGGCCTCAAGCGCCTGTGCGTCGCTCATATCACTGCGATCTGGCAGCGCGATTGCCTTGTAATCCAGCTTTTCTTTGGTGAACATTTAGGGTTCCTTCTTGATTTTAAGATCCCAAAGCAACCCATCAGCGCGCGCAGGGCGTATACCTGCCTGCGCAAACATATGCCAAAAGAAGGCCTGATTTGAGGATAAGGCAGGCTTGTTGCAGGCGGCTTCGACTTCTCCGAGAATACTGAGTGTACGTAAATTCGTGCAACTCATGAACACAGCCTCGGCGCCCTTATCCTTGCCAAGCCCAACCGCTGCATCGCGCACCGAGGTTGGATCAATGCGCGCAACATGGGTTTCAACTGGCTCGTTAAAGGTCGCGAAAACTGGTGTTTCAATGCCATTCCTAAGCAACTCGGATCGCAGACTTTCACTGACCGCTTCGGTATAGGGTGTCAAAAGCGCCAATTTATTCACCCCCAACGCACCGCAGGCTGCAACCAATGCACTGACAGGGTTCGTTACGGCAGTTGTGCGGCATCCCGTTTTCACCAATTCGGCGACGCGCGCGGGTCCAATCACGCTTGAAGCCGATGTGCAGCCATAGCCAACGACATCAAAGTCCACGCTCTTGGGCAAAAGCCCCGCCGCGCGGGGCAGTTCTGCCTCCATCGCTGCAAGGCTGTCGTTGGACACCTCTGCAGCGCTCGGAATGCGCGAAACGAAAGCCGCGATATCCGCCTCGGGCAAAACCTGACGGAACTCTGCCTCCATAGTTTCATCAGATTGCAGAACGATCAAGCCAAGCCGCCCAGCAGTGCCAATTTGCGGCGCAAGTGTGTAGGGCAAGCTCATGGCTCTAACCTCACCAGTTTCTCTGGCGGCATCGGCGACAAACGCTCCCAGCCGTCTGCGGTTACAACATAATCATCTTCATGCACCATCAACCCTGCCCCACCTGATACGGAAACACCCGGCTCCAAGGTGATGACCATACCCGGCTCCAGCACAGTATGGTCATCCGCAATAAAGGACAGCCCTTCGGTTAGTTGAAGGCCCAGCCCATGCCCCAAACGCCCCGCGCTTTGGCCACCTTTACCGCCCGTACACAACTGATCCATCGCATGAAAGACATCCGCCGCAGTGTTGCCCGCTTTCAGCGCGCACTCGCCTGCCTGCATTGCCTTCAGCAAGGTTTCATAGGCCGCTTCTGCAGCCTTGCTTGGAACCCCCACAGCAAAGTTGCGATCAAAATCGCTAAAGTAGCCATTTCGAATAACACCAGTGTCGAGCATCATAATATCACCGCTCTGCAATGGCACCTCGCTGGCGGGCGAAATCACATCTTCATAACCCGTCGGCCCCGCGCCGCCTGCAAGGTAGGGCACCCAATCGGCACCTTCCTCCAAACAGAGCATCTGAAAACGGCGGAACACCTCGGCAAGCGGTGTCCCTGCGCGCGCAATTTCGGGCACGCGCTGAAACGCACGCCCCGCGATTTGGCAAGCTGCGCGAATGGAATCGACTTCGGCGGGCGTTTTTATCATGCGCGCATGGCGCAGCACCGCATGATCGCTGCCAATCGAAAGCTCTGCACAAAGCCGTGTCCAATCCGCCAAAGGCATGCGCAGATGGCTTTCAATGCCGAAAGGCGTGCCGATCTTGCCCCCTTGCGCCACCTCTTTAAGGGTATCAATCAGCAACGATACACCGTCATCGCCGTAATCGGGTGCGCCCCATGTGCGAATGTCGCGCACAACGGTTTGTGCCATAAGCGCCGCGCCGATGGAGGGAATCACCGCAATCGGCAAGCCAGCGGCAGGCACCACCAGAAACCAAGGGCGCGTCGGGCTTTCCCAGAACCGCGTCAAATAGCCTGTGAGATAGCGAATATCTGCGTCCTGCGTAAGCAAGAGCGCCGCCAGATCGTTCTGCGCCATGCGCCCCTGCACAGCGCGAATCCGTAATTCGAATTCCATCGCAGCGAAAGTCATGCGCCCTCACTTAAAATGCAAAGCACACGGGCATCCTCAGGCAAATCACTGAGCAAGGCCGCCGTGATCCCCGCACTGCCGGATGTGCTGCTTTTTAGACCCAGCGCCTCAAGTTTGGGCAAGGTCGCAAAAGCCTCCTGTTCTGAAATGAGCGCAAAAGCGTCAGCATCGCGCGACAGGCCTTTCAAAGCGATCAAAGATGCCTCTTTGCAATCCAAGCGGCCCATATCCGAAACCGGCCCCTTGGAAACGACAAAACCGCCCGCCTTTATCGAATCGTAAAGTGCTGGAGCGAAGATCGGCTCAACGACGGTAATGATCGGTGCATCCCCCCAGACCTTGCGAAACAACGCAGCGCAAGCGCCCGCAAGCCCGCCAACCCCCGCCTGCAAAAAGATATGGCTTGGCGCATCTATCTGTTCGGTGCATTCGGCCGCCATTGCGAGATAACCTTCCATCAAGCGATGCGGCAACTCAAAGTAGCCGTCCCAAGAACTATCCGAAAGCAAGGTCCAGTCATTGGCCTTGGCACCCGCCTGCGCCGCGATCATGCTTTCCTCATAATCGCGCCCTTCGATCACGACCTGCGCGCCCTTTTCACGCAGACGATCCGCAAAAGCGGCGGGCACGGTTTGGGACAGGTAAATAACTGACTTTGCGCCAAAAACCTTCGCTCCTGCCGCAACTGACATGCCGTGATTTCCCGCGCTCGCGGTCACATATGTACGCCCCTCAAGCGAACCTTGCTGGGCATCATGCGCAATCACATAGGCCGCGCCAAGTGCTTTGAAGCTGCCAAGCCCCATGCGCCCGCGTTCGTCTTTGATGTGCATTCCAAGCGCTTGAACCATTGGCGTTTCGCCATGCGTCGGGCAGCGCGACAACAATGCGCGCGGGGCATCCGCATTGGTTGATGGCACGGGAACCTCTTGCAAACCTGCGCTTATCCCTGTGCCGCGAAATGGATTTGCCATCACCTGCATATCAACTCTCCCCTGTTTGCCCGCACCTCACGGCAAAAAATCCATCAGGTCAACGCAGCAAATGTCCGCCCTGCCGCATTGCCCCGACGCCGCTTTACAAGTAAGAGACGCGCAACTTGATCTTTTGGGGACCAAACTGAATGCAAGAGCCTGCCATCACCGCTGATCTGATCGCCTCGCACGGGCTGAAACCAGATGAATATGAGGTCATTCTAGAGATCATTGGCCGCGAGCCGACGTTTACAGAACTTGGTATTTTCTCGGCCATGTGGAACGAGCATTGTTCCTACAAATCATCCAAAAAATGGCTTCGCACGCTGCCAACAGAAGGCCCGCAAGTCATCTGTGGCCCCGGTGAAAACGCTGGCATCGTGGATATTGGCGACGGCCAGGCGGTTGTTTTCAAGATGGAAAGCCACAACCACCCCTCCTATATCGAACCCTACCAAGGCGCGGCGACGGGCGTTGGCGGCATCTTGCGCGATGTCTTTACAATGGGCGCACGTCCGATTGCGGCGATGAATTCGCTGAGCTTCGGCGAGACATCTCACCACAAGACCCGCCAGCTTGTGAATGGCGTTGTCGAGGGAGTTGGCGGTTACGGCAACTGCTTTGGCGTTCCGACGGTCGGCGGCGAAGTACGCTTTGATCCCGCTTATAATGGCAACTGCCTTGTGAATGCGTTTGCGGCCGGGATCGCCGATACGGACAAGATTTTCTACTCTGCCGCTTCTGGCGTGGGCATGCCTGTTGTTTACCTTGGCGCAAAAACGGGCCGCGATGGCGTCGGCGGCGCGACGATGGCTTCGGCAGAATTTGACGACACGATTGAAGAGAAACGTCCAACCGTTCAGGTCGGTGATCCCTTCACTGAAAAGCGCCTGATGGAAGCGACGTTAGAGTTGATGCAGACGGGCGCTGTGATTTCTATTCAGGACATGGGGGCTGCTGGCCTCACGTGCTCTGCGGTCGAAATGGGTGACAAAGGCGGGCTTGGTGTGCGCCTAGATCTTGAATTGGTTCCGGTTCGTGAAACCAATATGACCGCCTATGAAATGATGCTCTCCGAGAGCCAGGAACGCATGTTGATGGTTCTGAAACCGGAACTTGAGGCAGAAGCGAAAGCCGTCTTCGACAAGTGGGATCTAGATTTTGCGATTGTTGGCGAGACGATTGCCGAAGATCGCTTCTTGATCGTGCACAATGGTGAAGTGAAGGCAGATCTCCCGCTGTCCAAACTTGCCTCTTCCGCGCCAGAATATGATCGCCCTTGGGTTCCAACCCCTGCTGCGATCGCATTGGAAGACGTGCCGCAGATTGATCCGATTGATGGTCTCAAAGCGCTGCTCTCCAGCCCGAACTACGCCTCCAAACGTTGGGTATACGAGCAATACGACAGCCAGGTCATGGGCGATACGATCCGCATCCCCGGAGCGGGCGCTGGTATTGTGCGTGTGCACGGCACTGGCAAGGCGCTTGCCTTTACCTCTGACGTGACGCCGCGCTATGTCATGGCGAACCCTGTCGAGGGCGGTAAACAGGCCGTTGCCGAAGCTTACCGTAACCTCACAGCTGTGGGCGCGAAGCCATTGGCGACAACGGATAATATGAACTTCGGCAATCCCGAAAAGCCAGAAATCATGGGCCAGTTCGTAGGCGCGATCCAGGGCATTGGCGAAGCTGTCAAAGCGCTCGATATGCCGATCGTATCTGGCAACGTCTCGCTCTATAACGAAACGGACGGAACCGGCATTCTGCCAACGCCAACTATCGGCGCAGTTGGTTTGCTGATGAATGAGGACGAGTTGATTAACGCGGATGTACGCGATGGTCACGTCGCGATCCTGATCGGCGACACGACGGGCCACCTGGGCCAGTCTGCCCTTCTGGCCGAAGTGTTCAACCGCGTTGAAGGCGATGCACCGCATGTTGATCTGGCCGCTGAAGCCAGGAATGGCGATTTCATCCGCGCCAACCGCGACTGGATCAAGGCCTGCACAGACCTCTCTGACGGCGGCCTTGCTTTGGCTGCCTATGAAATGGCGGCGACGGC
>NZ_JBAUHO010000085.1:0-2087 GCF_049680325.1 Planktotalea sp.
GAACAGGTCGGCAGCCCGCTTGAGCTTTATGATACGCCTTGCAATCTGTTCGTGGCAGAGTTCATCGGCTCGCCTAAAATGAACATTATCAAAGGACCGATCGCGCAAGCCAAAAACGCCGATGCGATTGGTATTCGCCCCGAACATCTGACAATCTCGGCGGAAAGTGGCGAATGGGAAGGCAAAGCCGGCATCTCCGAGCACTTGGGGAGCGATACTTTCATCCGCGTTGAGCTGGAGGGCATTGAAGATACAATGACTGTGCGCGCGCCGGGCAAAGTGAAGTTCGCAATCGGGGAAAAGGTATTCCTGACGCCAGTTCCGGAAGAGCTGCATAGATTTGATGCGGCGGGTCTTAGGATCAGCTAGGGTCACCCGATGAAAGCACGACAACGATGAGCACGCCGAACCGTCCCAACATTCTGCTGGTGGTTTCGATAGTCTCAGCGCGCAGGCCTTGCAGGAGCGGGCGAGCGAGCTACCAGCGCTTGCAGCTTTGCAAGGGGCGGGGCTGGCGTTCGCGAATGCCTATGCGCCGTCGCCAGAAAGTAGCGTGGCACGTGCAAGCCTTTTTACAGGCTTGGATGTGGCCGCGCATGGAGTTTGGACGGATGGCGTTGCGCTGTCAAAGCGGGATATGCCGCTGCCACAAGGCTTTGCGCGCGCCGGCTATGTCAGTTGGCTTGTCGGGCGCAGGCAACTGGCGGGTGTTTCGGGCTGGACGACGGAACACGCACGGCTTGACGAATATCATCACTTTGACTTGGCGCATGGTCCGCTGCACCGCTCGCGGCAAAATGCTTATCTGACATGGCTTCAAGTGGCGGAGCCTGAAACCTACGCAAAGATTTTCCCGCGCCAAGCCTGACGACACGCATATCTCGCCCGCGCAACGTAGGGCGATGGCTGAATTGCCGGACGAACTTAGCTTTAACGCATGGGTCGGACAGCAGGTCTGTGTCCGAATGACGGACGGTGAACCGTTCTTCGGTGTGGCGGGCTTTGTGGTCGGAAAAACGATGGGGGCTGCGGCAGCCTGCCTTGAGGAGCTTTCAGTGCAAGCCCTGCGCCAGGCAGATGCGGCGCTTGCTGAGATCATCAAAGCGTTGCCGCACAATACCGTGGTCGTTGTGAGCGCAGGACGCGGCTGCGTGCAAGATAGCGCAAGCGATCAAGCGATGCAGCAATCTGCTATCCATGTGCCTTTGCTTGTATGCATCCCGAATGGCTCGGCCAAGCGCGTGCGCGGGATCGTCTCGACACTGGATATCGCACCAACGCTTTACGAAATTGGACAGATCCGCCCGCCGCAACGCATTCAGGGTCAGTCACTGATCTCTGCGCCGCCCCGCGGTTGGGCAATGAGCCGTTTACGCAATCCGGAGCGGCCTGCTCAAACCAGCCTATGCACAGCGGATTGGAAGCTTGTTGTCAGCCTTGTCGATCCAGAGGCGCGCTATCTTTACAACATGACAACCGATACCGATGAGCGCGATAATCTGGCGGATGGTCCGAAACATCAAGACAGGCTTGAGGCCATGATAGACCTGATGATTGATGCGCGCGTCGCCCTGGAAGATCGCACTGAACCCCGCATTGCGAATTTTTGAACATGAACCAGCGACCAAATATCCTTTTCATCTGCACCGATCAGCAGCGCGCCGATAGTCTTGGCTGTACTGGCGCGCCTTGGGCTGTGACCCCAAACCTGGATGCTCTGGCCGCGGGCGGCACGCTTTTCGAAAACTGCTACGTCCAAAACCCTTTGTGCAGCCCTTCACGGGCCTCTTTGTTTACGGGCAAATACCCGTCAAACCACGGCCTTTATGCCAATGGGGTGCCGCTGCCTGAAGACCAACACATGTTTACGCGCACGCTGGCCGACGCAGGCTATGATTGCGGCATGATCGGCAAACAGCATCTGGCCCCCTGTGATACCTGGCGGACCGAGCCACGCCGCGACGACGGCTATCGTGTGTTTGAGTGGGCGCATGGCCCGAACCACCGCGCGCTTGAGAACGACTACCACCGTTGGCTGCGCAAGACGCAGCCCGCGCTCTACCAGCAAATTTTCCCCGACACAGGGG
>NZ_JBAUHO010000086.1:0-5768 GCF_049680325.1 Planktotalea sp.
TGTGGGGCGTTGCTTAGCGCAAGCTGGGGGGCGCGAATTACGATAGGGTCGATCATTTCCTCTTTTCCCTTTTCTGGTGCTGGCGGGTTTGATTGTCTTTCGTTGCCTTCCATCGTGTCGGCGCTTGCCAGCGGTCCGATCGCTGGTCATCCAAGCGGGTTGCGATCAAGAAACTGTCTGCGAAAATTCCTAGCACTTGGGTTCTCCTTGGTTTGGGTTGATGTGTCATTACTACTTGCCAGTTGGCACAAAGCGAGTCAGGAAGAATTGCAATATGTAAGGTGAAGTTTCATATGAACTGGCGTGAACTACCCCCGATGTCCTCGTTGAGAGCCTTCGCAGCCTATGCCGAGACGGGATCTTTACAAAAGGCGGGGGATGCCTTGAGCGTTTCTCATGCTGCAATTAGCCAACAAATACGCAATCTTGAGGCCCATCTTGGCCTTCAGCTTCTGGACCGAACCGGACGACAAGCGCGCCTTACCAATGAAGGGCGCGATTTGTCAGCGACGCTGCGTCTGGGCTTTGGAATGATTGCGGAGGAGATCGAAAAACTTACAGGTGTGCAAGATGCCCGCCCTTTGACCGTCTCCACCACACCTAGCTTTGCGGCCAATTGGCTGGTGCCGCGCCTTGCAGATTTTAGGGCCAAGCATCCTGAAATTGATGTCGTGATCGACGCGAACCCGGCCACCGTTGAGCTTGATGATACGAAGACCGATGTTGCCATCCGTTTTGGCCAGGGCGGCTGGAGCGGTGTGGAGTCTCAGCTGCTCGTGAAAACACGTCGCGTCGCGGTGGCCGCACCCAGTTTCATATGTGACAACCGCCCAACCAGCCCCGCAGATCTTGCGCGTTTTCCGATCCTTCAAGAGGTCGGCACCTCTGAAAGTTCGCTTTGGTTGGCAAAGCATGGTGTCAGCGAAGCAGGGCAGGGCGGGCGCATTATCTTGCCTGGGAACCTGACACTTGAAGCGGCGCGTACAGGGCAGGGGATCACGGTCACTGCCGAAATCTGGGTCAAGGCTGACCTCGCGAATGGGCAATTGGTCAAGATTTTTGAGGATGATGAAGATTTTGGTTACTTCATTGTGACCCGTGCTGGCGCTCATCGTTCGGCATTGAAGGCTTTTATGGGCTGGCTTAAGGCGCAAAAATAGCGCGACGTTAAATATGTCTTTAAGACTCGGTATTTGACTTAGGTCAAAGCGATTGAGGCATGGGCCTGTGACAAGCAGGGCAACGCAAAAGATATCTATGTGGTGATTCCGTGAGCTCAACAGACAACGATCCAGCACCAAGCCTTTATGCCCCGCGCGAACCTGTGTTCCCGCGCCGTGTCTCTGGCTGGTTCCGTAACCTTAAATGGATTTTGATGATCTTTACTTTGGGGATTTACTATCTAACACCCTGGGTTCGTTGGGACCGCGGTCCTAACTTGCCAGATCAGGCCGTTCTCATTGATCTTGCGAACCGCCGTTTCTTTTTCTTCTGGATCGAAATCTGGCCGCATGAATTCTATTTTATTGCGGGCCTCTTGATTATGGCAGGTCTGGGCCTTTTTCTCTTCACGTCTGCGCTTGGGCGGGTTTGGTGCGGGTATGCATGCCCGCAAACCGTATGGACCGATCTGTTTATTCTGGTCGAACGCTGGATCGAAGGCGATCGCAACGCGCGTCTACGCCTGCACAAGCAAAAGAAATGGGATCTGCGAAAAGCGCGCTTGCGCCTGACAAAGTGGATCGCCTGGGCGCTTATAGGTCTGGCGACGGGCGGCGCTTGGGTCTTCTATTTTGCCGATGCACCGACCTTGTTCATTGATCTGTTGACGGGTCAGGCCCACCCTGTTGCATATACCACGATGTTCGTTTTGACGGCGACGACCTTCTTCTTTGGCGGCATCGCCCGCGAGCAGATTTGCATCTATGCCTGCCCTTGGCCACGTATTCAGGCCGCAATGATGGATGAAGATACGCTGGTTGTTGGTTACCGCGAATGGCGCGGTGAACCGCGCAAGCATTCGGAAGCGGTGAAAGAAGGCGAACCACAGGGCGATTGCATCGATTGCATGGCCTGCGTGAATGTTTGCCCTGTTGGTATCGACATTCGCGATGGCCAGCAGCTTGAATGCATCACATGCGCACTGTGTATCGACGCCTGCGATGATATTATGACAAAGATCGGCAAGCCGCGTGGTTTGATCGATTACATGGCCTCGACTGACGAAGCGAACGAGCGTTCAGGCAAGCCGATCAAGCCTGTTTGGCAGCATATCTTGCGTCCACGCACGATCATGTACACGGCGCTTTGGGCCCTGGTTGGCTTTGGTCTGCTCTTTGCGCTTTTCATCCGTGCGGACATCGAAATGAGCGTTGCGCCTGTGCGTAATCCGATTTTCGTGACGCTTTCAGATGGGTCGATCCGCAACACATACGATGTGCGTTTGTTGAACAAACATGGCGAAGATCGTCCGTTCCATATAACCGTTTCTGGCAATACTGCCTTGCGTGTTCAACTGGAAGGCACTTCCGATGAAAGCGTGAATGTTCCTGCTGACAGCACCTATTTGCAAAAAGTGTATGTTGTGGCACCGGCTGGCTCAGCGCCTGCGAACGCGGAACGCACCACTTTCCGCATTTGGATTGAAGACACATCCAATGGCGAGCGTGCGTACAAAGACACTATCTTTAACGGGAAGGACAACTAATGACCGATTCCAAACCACTTACAGGGCGCGGTGTTTTCATCATTTTCGCATCGGCTTTCGGCGTGATTATCGCGGTCAATCTTGCGCTTGCCTACAATGCGGTACGCACCTTTCCCGGGCTTGAGGTGAAAAACTCGTATGTTGCATCGCAGGAGTTCGATATTCGTCGGCTCGCGCAGGAAAGCCTTGCATGGACTGTCCAAGCCAATGCTGAAGATGGCCTTGTTATGCTTGATATTCGCGATGCTGAAGGCAAGCCTGTTCAGGTCGCGCATCTGGATGCCATTGTCGGGCGTGCAACCCATGTTAAGGACGATCTTACGCCAGCGTTTGCCTTTGATGGACGCTCCTATGTTGCCCGCGCGACTTTGGGCGCAGGCAACTGGAATGTTCGCATGAAGGCGGTAGCCGTGGATGGCACCGAGTTCAGCCAGCGCGTCATCCTGCACATCAAGGAATAATTCAATGACTGCGATCTCCGCCTGCCCAGCCTGTTCTGCTGCCCCGGCGGCAGAAGCCTTGGCGCAGTCGCAAGCCCCGCGCGAGGTTAATCTCGCGCTTTCGCTCCCCTCGATCCATTGCGCAGCCTGTATTTCTTCGGTCGAGCGGGTCTTGAACGCCCACCCCGGCGTTCATGGTGCGCGGGTCAATCTGACGCTTAAACGCGCACAAATCGAAGCCGACCCAAGTGTCACAGCAGAGCTTTTGGCCGCAAAACTAGAAGCGATCGGGTTTGAGGCGCATGAACTTGATGCAGGGTCTTTGAGGGCTACTGAAACGGACAAGGCGGGCCGCGATCTGTTGATGCGCCTCGCCGTTGCAGGGTTTGCGTCGATGAACGTGATGCTCTTGTCCGTTGCTGTCTGGTCAGGCGCGGAAGCCGCAACGCGTGATTTGTTCCATTGGCTTTCTGCGGCAATTACTTTGCCTGCGATTGGATTTTCTGCACAGCCCTTCTTCAGCAACGCTTATGCCGCTTTACGCGCAGGCCGTTTGAACATGGATGTGCCGATCTCACTGGCGATTGCTTTGGCCTTGGCGACATCCCTTTGGGAAACCAGCCTGTCTGGCGAACACGCCTATTTCGACGCAGCCCTTACGCTAACTTTTTTCCTGCTTGCAGGTCGCTACCTGGATCACCGTGCCCGCGCGGTGGCACGTTCCGCCGCTGAAGAATTGGCCGCACTTGAAGTGCCGCGAGCATTGCGGATCGAGAATGGCGAAAGCGTTCAGGTCAGCGTAAGCGAGCTAAAAATTGGCGACATTGTGCTTGTGCGGCCGGGTGGGCGGATGCCGGTGGACGGTGTAATAACCGAAGGACGCTCTGAATTGGATCGCGCATTGCTGACAGGGGAAACCCTACCTGTGCTGGCAGAGCCGGGGCAGGTTGTTAGTGCGGGTGAAGTTAATCTTACGGGTCCGCTGAAAGTGCGCGTGAGCGCGGTCGGCGAGGACAGCTCGCTCTATCGTATGGCGCAACTGGTGGCCGTGGCCGAAAGCGGGCGCTCGAATTACACCTCGCTGGCGGACAAGGCGGCAAAGCTCTATGCGCCCGGTGTTCACATCCTGTCTGCACTCTCCTTCCTCGGCTGGCTGATCTATTCGGGTGACATGCGCATGGCACTGAATATTGCAGCGGCTGTTTTGATAATCACATGCCCCTGCGCGTTGGGTTTGGCTGTGCCCGCCGTGACAACGGCGGCATCGGGACGATTGTTTCGCAAGGGCTTGCTTATCAAAGACGGCACCGCGATGGAGCGGTTGGCAAAGGTGGATACAGTCGTTTTCGACAAGACGGGAACGCTTACTCAGGGCACTCCCAAACTCACAAACCTGAACGGGCTTGACGCTGATGTGCTAAGCGTAGCGATGGCTTTGGCAAGCGGATCTTCGCATCCTTTGGCGCAGGGTATTCTGGAAGCGATGCGCGAAACGGACATCGCACCGGCCAATTTGGTTGATGTTCGCGAAGTCCCTGGGTTCGGCAGTGAAGCCATGTGGAATGGCACACCCGTTAGGCTTGGACGTGCGAGTTGGGTCGGGGCGACCCCCAGCGATCAAACAGCGACTTGGCTGCAAATTGGCAATGCGGCTCCTAGCGCGCTTCTGTTTGAAGACGCGCTGCGCGAAGGCGCTAAAGAACTTATCGCGGACCTTGCTGCGAAAGGGATCGAAATGCATTTGATCTCTGGCGACACAGCTGCGCCTGTCCGCGCCTTGGCTGATACGCTTGGTCTGGAAAACTGGACAGCGAACGCACTGCCCGTGGATAAGGCCGACTTTATCAATGCTCTGAAATCCAAAGGCGCACTGGTCTTGATGATCGGTGATGGGTTAAACGACACCGCAGCATTAAGCACAGCGAATGTGTCTATCTCGCCTGCCTCGGCCCTTGATGCGGCGCGCGTTGCGTCGGACATTGTGCTGCTTGGAAATACCTTGGCACCGATTGGCGGCGCACTAACTGTGGCGCGCAAAGCGACCAAACGCATCAAGGAAAACTTCCAGATTGCGACGCTTTACAATATCATTGCCGTGCCATTTGCAATTGCGGGCCTGGCAACACCGCTTATTGCGGCGCTTGCGATGTCCAGCTCGTCTATTACCGTATCGTTGAATGCGCTACGCCTCGGGAGAGAAAAATGAACGTCCTGACCTACCTTATTCCAATCTCGCTGATCCTTGGTGGATTAGGATTGGCGGCGTTCATTTATTCAGTGCGCACCAAGCAATACGACGATCCTGACGGCAACGCTGCACGGATATTAAGCGACGAATGGGACGATAAACCCAAACAATAATAACTGTTTAGGAGCTTGGCCCGATCGTGAAGCACTGCACATTGCGTGCTTGCAAACGGCGGCATGCCAGATCAGCGCTTTCACGCGTAAGCCCTACGAAATTCGCGTCATAACCGGCTTTGCGTTCTGACACAGAGCGGCGCGCACCATCCAGCGTGCTCATCTCCGCAAGTGCGGTTTTGAGCAAGACGCGTTCCGCTTTGTAGCGGTTCGGGTAGCGGCCGATGTTTATCCCCCAATGACGTCCACCAGAAGTCGAC
>NZ_JBAUHO010000087.1:0-1763 GCF_049680325.1 Planktotalea sp.
GGTGCAATTTGTGCCGGGCGGTCCTGTAGAGCAGGTTCTTGCCAAGATGCAGGGCGGCGGCGACGTGTTCGAGGGCTTCTCGGGCGGCGGGAATGACGTGGGCGAAGAAACCTTCGGTTCCGACAGCGAATATGTCGGGGCGCGTGGCCTGCCCAAAGAGTTTATCGAAGAGCTGGAAAAGGAATTCGGTTTTGACAAGCCGCCGTTAGAGCGCTTCCTCAATATGCTCTGGAACTACATGCATCTCGACTTTGGCGAGAGCTATTTCCGCTCGATCAGCGTTGTGGATTTGGTGCTGGAAAAGATGCCCGTCTCAATCACGCTTGGACTTTGGTCCACGTTGATTGCCTATCTCGTCTCGATCCCGCTGGGTATCCGCAAGGCGGTTCATGACGGCAGCAGCTTTGATACCTGGACTTCGGCGATGATTATTGTCGCCTATGCAATACCGGGGTTCTTGTTCGCGATCCTTTTGCTGGTGCTGTTTGCGGGTGGCTCATACTGGCAAATTTTCCCTCTTAGGGGGCTCACATCGGACAACTTCGAAGACCTGAGCCTGATTGGCAAAGCGCTTGATTACCTCTGGCACATCGCATTGCCTGTGTTTGCCTCGACAATTTCGGCCTTCGCGACGTTGACCCTGCTCACAAAAAACAGCTTTTTGGATGAAATTAAAAAGCACTATGTGATGACCGCACGCGCAAAGGGGTTAAGCGAAAGCAAGGTTCTTTATGGCCATGTGTTCCGTAATGCGATGCTGATTGTCATTGCAGGCTTTCCTGCGGTGTTTGTGTCGGTCTTCTTTGGCGGCTCGATTATTATTGAAACGATCTTCTCGCTGGATGGGCTTGGGCGGCTCGGCTTTGAGGCCGCTGTCGGGCGCGACTATCCTGTGATGTTTGGTACGTTGTTCATCTTTGGCCTTATCGGCCTTGTGGTGAACATTCTTTCCGATCTGATGTATGTGCTTGTTGATCCACGTATCGACTTTGAAAAGCGGGAGGGCTGAACTGATGAAGCTTTCTCCGCTCAACCAACGCCGCTGGCGTAACTTCAAACGCAACCGCCGCGCGCTCTGGTCGCTTTGGATATTCACGGTGCTTTTCGGGCTTAGCCTGTTTGCGGAATTCATCGCAAACGACAAACCCATCGTGGTGAGTTATCGCGGCGAGCTGCATATGCCGGTGTTCAAATTCTACCCCGAAACAGCCTTTGGCGGCGATTTTGAAACCGAGGCGGTTTACCGCGACGTTGAGGTTCGCTGCCTTATCAAGTCTGGTGGCCTGGAGGCGTGCTGGGACGATCCGGAAGGCATCGTTGAGGGCATCGACGCCGGAACCTTTGGCAAGGGCGAGGAAGGCTTTCAAAAGGGCTGGATGCTCTGGCCTATTATCCCCTATGCCTACGACACAACGGTTGATCGTGCAGGCGCAGCGCCGCTTCCCCCGAACGAGCAGAACTTGCTCGGCACGGATGACACCAAACGCGATGTGCTGGCACGGGTGATTTACGGTTTCCGCCTTTCGATCCTGTTCACGCTGGTCGTCACAACACTGGCAAGCGTCGTTGGCATCGCGGCGGGTGCGCTACAGGGATATTTTGGTGGCTGGGTTGATCTGATTTTCCAGCGTGTGATCGAAATCTGGGGCGCAGTGCCGTCGCTCTATATCATCATTATCATGTTCGCTATTTTGGGCCGTGGCTTCTGGTTGTTAGTCTTTCTCATGGTGCTCTTCGGCTGGATGGCGCTGGTCGGCGTCGTG
>NZ_JBAUHO010000088.1:0-13447 GCF_049680325.1 Planktotalea sp.
CGACAGATACATCGAAATGATCGCCTTTGGCAGCAGCCCCGATATGCCAACTGCGTTCAGCACCACAATAATCATTGGCGCAATCGCGAGAATCGGAATGGTCTGCGATGTAATGATCCAGGGCATCACGCTCATATCCATTGTGCGGTTGAACACGATCCCCACCGCCAAAGCGACACCCAGAACTGTTCCAAGCGCGAAGCCTAAAAGCGTCGCGCTCAACGTGACCCAGCTGTGATAGATCAGCGAACGTTTCGAGGTGATCTTTTTCTCGACGGTAGTCTTCCAAATCTCTGCGGTCACCTGATGCGGCGCAGGCAGTTTGGGTTTATCCTGCGCCCACGTATCGGCGACAACTTCTTTGAATGACAACTCGATGCCCGCGCGCTCGGCCTTGTCATAGGCCCAAGGTGCATTCAGCCATACCGCCGCCCCGTACCAAAGCGCGATTATTGCCGCAACTACCGTGAGGATGGGCACAAGGTTTCTCATTTACCCGTCCTCATGGCCTGCACGCAGGCCTTCGCGCACGCGATGGGCAATTTCGATGAATTCGGGGCTGTCACGTATTTCCAAAGGACGTTCGCGCGGCAGCGTGCTTTCGATGACATCGGTGATCCTGCCCGGGCGCGGTGACATGACCACGATCTTGGTCGAAAGATAGACCGCCTCCGGGATGGAATGCGTGACAAAGGCGATGGTCTTTTGCGTGCGGTCCCAGAGATGCAAAAGCTGCTCGTTAAGGTGATCGCGCACAATTTCATCGAGCGCCCCAAAGGGTTCGTCCATCAGCAGGATATCCGCATCAAACGCCAGCGCCCGCGCAATGGAAGCGCGTTGCTGCATACCGCCAGAAAGCTGCCAAGGAAATTTCTTCTCGAACCCGGCAAGCTCCACTAATTCCAGAACCCGCTTTGCGCGCTCGGCCTGTTCGGCTTTGTCATAGCCCATGATCTCCAGCGGCAAGCGAATATTGCCCCCGATAGTGCGCCATGGATAAAGGCCTGCTGCTTGGAAAACATAGCCATAGGCACGTTGTAGACGTGCTTGCTCAGCGCTCATCCCGTTCACCGTAATGCTGCCAGCCGTGGGCTTTTCCAGATCTGCCATAACCCGCAAAAACGTTGTCTTGCCGCAGCCAGACGGGCCAATGAAGCTGACAAAATCGCCTTTCTCAATGTCCAAGGAGACATCTTTCAGCGCATGAACCGGCCCGTCATTCGTTTGAAATGTCAGGCTTAGATTGCGCGCGCTGATGATTGTTTCACTGCTCAAGTGCTTAGCCCTGCCTTAAATGCCTGCCGGAATATTCATCGGATCGCGCTTGATCATTTTTGGCGCGTTCAGCTCTTTCCACTTGCTCAGCGCCACATTGGGCGCAGCAAAGGCAGGACGCGGGATGAAACGGCCACGGCCCGGGTTCGGCTGGCTGTTCTGCCCCCATGCCCAGATCACTTCGCCGCGGTTCAAAGTGTAGCGCGCCTGGGCGGTGACGTTAAAACCCTCAAACACGTTGTAATCCAGAATCGAATGATGGTTGGCGGGGCTGATGGTTTTGGAAATCTTTGGATCCCAAACCACAATATCCGCATCCGCGCCCTCAACGATTGCACCCTTCTTAGGGTAGATGTTGAGGATTTTCGCAACGTTGGTAGAGGTCGCCGCGACAAATTCATTTGGCGTCAGGCGGCCCGTTTCCACCCCTTCGGTCCAGAGCACGGCGAGACGTTCTTCCAAGCCGTTCGAGCCGTTCGGAATGATGCGAAAATCATCGCGGCCCGCGCGTTTTTGCTCGGTCGTGAAGGCAGCGTGGTCGGTAGCCACCACTTGCAGCGAACCTGATTGCAGACCCGCCCACAGGCTGTCCTGATGTTCTTTATTGCGGAAGGGCGGTGACATGACGCGCCGTGCTGCGTGGTCCCAATCCTTGTTGAAATACTCGCTCTCGTCCAGCGTCAGGAACTGAATAAGCGGCTCACCATAAACACGCATGCCCTTTTGGCGCGCGCGGCGAATGGCTTCATGTGCCTGCTCGCAGGAGACATGGACAATGTACAAAGGCGTGCCTGCGCAATCGGCAATCGTGATGGCACGGTTCGCGGCTTCGCCCTCAAACTCGGGCGGGCGGGAATAGGCGTGCCCCTCTGGCCCCGTAATGCCCTCATCAAAATACTTCTGCTGCATTTCAGCAACCAGATCACCGTTTTCCGCATGCACCATGGGCAAGGCACCCAGCTCGCGGCAGCGCTTGAAGCTGGCGAACATTTCGTCATCCTCAATCATCAATGCACCTTTATAGGCCATGAAGTGCTTGAAGCTGTTCACGCCCATATCAACGGCGTCTTTCATGCCGTTGAACACGCCCTCGTCCCAGCCGGTGATCGCCATGTGATAGCCGACGTCCGAGCAAATTTGCGGCGCGGACTTGCGGTGCCATTCATTGATCGCATTCTTCAGATCGCCGTCTTCACCGGGCAGACAGAAATCCACGATCATCGTCGTGCCGCCTGTTGCCGCGGCCCAAGTGCCCGTTTCAAATGTCTCCGCAGCGGTGGTTCCCATAAAGGGCATCTCAAGGTGTGTGTGCGGATCGATCCCGCCGGGGATCACATAGGCACCTTCCGCGTCGATATATTCGTCGCCTTTAAGGTCCTCGCCGATCTGTTTGATGACTTCGCCCTCGATCAACACATCGGCTTTCCATGTGCGATCCGCCGTGCAGACCATGCCGCCTTTTATAACTTTGGTGTTCATGGGATGTCCTTCTTAGATCAATCTGTTCGAACGGGATTGCTGGCCTGTATAATCAGCCAGCGCATATCGCTTGGTTCGGCGTTTCGGGAAAGGCAACGGGGTAAACATTGCCCTCGTACAGGTAGAAAAAGCAGCCGTCTTGCACGAGAACATCCTTTGCAGGGACATCGGCAGGCAAGTTCTGCTCGACCTCTGGCGGCATAGGCGTGGTGAGGCGGTAGTATTTGTTGTCGGCGGCCAAAGTACCCGCGCTGATGCAAATGATAAGAACTGCTAGCAGGTGTTTCATTCCACAATCTCCGCCGTCTCCAAAACAGCATGCATCAGCACATCCGCGCCAGCGGTTGCCCATTCCTTGGAAATTTCTTCGGCCTCATTATGTGAAAGCCCGTCAACGCAGGGGCACATGACCATCGCAGTTGGCGTGCATTTGTTGATCCAGCAGGCATCGTGGCCCGCGCCGGATATCAGGTTCATATGCGAATAACCCAACCGTTCAGCGGCTGCACGCACCGCCGAAACGCAGCCCTCATCAAAAGTCACGGGATCAAAGCCACCGACCTTTTCGAATTCCACGCCAAGTCCCATGTCATCGCAGATCGCTTGAGCCTCAACACGCAGCCGCGCTTCCATATCCTCGATCACCGCAAGATCGGGCGAGCGGAAATCGACAGTAAAGACCACTTTCCCCGGGATTACATTGCGCGAGTTGGGATAGACGTCGATATGACCCGCTGCACCAACAGCATGGGGCTTATGCGACCACGCAATCTCGTCCACGGCTTGCAAGACTTTCGCCATGCCCAGCCCTGCGTTCTTGCGCATTGGCATCGGGGTCGAACCAGTGTGACTGTCCTTGCCGGTGATGGTCACTTGTGTCCAGCTTAGGCCCTGACCGTGGGTGACGACTCCGATATCCTTGCCCTCGGCCTCAAGAATGGGGCCTTGCTCGATGTGCAATTCGAAAAAGGCGTGCATCTTGTCTTTGCGCGCGCCCACAGGTTCCTCTCCACGCCAGCCGATGCGCTCCAGCTCGGAACCGAAGGATTTCCCCTCTGCGTCCTCGCGGGCATAGGCCCAATCTTCCGTGTGCACCCCCGCAAAAACGCCAGAGGCCAGCATGGCAGGCGCATATCGCGTCCCTTCTTCATTGGTCCAATTGGTGACAATGATGGGATGCTTGGTTTTGATACCAAGATCATTCATCGTGCGCAGAATTTCGAGGCCGCCAAGCACGCCAAGTACACCGTCATATTTTCCGCCCGTGGGCTGGGTATCAAGGTGGCTGCCAACGTAGACGGGTAGCGCATTAGGGTCGGTCCCCGCGCGCTCTGCAAACATATTGCCCATGGTATCAAGCCCCATGGTGCAACCCGCGGCCTCGCACCATGTCTGGAACAGCGAACGGCCTTCGGCGTCTTCATCTGTCAGGGTTTGGCGATTGTTGCCGCCAGCGATACCCGGCCCGATCTTGGCCATCTCCATCAAGCTGTCCCAAAGACGCTCACCGTTGATTTTCAGATTCTCGCCCGGCGCCGCCATGATGCATCCCCCCTGTAAGTCTTGCCGATCTGGCAGATCGGTTACTTTTTTACCATTTGGTAAAGACACGATTGCAATGCGCGTCGACTCTGTCAAGGATTGACTTGTGCGGCTTTGCCAAGCATTTGGACGCAGCCGAGAAAACGCTCAATTCATGAGCAATGCCGTAAATGGACCTGACGTGACACAGAGTGCCCCTAGGACAAAGAAAGCGCCAAGCCGTATCCAAAAGAGGAATCGGTCGCGCATTCTGGATGCCGCACTCGAAGTATTCTCAAGTCATGGTTATCGCGGCGCGACGCTAGATCAGATTGCAAATGAGGCGGGCCTCAGCAAGCCGAACATTCTATATTACTTCGGCGGCAAGGAGGACATTCATGTCACGTTGCTTAGCCAATTGATGGAAACATGGCTGGACCCGCTGAAAGACATGGATCCGAACGGTGATCCAACCGAAGAATTGCTGGGGTACGTCCATCGCAAACTGGATATGGCAATTGAACTGCCCCGCGAAAGCCGCTTGTTTGCAAATGAAATCTTGCAAGGCGCGCCGCGCATGGGCCCGCATCTGGTCGCCGATCTCAAACCTTTGTTCGATGATCGCACCGCCGTCATTTCGCATTGGATGGATGAGGGCAAGATTGCCAAATCCGATCCTGCCCATTTGATTTTCGCGATCTGGGCGACGACCCAACACTACGCGGATTTTGCAGCGCAAACCGAAGTTTTATTGCCAGATCAAGCCTCTCGCGAGGGCGGTGCGCATGGGTTCTTAACTCAGCTTTTCTCCAAGCTGCTTGCCCCCTGAACCCGCTCGATCAATTTCAGGTAATACGGGCCCAGTCCCTCAACGATCTTCGTCACACCTGCCGCATTCGGGTGGATACCATCGCCTTGCATGAACCCCTGAACAGCAGCGGGGTCAACAGCGGTGCCACTTTGCAGACCTAGAAAAAAGCTGGGGGCGAACACGCTCTCATAGGTTTCGCTAAGCTCGGGATAGATCGCGTCGAATTCCGCTTTATACTCAGCACCGTAGTTCGCGGGTGCAATCATGCCAACCAGCAAAACGGCCACGCCCTTGGCTTGCGCGGCTCTGAGAATAGCCTCGATGTTCGCGCGGGCCTGTTCTGGCGAAAGGCCGCGCAGTAAATCATTCCCGCCAAGGGCCACTGCGATACCCTGGATATCATCCGTCAAAGTCCACTCGATGCGCGCTGCGCCGCCCGCTGTTGTGTCACCTGACACACCTGCGTTCACCAGCCGAACATCCGCGCCCTGCTCTGCCAACCAAGCGCGCATTTGCGGAACGAAGCCTTCGTGCTCTAGCAACCCATAGCCTTGGGTCAGGCTGTCACCAAAAGCGACAAGCGTGATTTGTTCCGCGCGCAGCGGCGCAGCCAGCGCAAAAACCAGCGCAATTGATGCTATCGCCTTGCTGATCCCCGCCAAAGGCCCATATGCAAAGAGTGATTTTCTCACTTGGACGCTTCCTTATGCCGACACCCGTTCTTTCCCTTAAAGATGCGCAGCTTTCGCTGGATGGCAATGCCGGGCGCATAGATATTTTGCATGGGATAACGCTGGATGTCGAAAAAGGGCGCTCTTTAGCGCTTGTCGGACCGTCCGGTTCGGGCAAGTCATCGCTGCTGATGCTCATGGCGGGACTAGAGCGCGCGAGCGGCGGCCAGGTCATGGCACTGAACGAAGACCTTACCGCGATGAACGAAGACGCGCTCGCGCGGTTTCGCCGCCGTTCGATGGGCGTTGTGTTCCAGTCTTTTCACCTTATTCCGACGATGACAGCCCTTGAAAACGTCGCAACGCCCTTAGAGCTTGCGGGGGATCGTGATGCATTTCCCAAGGCCAAGGCAGAACTTGAGACTGTCGGCTTAAGTCATCGCGCAGATCACTATCCCAGCCAGATGTCAGGGGGCGAGCAACAGCGCGTCGCATTGGCGCGTGCGCTGGTTGTGCGCCCCGCAATCTTGCTTGCTGATGAGCCAACTGGAAACCTGGACGAAACCAACGGCAATGCGGTCATGGATTTGCTATTCGAATTACAAGCGCGTGACGGTGCGACGTTGGTTTTGGTGACCCACTCCAACGCACTTGCTGCGCGCTGTGATCGTCTGGTGCGCCTTCGCGACGGCCGTATCGAGGACGCTTCCCAATGAGCCTGTCCCTAGCCGCCCGGTTTGCGCGGCGTGAACTGCGCGGCGGCTTACATGGCTTTCGCATCTTTCTGGCCTGCCTCGCTCTGGGCGTTGCGGCCATCGCGGCGGTTGGCACCGTGCGCGCCTCGATCGAGGCTGGCCTTTCGCGTGAGGGTGCCGCTTTGCTTGGCGGTGATGCAGAGCTGGAGCTAACCTACCGCTTTGCCAACGCAGAAGAACGCAAATGGATGGACGCCAATGCGCTTGCCGTGTCAGAGATCGCAGACTTTCGCTCTATGGTGGTCGTCGGCGATGAACGCGGTCTAACGCAGGTCAAAGCAGTGGACACGCTCTATCCATTGATTGGCGCAGTCGGGTTGGACCCGCCTATGCCAATCGGGGATGCACTGGCAGAGCAAAGCGTTCTGCCCGGCGCCGTTATGGAACGTGTACTCATGGACCGCCTCGGCCTTGAAATCAGCGACATTTTCAAACTTGGCACACAGGAATTCCGTCTAACAGCGGCGCTCATCACTGAACCTGATAGCGCGGGCGGCGGTTTTGGCCTCGGACCCCGCGTTATCGTTCTGAAAGCTGCTCTGAGCAATTCAGGCTTGCTGGAAGCTGGCACGCTTTTCTCCAGCAAATACCGCTTGAAGCTAGCCGAAGGCGCAGACATTGATGCAATCAGCGCCTCCGCGAAAGTGGCCCTTGCCAGCAGCGGTTTGCGCTGGCGTGATGCACGAAATGGTGCGCCCGGTGTCGCAAGATTTGTCGAGCGGCTTGGTGCATTTCTGGTCCTTGTCGGACTTTCAGGACTTGCAGTTGGCGGCGTCGGCGTGTCGGCAGCGGTCAATAGCTATCTCAAGGGCAAAACATCCGTGATCGCAACCCTGCGCACCCTTGGTGCCGAGCGCGCGGTGATCTTTCAAACCTACTTCATTCAGATCGGCATCCTCAGCCTACTTGGGATCATTCTCGGTCTTGCGCTTGGCGCGCTCGCTCCTTTGCTGCTCGCCCCGCTCATAACCGAACGTCTTCCAATTCCTGCCGAATTCGCAATCTATCCCAAACCATTGTTTGAAGCGGCCCTGTACGGCGTGCTGACAGCATTGATTTTCACCACATGGCCCCTTGCGCGTACAGAAAACATTCGCGCGGCAACCTTGTTCAGGGATGCAGGACAAAGTTCCAAACGCCTTCCCGCAGCGCGCTATATGATCGCCATCGCTGCGCTGGTTGCCGCGCTCCTGTTCGCGGCAAGCTGGTTCTCTGGCACCGCCTTTCTGACACTCTGGACCGCAGGCGGGATCATCGGGGCGTTGATCTTGCTGGTGCTCGCGGCGCAGTTGATCCGCCTTCTTGCCAAATGGCTCGCGCCTTGGTCGCGAGGGCAAGCAAGCCTAAGATGGGCGCTGAGAGCGATTTCAGGACCACGTGAAGAAGCTGTGTCCGTCGTCCTTTCGCTAGGACTTGGATTGTCCGTATTGGCTTCGGTCGGACAAATTGACGGAAACTTGCGGGGCGCCATCGCGCGGGATCTGCCCACGGTGGCGCCATCCTATTTCTTTGTAGATATCCAGAAGGATCAGATGCCCGGCTATCTGGAACGCCTGCAAAACAACCCCGCGGTAAGTCGCATTGACAGCGCGCCCATGCTTCGCGGGATTATCACCAAGATCAATGGCCTGCCTGCACGCGATGTTGCTGGCGATCATTGGGTTCTCGAAGGGGACCGCGGTGTTACCTATTCAAGCGAAATACCCGATAACACCCGCCTGCTTGCGGGCAGGTGGTGGGCGCAAGACTATAGCGGTCCACCGCTCATCAGTTTTGCCGCAGAGGAAGCGGCAGAGATGAACCTGAAACTGGGTGATGAGTTGACGGTGAACATTCTTGGCCGCGATATCACTGCAACCATCTCAAGCTTTCGCGAGGTTGATTTTTCAACAGCGGGCATCGGGTTCATCATGTCGATGAACCCTGCCGCGCTATCCGGTGCGCCGCATAGCTTTATCTCGACGGTTTATGCAACGCCTGAGTCTGAAGCAGAGATCTTGCGCGATCTCGGCTCCCGCTTTCCCAACATCACTGCCATTCGTGTCGGTGATGCAATTGCGCGGGTGTCCAGCGTGCTGGAAGGGCTGGCCGCCGCAGTTAGCTATGGTGCCGCTGCGACCTTACTGACAGGGTTTCTCGTTCTGATCGGTGCATCCGCCTCGGGCGAGCAAGCGCGCACCTTTGAAGCCGCCATTCTGAAAACACTGGGGGCTACGCGCGCGCGCATCCTTCTCAGCTTTGCACTGCGCGCTGCGATCCTTGGCGGTGCGGCGGGCATAGTCGCCTTGGGCGCAGGTATCTTGGGCGGCTGGGCCGTAAGCACGTTTATTATGGAAACCCGCTATGAGGTGATCTGGAGCAGCGCGCTGGCCATCATTCTGGGTGGGATCTTAGCAACGCTGTTTGCAGGACTGGCCTTTGCATGGAAACCGCTTATGACCCGCCCTGCTCAGGTTCTACGATCGCAAGAATAGCATGCGCTCAAACTGCGTAGGCTAACTTTTCGCTCTCGGTTTTGCTGCACTTCGTGTCGCTCAAAAGATCAAGTAACGGGATATTGTCGCAGACCAGATCGGCAAGGGTTATGCCGTCCAGGTGGGTGTAAAAACTTTCAGCCGCCGCCGTGATCGCCTGACGCAAACGGCAGGCCTTTACCAGCGGACAACTGTCGTCGGCATCCGCGAAACACTCTGCAACCGGCACGGGCCCTTCGATTGCGCGAAAGACATCGCCAATCGCGATCTCACTTGGCTTGCGCGCAAGGCTTAACCCGCCATTGCGGCCGCGCTGCGTATAGAGATACTTAAGCTGGGCAAGCTGATGGATCACCTGTGCCAGATGATTTTCCGACGCATTACAGCGCGCTGCAATGTCCGCCTTGGTCACCAAATGACCCTCATTAGACGCGCAATACATCAACACGCGCATTGCAATATTCGTTCGTTTCGTAACGCGCATCGCATCCTCTTTTCGCCAAGCATCACAAGGTATATCTGTGGAACTATTCGCAATTGATCGAGGAACGTCGTTGATATGGATCAAGCAGGCAATGCCGCGCCACGCTTCTTTGGCTATGGCAGCTTAGTGAATCGTGCCACGCACGACTACATCGACATTCGCCGAACACGCGTCAAAGGATGGGCCCGCGCATGGCGCCACACAGGCCTGCGTGATGTGGCGTTTTTAACGGCTGTGCCTGATCCAACTGGCGAAATAGAGGGGCTAAGCGCAGCAGTCCCCAACGCGGATTGGGCAGCATTGGACGCCCGTGAATTTGCCTATGACCGCATCGCTTTGAAGGCAATGGACGACACGATGATCTACGCAATTCCAGACGGCAAGCACGCGCCCGCAAGCGCCGCGCACCCGATCTTGCTAAGCTATCTGGATGTTGTCGTTCAGGGCTATTTGAACGAATTCGGCGAAGCTGGGGCCGCGCTTTTCTTTGCGACCACGCATGGCTGGGATGCACCGGTTTTAGATGACAGGTGCGCACCGCTTTATCCACGGCATCAGCTTTTAACGCGCGAAGAAGCCCGCTTTGTAGATGATGCGCTTGAGGCATTGGAGTGCAAAGTGACGCGGATCTAGCGCTTCCAGAAGCTACGCTGCATAAGACGTGCTTCGCGCGCAAATGGCTCTGTTGCAACCCTCTGCGCCGCGCCCGCTTCAACGTTTCGCATTACGCGCAGTGCAAGGTAGAGCGAGATCAATCCAAAGACAACGCCGCCAACAGCTTGCCCGATCAACACGCCCGGCGCGCCGAACCATGCGGCCCCCAATATCACAAGCGGGATGGTACCAACTGTATGGCGGCCCCAATTGATCCAGGTCGAATAATATGGGTGACCGAGGTTGTTGAAGCTGGCGTTGGACACAAACAACAACCCGTTAAAAAAGAAGACAAGCGCGAGCGGACCGCAGAACAGATAAACGAGTTCGCGCGTAATCCCGCTGGCAACGAATATGTCTGCAATCGGTGCGCGCAGAACATAGAGCAAACAGGTCATCGCGACGACAAAGAGCGCGACAAATTTGATCCCCGCTATGAACCCGCCACGGACACGCCCAAATTGACCAGCCCCGAAGTTCTGCCCGATGATCGGGCCAACAGCGCCAGACAGTGCAAATATCACCCCGAATGCAAGCGGCGTAAGGCGGCCCACGATGGCCATACCTGCCACAGCAGCTTCGCCAAAGTCAGCCATGGCACGGGTGACATAGGCCTGCCCGATGGGCGTAGCCAGTTGCGTCAGGATCGCGGGGAAAGCAATTGCAAGAACAGGCCGCAGATCAAGCATCAGGTCCCGCATTTCAGGGCGCACAAACCCGCCATAGTGTTTGAGGATCGGAAGCAAGGAGACAGCCGCGATCGTCAGGCGAGCAGCGACAGAAGCAAGCGCAGCGCCCGTGAGTTCCATATCCAGACCGAAAATCAGGATCGGATCAAGCACGGCGTTCACGGCCCCGCCATAGATCGTCGCCATCATCGCGCGCTTGGCATCCCCATGCGCGCGCAAAATCGCCCCGCCGACCATACCAACCATCAAGAATGGAAGCGTCGGAACGATGATCTGCAAATAGTGCACCGCCAGATCATGGGTTTCACCCACAGCGCCCAAAAGTGTCACGAAGAAACTCAGGTTGAGCCAAACGAGGGCGGCGAACACCGCGCCAAAGATGACGCCGTAAATGAGCGCATGGGTGGCTTTGCGTTTTGCTTCGCTTTTGTCCCCTGCCCCAAGCGCGCGCGCTACAAGTGCACCTGCCGAAATCGACATGCCAATGCCGAAGGAGGTTGTGAAAAAAAGGATAGCCCCAGCATAGCCGACGGCCGCCGCCAGCTCCGCTTTGCCAAGCATTGAAATGAAAATCATATCGACGAAGTCGACAAGAAAGACAGCCATCAGCCCGACAGAGGCCGTTAGCGACATCACTGACACGTGGCGAAAGAGCGAGCCAGTCAGGAATTTGGCTTGCTCTGCCATGCAATCACCCCTTGGCTTTGATGACTTGAAGAAGCGGCATGAGCGATGCCATGTCAGGTCCGCGCTCGCGCCCCGTCACGGCTTTGCGCAGCGGCATGAACAAGCCTTTGCCTTTGCGGCCCGTCGCATCCTTAACCGCCGATGTCCATTCACCCCATGTGGCGTCCGTGTAGGGGCCATCGGGCAACATGGTCATCGCCTGCGCAATAAATTCTTCATCGCCTTCATCAATCAATGGATCAGCGCCGTTCTGCGCCAGATCCCACCATTCGCCCAGATCGTTCAGCACGGTGATATTCTCGCGCGCAACGTCCCAGAACCGCTCTGCATGCTGTGCCGGCACCCCGAGCGCGGCAATGCGATCAGCAACCGCAGAAAGCGGCAATGTATGGTTATAACGCGCTGTTAGCGGGTAGAGATCATTAACATCGAATTTCGTCGGGGCAGAGCCGAACTGGCTGATGTCAAAGCCTTCAATCAGTTCATCCATGGACGTACGAACTTCGACAGGCTGGGACGAACCAAGCCGCGCCAGCAATGATAGCAATGCCATCGGCTGAACGCCCGCTTCGCGCAAGTCTCGCAGGGCCAATGTGCCAAGGCGCTTTGAAAGCGACTCGCCCTGTGGGCCCGTAAGCAAGGAGTGGTGCGCAAACGCGGGCACAGTGCCGCCAATCGCGCGGATCATCTGGATTTGCGTCGCTGTGTTGGTCACGTGATCTGAGCCACGCACAACGTTCGTCACGCCCATGTCCGTGTCATCAACAATAGAGGCGAGCGTATAAAGCACCTGCCCATCACCGCGAATAAGCACAGGATCAGATACAGACGCCGCATCAATCGAGATATCGCCGAGGATGCCGTCCTTCCATTCGATGCGTTCCTGATCCAGTTTGTAGCGCCACACGCCTTCCCCGCGCTCTGCACGCAGCGCGTCTTTTTCCGCATCCGAAAGCGCCAAAGCCGAGCGATCATAAACAGGTGGTTTGCCCATGTTCAGCTGTTTTTTACGCTTCAGGTCAAGCTCGGTCGGTGTTTCGAATGCCTCGTAAAAACGGCCCATTTCGCGCAGCTTGTCAGCCGTCTCGGCGTAACGATCCAACCGAAGCGACTGGCGCTCGATCTTGTCCCAGGTCAATCCGAGCCATTCGAGATCCTGCTTGATCGCGTCCACATATTTTTCTTCCGAGCGCACGGGATCGGTATCGTCAATGCGCAAAATGAAAGTACCGCCTGACTTGGCAGCGATCATGTAGTTGAACAACGCTGTGCGCAGGTTGCCAACGTGAATGTAGCCTGTCGGGGACGGGGCGAAACGGGTGGTGGTCATGGGTGCATCTCCTGTTGGCGTTGCTCTGTCATAGGCGCTACCTTTTGTCCAGATTGCACTCTATTCGGGATGTACAGGCCAGATCGCAGCTAGGTCTGTCAAACCAGCGCGGATCAGTTCCTCCAGCACGTCCAGGTCGATATCCGCAAGCTTGTTCACATACAGACAGGATTTGCCCAACTTGTGCTTGCCCAGCCGCGCCATAATTGCGCTGTAGTCCTGATAGCCGGGCATGACGTAGATCGACAGATTGCTCTTGCGCGGAGAAAAGCCCGTTGCCAGAAAATCGCCGCTACGACCGCTATCATAGGTATAGTGATAGCGGCCAAAGCCAATAATGGACGGCCCCCACATTTTGGCTTTGAACCCCGTAATTTTGGAAAAGAGGTCAAGTAGAACCAAGGCATCTGATCTACGTACAGGATGTTCTTGCGCCTCGATAAAGTCGCGCGGATCAAGCTCTGTCGCTTGGGTTTTATTCTCTGCCATCATTCCCCCTCTCGCTGCGTCATAGATGCAAGAGCGGTTTGTTTGCCCTAGCATTACATTAACGTAACCGACGAGGCCCGAGATGAGCAAACCCTACATTCTGCGCACCTATGACAAGGCGCTCAAAC
>NZ_JBAUHO010000089.1:0-2129 GCF_049680325.1 Planktotalea sp.
GTCTCGGTCAGGAGATCCGTGTTGCCCGATGCCGGTTTGAACCGTGAGTTTCGAGTGTAACGATCTCTACGATTCGGACATGAACCGTGGTTGTGACGAAAGGATTTGCAGGGACAGGCAAGGAAGCCAACAACTATGAAACGGATAAACCTGATCGCGGCCATCATGGTCGTGTGCATCACCGCTGGCTGCAGTCAGAATCGGTGGCAGGTGCGCGATTCGTCGTCGACTGATCACTATCATCCGCCTGAATCTCTTGCAGATTCCGCGATTGGGTCGCCTGTCGATTTGGAGGTGTCGGATACGACACCGACGTCTGCCGTACCAGTCGACGAACAGACTCCCTACATCAGTCTGGTTTCGGCAACCTATGATCCGGCAGACGAAAACGCAGTATCGACTGCGGAGTCGCCGGTCGTACACTACGTTCCGGCGGGCATGTCACTCGCTGACTTTGAATCGCTGTCGTACTCCAATAATCCTTCCATTCGTGATTTGGCAGAAACGACGCAGAAAGCGGCTGGTTTCCGCGATCAGGTCGGCCTGAAAGCCAACCCGATTGTCGGATATCAGGCAACGCAGCTGGCGGATCGAAATACGGATCAACACGTCGCCTTCGTTGAACAGGAATTCGTAACCGGCGGGAAGCTGGAGCTAAACCGTCGCGTTCTCAACGAAGCGGTTCGTGCTCAGTTGCAGGAACTGGAGGCTCAGAAACTGCGAGTGGCCACCGACATTCGCGTGAAATTCTACGAAGCTCTGGCCGCTCAGCGACGCATTCAATTGATCAGTGATTTCCAGTCAGTGACGACCAAAGGGATCGAGGTTGCTAAATCTCGCATCGAAGCCGGTGAAGGCACACGAATTGATACTCTACAGGCCACCGTTCAAAAGAACGAAGTTGACCTAGCGTTGCAGCAGTCACAGATTCAATTCGACGCCGCATGGCGAGGACTCGTGGCCCTCACGGGCACGTCCCACATGGAACCCACCACGCTTGTTGGCGAACTTCCGCAGCAGATGGAAGCGAAGGACTGGACGTATCTGAGTTCAACGGTTGTGAACAGCAGCCCGGAATACAGTGCAGCTCAAACACGAGTCGCACAGGCTCGTGCGGCATTGCAGCGGCACGGTGTGCAGGCGACTCCTAACATCACGGTTCAGTTTGGTGCGGGTGTCGATAACTCAACCAACAACGGCATGATGAATTTCCAGATCGGAGCTCCCATTCCTGTCTTTAACAAGAATCAGGGCAACATCTGTGCGGCTCAGGCGGAATTCTGTCGAGCGTCCATCGAAGTTCAGCGAATTCAGAAGTCCATCGAAGCACGGCTGGCTGAGGTGTCCCGAGACTATGACTCCGCCCTGGCTGCTGTCACGAAGTATGGCCAGGAAATCCTGCCAAACGCTGCGGAATCACTCAAGCTTGCGGAACAGGCTTACCAGGCCGGTGAAACCAGCTTCGTGCAGGTGCTGGTGGCTCGCCGCACGTATTTCGATTCGAACCTGCAGTTCGTTCAGGCTCAGTCGCAGCTTGCTCAAGCCAGCTCAAAGGTCGACGGCTACGTGCTGACCGGCGGACTTGATGCCGTGCCCGACAACAGCGGCGACGACAGTCTGCGAGGACTGACGTTCAGTCAGCAGTAAACGCGACAACTGAACGCACGTCTGCCGTGACGAATGTTTCGTGCTGATTGACTGAATCCTGCCCAACCTTCAGGACCGATGTCTCGACCGTCGACAAAGTCAGCCACATTGTTATGACTGCCACTTTCCGGCAAGCGTGAGCAGGTTTCACAATCGTTCGCCGTCGTCAGACATCGCCGCACGACGATCTTCATCATGGAACCGTGCCTTCTTCGAATCATTCACCGGACGTCTGCGTGCCATTCGCTGGCTAGCGGACATAACACGGTACAGGGAAGTTGGCTATGACAGGGATGGAACCCTCAGATATACGCTATGGAGATCGTTCGCCGCGCAAATGCCATGCGGCAGCGACAGGAGTGCGGCAACTTTTGCTGGTGCTGATATTGTCGGGCTGCGCGACGTCCCGAACGAATGAATCCGTCCAGCTTCACCATGATGCGGAACGGCCGGTTGCGGAGGTAGAATCGCAAGGCGTACCG
>NZ_JBAUHO010000090.1:0-4276 GCF_049680325.1 Planktotalea sp.
GACAAAGAGCCTCATTTCTTTGAAGTGCTGCGCATTTCCTTCGGCACAGTGCGCCCGACCAAAAACCGCGCACATCATGGGGGTGACAGCTTTGGCGCTTGATGGTGGAACTTTGAGCGGCATCGGCCCTGCGGTGCGTGAAGCTGGGGGAACAGGATTTGCCCGTGAAAGCTACCTTGCGGAGCACCTGCCCTATTTTGCTTTGGCAACGGACGATGTGATGGTGCTGCGCGAAGGCGATCTTCTGGCAACCCTACGCCTTGATGGTCTGAACCCGATGACTACCGAGGACGATCGCCTTGATGCGCTCAAGCGCGCGGTTGCCGCAATCGTGGCCCAAACCGGGAATACGTTCGGTTTTTACATCCACCGCGTCTCTGTTCCACAAAACTTAGACCTTAAGCCCGTCGAGGGTGATACCTTCGCGTCCCAAGTCGAGGCCCGTTGGGCAGCTCACATCAAAGGCCTGCGACCTTCCAAGCGGCAGATGTATCTCAGCGTCATTCGCCGCCCCAATCTTGCAGCTCGCATCCCGTTTCTGCGCGCACTCGCCCGCAAAGCTTGGATCAAAGACCGCGCGGCGCGTGTCCAAGAACTCAATGAGGTTATGGGCTTCTTTGCTGTGGCCCTGTCTTCGGCAAACCCTGTCCGTTTGACAAAGACGGGCGGTGAATGGTTGGGGTATTTGAATACACTCAATGCGGGAAGCTTTTCACCTATTGCATTTGGTCAAAGCCCCCTGCCCCTTTCCCATACTATCAGTGATTGCCGCGCGACATTTGATGGTGATGTGGTGACAATTACTTGCGCCACAACGGGTGCCGTCAAATATGGGGCGCTCTTTAGCATTAAGACTTATCCAGCGCTGACAGACGTTACTCTCTTGGACTCGTTAGACCTGCCCCTCGATATCGTGCTGACCAATTCCTTTAGTCCAATCCCGAACAACATCATGGCCGAGCGCATCCAACGGATCATCAGACAGATGCATGCATCTGATGATGCGGCGGTATCTTTGCGCGACCAGATGGCCTTGGCGGCAGATGATCAAGAAGCCGGACGCATCGCTTTTGGTGACCATCATCTGTCCATCGCCGTCTATGCAGCAGATCGCGATACGCTGGAACGCGCAGCTGCGCAGATCAAACGTGTTGGACAAGAAATCATGGCGGTGATCGTACGCGAGAATATGGCTCTTAAAGCCACCTATTTTGCACAGAGCCCGGGCAACTTTGGTTACCGCGCGCGCAAGACACCAATCTCCTCAACCAACTTTGCCGACTTCGCAGCTCTCCATGGCAGCGTTGAAGGGCGCAGCAACGACGAAAGCCCATGGGGCCAGAGCATTGCCGTCCTGCCAACAGTCGGTACATCAGGCTATCGCTTCAATTTCCACGAGGCGGGCGCAGCTGGCAAAGAACCTACCGTGGGCCACACGCTAGTTTTGGGCCGCACGGGAACTGGCAAAACATTGACGACTGCCTTCCTCACCGCCCAAGCGCAACGTGTGGGAGCACGCCTATTCTTCTTTGACAAGGATCGTGGCTTGGAAATGGCAGTCCGAGCTTTGGGTGGCCGCTACAATGAAATCCGCGCTGGCGTGCCCACGGGCCTTAACCCGCTCGCCTCTGAAACCGATGAACGTGGTCGCGCTTGGCTGTCCGATTGGTTGGCGACCTTGCTGACGCGCAGTGGTGCATTATCCGGAGAACAATCGCGCCATATCCAGGGTGCGGTAACACAGAATGCAGATGCAGGTGCTGCCCTACAGCGCTTTGCCAGCTTTGAGACCTTGTTCCAGTCCCTGGATGATGATGGCGAGCTGCAGTCCCGCGTCGCAGAATGGGCCCCCGGCGGTCGGTTTGGCTGGGTGTTTGATGAACCTGACCGCGGGCAAAGCCTCGATCTTTCAGGCGACATTGTCGGATTTGACATGACAGAAATCCTCGACATGACCACAGAGCGCATGGCGGTGCTCTCCTACATTTTCCGCCAGATTGAGCGCGTAGTTGAGGACCGCCGCCCCACCATCATCGTATTGGACGAGGCGTGGAAATTGCTTGATGATCCCTATTTCGGCGCACGTCTGGAAAACTGGCTCGTGACCCTGCGCAAGATGAACTGCGTCGTGATCATGATGACGCAGTATCCCAGCCAGTTGCGCGACAGCCGCGTTGGCAAAACCATTGTTGAAACCGTCCCGACGCAGATCCTGTTCCCCAACGACCGTGCCACAGTGGCTGACTACGATTTCCTGCGTGTTAACGCCAAGGAAGCTGCATTGCTCGTCCAACCTACTATTGGCCAACGTATCGCGCTGGTGCGCTCCGCAGGCGACAGCGTTTTTGTCGATGCTGATCTCTCTGCCCTTGGCGACTTGCTGCCAATCTTAGGCGGTGGTGCCACGGGCGAGGCCCGCGTTCCAGCAGACTGGCGTTCAAATCCTGATTTTTGGAGACCTCAATGAGATTTTTCCCAGCCCTCCTCATGGTATCGGCGGTGCCGTTGCTATCGGCGTGCGAGCAGTACACAGAGAAAACATCGCCCTGCTTTGACCGAAGCGGTGAGCCTGTGGTGACCCGCGCAACGGTATCGTTCGCCGCGACAGAAATTGTTTCAGGCGAGAGCGGCAAAGATTGCACTTTCGAAGCCCTGCCGCGCCCAGAATGATCCGCCTCGTCATCATATCTGCCGGGCTTTGGCTTTGCTTGCCCGTCGCCACAGGCTTCGCCCAAGGTGTGCCAACGCAAGACAACGCCGCGATCGGGCAAACCATCGCGCGCGTGACCGCATTGGTTCAGGACTTGGGAACCCAAGGTGACAAAGAGGCCGAGCGGTCTTCTATCGCAGACGTGCAAGCGGATCAGTTGCGCACGCTTGAAGCCATTTCTGCCGCCATGACGGGTCCGGGCTTTGATATCAACGCCCTTGAAGGCAACGCTGATTTTGGCGTCGCCTCAGTCTATCCCAACACCGATACAAGCCCGATGAACAGCCGTCTCTTTGGCGAGGGGCGCGAAACGGTTGAGATGATGATTGTGCGCGTTGCAGGCGAATATGCTGGTGCGCCGGGTGTTGCACGGGCTGGTCTTTCCGCCACGCAATGGCGCTGCTTGTTTCAGGCCCTGATCAGACAAGAAAGCCGCTTCAATATCACCGCCGAAAGCCATGTTGGTGCTTATGGTCTAACCCAACTCATGCCCGGGACAGCGTCAGACATGGGCGTAAATCCTTATGACCCAATGGACAACTTGCGTGGTGGCGCGCGCTACATCACGACCCAGCTCAATCGCTTTGGCAACATTCCTCATGCGCTCGCCGCCTATAACGCAGGCCCCGGACGCGTGATTGAGTATGGCGGTGTGCCACCTTTTACCGAAACCCAAGGCTATGTCCGCAATATCTCAAAATTCTACAACGAATACCTCGCCGTTGTGGGCGGCGCAGACGCGCTCGGCACATTGTCATCCTCAGACTTTGCCCTCGCTGAATATGCAAACATCTCCGATGCAGGCGTCTACTACGCCGCAAGCAGCCACGCCACGACGATGCAGGTCATCAACCGCCTGCGTGCGATCATTCTGCAGATTGATGCCCAACCCAATGCGAAAGCCGCGTGGGAACTCAACACCTACGCCAAAGCTGAGATCGCCCGGATTTTAAATCTGCGCGTCAGGCTGATGGCAGCCAACCAACTGCGCGAAGCGGCCCATGCCCAACATCTGGTCGCGGACCGCCTGTCCGAGCGTGAATTCATGCAAATGGGAGTGCCAAATTGAAACAGCTTCTTCTTTCGGTCGCCGCCATAACGGCACTCGGCTTATCGACGCCCGCGCGTGCACAAGGCGTGCCAACATTTGATGGCTCTCAGCTTGGCCAGCTGGTCGCGCAGCTTGAGCACATGGCCGAAGACCTGAATGTGCAGCTGCAACAGCTGGCAACGATGCGGTTGGAACTAGAGACACAACTGTCCCAACTTCTGAATTTGGAAGCCCAGCTCACTTCTCTGATTGAAGGTAGCGGGCTAAGCGGTCTCTTCGCATCTATCGAAGAATTCCGAGCCTTGCGGGGTAAGCTGGTCGCCCCACTGAATACAGCACGTGCTCTTGCTGATGGCGATTTCCTGAGCGGCTTCAATCCCGGCGCTGAACTGGAAGCCTCGGTCGAACGGGTATTATCCGGAAGCGGGTTCACATCAGAGACATTAAGCACCCTCTCCTCTTCGCCTGAGCCTGCCGACAACCGCATCGCAACATCCGCCGGCGCCAGCGCCATG
>NZ_JBAUHO010000091.1:0-42991 GCF_049680325.1 Planktotalea sp.
GCACATTGCCGATATAGCGAGCAAGCTGCACATAAAAAGGTTGATCGAGCCCGTAGTCGGCGCGAATGCGATCTAGCACTTCTTGGTCGGCACCGCCCATGCTTTGGCTAATCGTATCAGCCACATCACCCGGGGCCATATGCATCATCGAGAAGTTAAGCACCAAGACAGCCAGCAGCAAAATCACTGCATAGCCTGCGCGAATGCCAAAGTTTTGCAAGATCTGCATAATCGCCCCTCAAGGGTTTGAAACTTTAATTGAAAATGTGAGGGCGCAGCACAGACTGCGCCCTCGGTTAGATCAACTTACTCGTCGATCCAGACCATATCGATTGGCGTAGACGTGCCCCAAATGCCCATCGGCGCGTTCTTCACCTTGTTGTTGAAGACCGTGTGATACGGCAGCGTGTTCACGTGATACACAGGCAATTCCGTCGCGATAATCATCTGGAACTCGTCATAGAGCGCCTTACGTTTCGCCGGATCACTTTCTTTGGCCGCCATATCCAAAAGCTCGTCTACACGTGCATTGGAATAGCCTTGCGTGTTGGACCACACGCCTTTGCCGATGTTTGAGCTGACATAGGTACGGTGAACACCGATCACTGGATCACCCCAGTTAAACACGGTGTCCCAGCTCATGTCGAAGTCCATCTCACCCATGCGCTTGGCCCATGTGGGGAAGTCAGCAGAGGCACGGACAGTCACATCAATGCCGACTTTCTTCAGCGAGGCTTTGACATATTCTACCTGCGGCTTCACATCTGGCCAGCCGAAATCAATCGTTAGCGCAAAGCGTGTGCCGTCTTTCAAAGGAAAGCCGGCTTCGTCCAGAAGCGCGTTCGCCTTGTCCAGATCAAGCGGGTAATCTGGCACATCGCCGTTGTAGAGCGGGCTATCAGGGTGAATACCTGTACGGCTGTCCGCCGCCGTGCCTTGCATAATTGCCTTGTGAACAAAGTTCTTGTCCACGGCATGGGCAATCGCCTGACGCACGCGCACATCCTTTAGCGGGCCGCTTTGCGTGTTCATCGCGAGCCAATCGAGCGGACCGATTGCACCGTAGCCTTTCGGTGTGACCGTCAGGCTATCGACCTTCTTCAAACGGTTGATGATACGCGGAGCTTGCTCGAAAGCGCCCAACATAATTTCGCCGTTCTCATAGGCAATCGCGCGCGCAGCAGGATCAGCAATGATGCGCATGACAACCTTGTCTAGGTACGGACGTCCTTCCATAAAGAAATCATCAAAGCGCTCAAGGATCACATGCTCGCCGCTCTTGTATTCAAGCAACTTGAACGGACCCGACCCAACAGGGTTCTCGTTGTTGCGCGGGTGCGTTTTGACTTCCTCAACAGGCACATCGCCATAGATGTGTTTCGGGATGATCGACATCAACTGACCTGACATCGCCAGCATCAGCGCAGGGTGCGGCTGGCTGAGATTCAGAACCGCAGTATGCGCATCCGGCGTGTCCACGCTTTCCACAGGTGCAAACATGGATTTGAACGGGTGGTTCGCCTTGATGACATCAACCGAGAAAGCGACATCTTCCGAAGTCAGTGGAGTGCCATCATGAAACTTGGCATTCTTGACAAGGTTCAGCGTAACAGTCAGCCCGTCTTCAGAAACGTCCCAGCTTTCGGCCAGATAGGGCTGCGGATCCCAGTTTTCGTCATACCGCAAAGGCGATGCAAAAAGCTGCGAACCGGGGAAACCCGTCGCGATGCCCGACTGCACAGCCGAGTTCAGGTTACGCACATTGGTGCCGATCACAGTAACCAGCGTGCCACCTTTCTTGATTTCTTCAGCGACGACGCTCGTCGCCATGACTGCGGCAAGCGCAACGCTTGCGGTCAGCCCTTTGACAAAATGCTTCATGATAACTCCCGTGTTGGTTGGATTGTTATTTTTCTTGTTTTTGTAAGGTCAGACTAAACGCCTCCTTTACGTTTATGCAACTGTTTTCCCTGTCTTGACCAAGAACGTAACGGCAAAAGGAATATGTGCAAAATTTGTTTGCACACGAACAAAACCCGCTTACGGTGAAGAAACTGACCCATGTGCTGCAAAGGGATTCCTATGAAAACCACCGTATTTTCTGCCAAAAAAATTGTGACGATGAACCCTCAAAAGCCCGACGCCAGCCATGTGGCGATTCGCGAAGGGCGCATTTTGGCGGTAGGTTCCTTGGAAGAAGTCGCGAAATGGGGTGACTTTGAACTTGATGAACGCTTTGCAGACAAGGTGCTGTTTCCGGGTCTTGTTGAAGGCCACGCACATACGATGGAAGGCACGCTTTGGCGGTATGTGTACTGCGGATACTTTGATCGCATGGACCCCGACGGCAAGGTCTGGAAAGGTAGCCAGAGCATTGAAGAGGTGCTCGAAGCCTTGAAGGCAGCCGAGGCAAAGCTGGAAGACCCTGACGCACCTTTGACGGGCTGGCAGCTTGATCCGATCTATTTGGAAAACAAACCCGTCACCCGCGCCCAGCTGGATAGCGTTAGCACGACGCGACCTGTCGGCGTGATGAATGCCTCTGGTCATATCCTTTATGTGAATACAAAGGCTTTGGAACTGGCGGGCCTGATGAAGAGCGGTATCAACCACCCCGGCATCACGCTTGGCAGCGATGGCAAACCTACTGGCGAACTCAGGGGCCCCGATGCGATGACACCTGTCGGTGTGCACGTAGGCATGAACCGCTCGATGACCGACGCTGACGAGCGCGGCTTGCGTGACTTCGCGCGGCTTTGTGTGCGCACCGGCGTTACGACCGTGACCGATCTGGCCGCACGTCTTGAACCCGATTCTGTCGAGATGCTGCTGCGCGTTACGGGCGAGGCGAGTTTTCCCGCATGTGTCGTGCCGCTGCGCTTCTTCCTCGGGCTGTCGCCGTCCGAGCTTATCCCCGAAGTCGCGCGTTTGAAAAAGTTATCGACCGATCGGCTCAGCCTCGGACGGATCAAATTGGTTGCAGATGGGTCGATCCAAGGCTTTTCCGCGCGTTTGCGCTGGCCTGGTTATCACAATGGCGCACCGAACGGACTTTGGTACGTTTCGCCCGAACAGATGCAAGAGATTTACGAACTCGCCTTAGAAGAAGGCTTGCAAATCCATACGCATACGAATGGCGATCAGGCCACCCAGCTTGCCATTGAAAAGCTTGAACTGGCGCTGAAGAAACACCCCTCGAACGATCACCGCTTTGTGCTACAACATTGCCAGTTGGCGGACCGCGCACAGTTTGAAAAAATGGCCAAGCTGGATATGTGCGTTAACCTGTTTGCGAACCACCAGTTCTATTGGGGCGATGAACATTACAACCTGACTGTTGGTCCCGACCGCGCGCTTCGTATGAACGCGGCGCGCACCGCGCTGGATTGCGGCGTTCCGATTGCAGTGCATTCGGATGCGCCGATCACGCCACTTGGGCCTTTGTTCACCGCATGGTGCGCCGTGAACCGCCTGACGCGTTCAGGACGCGTTCAGGGCGAGCACGAGAAGATCACAGTAGATGAGGCGCTCTGGGCGATCACGATGGGCGCAGCTTATACGCTACATATGGATGGGGAAATCGGCTCGATCGAGGTCGGCAAACGCGCTGATTTTGCCGTGCTGGAAAGCGATCCGCGTGAATCGAAGCCCGAAGATCTGAAAGACGTTGACGTCTGGGGAACCGTCCAAGGCGGGCGTGTGTTTGCTGCCGCCGATGCCTGAACCGATCCCGGTCACGATCATCGGCGGATATCTGGGCGCGGGTAAAACCACGCTCGTGAACCATTTGCTGCGCACCGCGAACGGTCGCAAGCTGGCGATCCTTGTGAACGAATTCGGCGCTCTTGCGATTGATGAAGACCTGATCGAGGCGCAAGGCGATGATCTCATCTCAATCGCTGGCGGATGCATTTGTTGCTCTTTCGGATCTGATCTAAGCGCAGCGTTGATGGATATGACCAAGCTTGCAACGCGCCCCGATCAAGTTGTGATCGAATGCTCTGGCGTCGCAATTCCATCCGCGATCTCTGCCTCCGTCAGCCTGCTGGATGGTCTTGTTCCCGACGGAACTGTTGTTCTGGTAGATGCAGAAACCGTTCGCACCGCTGCCTCGGATGAATATATCGGTGACACGATCACGCGCCAGTTGGCCGATGCTGATCTGGTGGTGATGAACAAGACTGATCTGATTGATGATGTCGCGCCCCTGCAAGAGTGGTTGAGCCTGATTGCGCCGCATGCGCGATCTCTGCCGGCGGAACATGGCAAAGCCCCTATCGAAATGATCCTCGGCCTTGGCGCAACGCCTCAAACCGGTGGACCAGCAGGGCATGCCGACGGCCTTTTTGACAGCATCGCCCTGCCCTGCACCGAAGCGTTGGATGGCGAGGCGTTGGTGAAGGCCCTTACTTCTGAGGGCATGCATGTCACCCGTGCGAAGGGTTTTTTCGACCCTCTCCCCCATGGCCAACGCAAAGCCCTACACATCGTTGGCAAGCGCTCAGAGATCACCGAAGCACCCGCGAATGCGCCTTTAGGGATTGTGTGTATCGGCATCAAAGGGCAGTTTGACGGCGATCTGATACGCGAGACCGTCAGCGAGGCATCATGACCAACCCACTATTTGACGCACTCTTTGCTCCGCATTTGGGTAAGGATACAGCTTTTTTGCATCTGCTCGATGGCTCGACCCTGAGCCACGATGCTTTTTTGCGCATGGCGGCACAAATTGGCGGGGTGTTAGACGCGATCGGTTTGAACGCTGGCGACAGATTGGCCCTGCAGGCTGCGAAGTCGCCCGAGGCACTCGCGGTCTATGCTGCCTGCGTGCAAAAGGGCGTTATCTTCCTGCCCCTTAACACCGCCTACACAGCGCATGAACTAGCGTATTTCATCGAAAATTCCGAGGCGAAACTCGTCGTGTGTGATCCAGCTAAAGAGGCTGATATTGCCAAGATCACAGCACGAACAAACGCCCGACTTATGACCCTTGCCGCAGATGGTAGCGGCACGCTGATGCAGGCTGCCGCAAAGCAACCGGAAACAACCCAAACCGTCGCGCGAAGTGCGGATGATCTGGCTGCCTTCCTTTATACATCAGGTACAACGGGTCGCTCCAAGGGGGCCATGCTGACGCAGGACAACCTTTTGTCCAATAGCGAAGTTCTGAAGGATTACTGGGGCTTCACTGAAAGCGATGTGTTGCTTCATGCGCTGCCAATTTTCCACACGCATGGTCTTTTCGTTGCCAGCAATGTGATGTTGCTTGCGGGCGGGGCGATGGTTTTCATGCCCGCGTTCGACCCTGACACGATCCTGGCACACATGCCGCGCGCCACGTCGATGATGGGCGTGCCGACTTTCTACACGCGTTTGCTGGATCATGATGGATTCACCCGCGAGGCGGCGGCGCATATGCGTTTGTTCATCTCAGGCTCTGCGCCGATGCTCGCAGAAACCCACGAACAATTCGAGGCGCTCACAGGTCAACGCATCCTTGAACGCTACGGGATGACCGAAACCAATATGAACACTTCCAACCCGCTAATTGGGACACGCAAGGCCGGCACGGTCGGCTTTCCATTGCCCGGCGTCGAGCTGAAAGTATGCGATCCCGTCACCGGCGCAGAATTGGCGCAGGGCGAAATTGGTGTGCTCGAAGTGCGCGGACGCAATGTGTTCAAAGGCTATTGGCAGATGCCTGAAAAAACCCGTGAAGAGTTGCGCGAGGATGGTTTCTTTATAACTGGTGACTTGGGTTTGCTCGATGAAGACGGCTACGTTCAGATTGTCGGACGCGGCAAGGATTTGATTATTTCCGGCGGCTACAACATCTATCCTAAGGAACTGGAACTGGTGATTGACGCGCAACCCGGCGTGAAAGAAAGCGCCGTGATTGGCGTCCCGCATCCAGATTTCGGGGAAAGCCCTGTTGCAGTCGTGGTGTCCGACGGCGACGGACCTGACATGGCCCAGATCATGGCCGCTTGCAACGTAGAGCTTGCCCGATTCAAGCACCCCCGCAGAATAATCGTCATCGACGCACTGCCCCGCAACACCATGGGCAAAGTCCAAAAGAACGCTCTTCGCGAGGACTACAAAACCTTATTCACTCCAAAAGAAAGCTGATTCAATGAGCGATACGACTGAATATACTCCCCCTGAAGTTTGGACATGGGATCAGGAAAGCGGTGGCAAATTCGCCTCGATCAACCGACCGATCGCCGGGCCAACCCACGACAAAGATCTGCCGCGCGGCGAACATGACTTGCAGCTTCACTCCTTGGCGACGCCCAACGGCGTGAAAGTCACGGTGATGCTGGAAGAGCTTCTAGCCGCAGGCCACACAGGCGCTGAGTACGATGCGTGGATCATCAACATTGGCGAGGGCGAACAGTTTTCATCGGGATTTGTCGATGTGAATCCTAATTCGAAAATTCCTGCGCTGATGGATTTCTCTGGCGATACGCCTGTTCGCGTCTTTGAAAGTGCTTCGATCCTGATGTATCTGGCCGAAAAATTCGGGGCTTTCATTCCCGAGGGCCAAGCGCGCGTCGAATGCTTTAACTGGTTGTTCTGGCAAATGGGTAGCGCGCCCTATTTGGGGGGCGGATTTGGCCACTTTTACGCCTATGCGCCTTACAAAATGGAGTACCCGATCAACCGCTTTGCAATGGAAGTGAAGCGCCAGATGGACGTTCTGGATCGCCACTTGGCCGAGAACGAATATCTAGCAGGAAGTGAGTATTCCATCGCAGATATGGCAACTTGGCCTTGGTATGGCCGTCTGGCCATGGGCGGTGCCTATGATGCGGGCACATTCCTTGATGTGAAAAGCTACAAGCACCTGCAACGCTGGACGGCGCAGATTGGCGCGCGCGAGGCCGTGAAACGTGGCAAGATCGTCAATGCGTCATGGGGTGCAGAGAACGAACAACTTCCCAACCGACATAGCGCCGCCGACATCGATGCGGTTTTGGCAAAAGGTTGAAAAAGCCAACAAACGGGGCCCTGCGCAATGCGAGGGCCCCGATCCTTATTCGTGCTTAAAACAGAACCGATGGCAGCCAAGTTGCAATCGATGGCAGAAACCAGATCAAGATCACCCCGACAGCCTGAATCCCGATAAAAGGTACGACGCCCGCATAGATATGTCCTGTCGTGACCTCTTTCGGCGCGGCCCCTCGCAAGTAGAACAACGAGAACCCAAAAGGCGGTGTTAGGAAACTGGTTTGCAGGTTGATCGCGATCAGCACGCCCAGCCAGATCGGGTCATGTCCCAACAGAATAAGCGTTGGTGTAACAAGGGGTAGAACGATGACCGAGATTTCAACGAAGTCCAAAAAGAACCCCAGAAAGAAAATAAAGATCATACAGAACACCAACGCCCCGGTTGCACCGCCCGGCATGTTGCCGAGGATGGCCGCGACGCGCTCTTCTCCGCCCAGACCGATAAAGACCAGGCTGAACATCCCTGCTGCCAGAATGGTCGCAAAGATCATTGAGGTCATCGTCAAGGTTGATCCAATCGCCTCGTGCACGACTTTCTCTTTGAACGCGCTGCGCAAGGCCAGAAGAACCGCAATCGCGCCGCTTACTGCCAGGGCTGCATAACCTATGCCCAGCGCGAAAGTGCCCGTGCTCAGATCATTGCGTTGAAACCTGACCGGAAAGATGCCCGCCAGAATACCCAGCGCAATAAAGGCGAAAGTACCCAGCAAGATCAGTTTTGGGTTAACGCCCAAACGATGACCCGTCATCAGCAGCGCGCCGACAGCACCCACAGACGCGGCTTCGGTCGGGGTAGCAATACCGCCAAGGATAGCGCCAAGCACTGCGAAGATCAGCAGAACAGGTGGAACAACAGCGCGGATCACTTCAGCGCGATCGGGTTTAGCCAGATCAGCGGGTGCAGGCGGCATGTCCTGCGGACGCCACCAGCCGCGCAAAAGGATATAGATCAAGTAAAGGCTGACCAGCATCAATCCTGGAATGACCGCGGCCGCGAAGAATTGGCCAACAGACAGCGCCTCAACAGTGAACTTGCCTTGCTCGTATTGCGCCTGCTGAAATGCATTCGACATCACATCCGCAAGGATAATCAACAAAGTCGAAGGCGGGATGATTTGCCCGAGCGTCCCTGCCGTGCACACGATACCAGAGGCAACGCGCGGATCATAACCAGAGCGCAGCATCGTTGGCAGCGCGATCATACCCATGGCAACCACAGTCGCGCCCACAATGCCCGTCGAAGCTGCAAGCAGCGCACCAACCAAGACAACCGAAATGCCCAAGCCGCCGCGAAGCTGACCGAATAAGCGGCCCATCGTGTCGAGCAATTCTTCTGCGATGCGACTTTTTTCAAGCACTGCACCCATAAGAACGAACAGCGGGATCGCAATCAGAACGTTGTTGGACAAAAGGCCAAACACCCGTTGGCCCATGGCACCAAGAAGGGTGACATCCATATGCCCTGTGTACCAGCCGATATAGGCAAAAATGATGGCAACACCCGCAATAGAGAAAGAAACGGGAAAGCCCAAAAGGATCGCGCCCATAAGCGCGGCGAACATTATAAGGTCAAGATATTCCATCATGATGAGGGCCTTTGCATAAAGAGCCGGATCAACAAGGACACGGATTGAAGCATCACAAGAACGCAAAAAGCGGGGATCAGCGTCTTCATCAGAAAGACCGCTTCAATGCCGCCAACTGAAAGGGGGCCTTCGAGAATTTTCCAGGAATTGCGCACAGAGGGCCATGACCAGTAAAGCAGCGCGGTCATGGACGGCAGCAGCAAGAACAGATGGCCGAAAATGTCGATGCGTCTTTGATTTTGCGGGCTGGCCTTGGCGTAAAACACATCCACGCGCACATGCTTATCGACCAGTAGCGTATAACCAGCACCCAGCATGAACAAAGTGGCATGCATATATAGCACGCTTTCCTGGGCCGCGATGGAGTTCACACCAAACGCATATCGCCCAACCACGATGGTGAATTGCACCAGCACCATAAATAGCGCCAGCCATCGCGCAACATGCGCAACACCCGTGTTAAAAGCGTCAATTGTATTCGCTAGTTTTTCCATCTGCGCCTCCCAAAGCGGTGAAATGCCCGCGCGAAAAACTCCGCGCGGGCAAGCGTCTTAGTAACCCATGACCGCCGCACGTGCGTTCATTTGGCCGTTATCCGCATAGACCATGTAGGCACCGACGGAATCGCGGTAGGAGATGAAGCTCTCTGTGATGCGCTTGACCAGCTCGTCGTCGTCCTGACGCAGCTCGTCGATGACTTCACCAGCAGCTTTACCCATCGCTGTGATGACGTCCTCCGGGAACATTTTCACCTGAACGCCTTCATCGGCAACCAATTTCTTCAACGCCGCCGCGTGCTTGGTTGTGTATTCGGTCCAGACCGGGTTGTAGAGGCTTTCGCAGGCAAGGCTGACAACCTGTTTCAGATCATCTGGAAGCTCGTTGTAAGCGCCGTTGTTGACGCCGCATTCCTCTGCAGAAGAAGGTTCGCCAACACCGGGCCAGTAGTAGTTCTTAGCAACCTGATGGTAGCCAAGTGCGCTATCGGTCCAAGGGCCGATAAACTCGCCCGCATCAAGAGCGCCGGTTTGCAGCGCCTGGAACATTGCAGGGCCGGACATGGCTTCAGCGGCCATTCCCAGTTTCGCCGCCATTTCAGAAGCTAGACCGGTTGTGCGGAACTTCAGCCCCTTAAGATCTTCGGCAGAGTTGATGTCGTTGCGGAACCACCCGCCCCACTGTGGGCCAGAGTTACCGCAAAGGAATGGCTTGATGCCAAAACGTCCATACATTTCGTCATAAAGCGCCTGACCACCACCGTGGTAAAGCCAACCGAACTGTTCGTCTGCGCGCAGACCGAAAGGCTGGGAACCGAATAGAAGGATACCTTTGGACTTGCTGCCCCAATAGGCAGGAACGGCGTGATAAAGCTCGGCCGTACCCTCGCTGACCGCGTCAAACACGCCGCGACCCGGGACAAGTTCACCTGCTGGAAAAAGACGCACTTCAATGCGGCCACCAGACAAGGTTGTGATGCGATCTGCAAGAGTTTGGGCAGCAACGCCCGGGCCAGGCAGGTTCTTTGGCCATGCTGTGACCATTTTCCACTGGCGCTTGTCTTGCGCAATCGCTGGCGCTGCAAGTGTTGAAGCGACGGTGCCGACACCTGCAGCAGCGAGAAATTTACGTCTATCCATTGGTATTCTCCTAGTTGGTATTGGTTGAGGTTGGTTTTCCTTCGAGGCCGTCTTCCGCGACCCCTGATGCGCTTGGAATGCGCATTTCGAACGTCTCGCTGATGCGAGCGTAATCGTAGTAACCCATGCGAGCGATGGGTTGGATTTTGGGGATGTCGATCTTGCCCGAAGGCAAAATTACCTCGTCAGCCACATGAATGCGCATGACCTGCCCGTAGACCACATCTATGGTGCCAACCGGGCTATTGCCCGGCAGACGATGCGTAGACAGATACTTACACTCAAAGTGACAGGGACTTTCCGCGACCCGCGCACCCGGTGCATCCATGCAGGCTGCTTTGGTGACGCCAGCACGCTCGAACTCGTCCTCATCACGCGCAAGCGCCATCGCAGAGATATTCACCGCTTCGCGCAGATCATAGGTTGCCATGTTCCAGACAAACCAACCGGTTTCTTCTGCGTTCAGCACCGTGTCTTTGCGCCGCCCGTCGGGATACTGGTTTGCTGCAAACATCACCATGGGCGGATCAAAGGTCAGGTTTTGCCACTGACTATAAGGTGCCAGGTTGTGAACGCCGTCCTTACTGACGGTCGAGAGCCAGCCAATCGGGCGCGGCACAGTACAGGCCTTAAAAGGCGAAAAGGGCAGCGGGCAGTCTTCTGTAGTGGGATCGTAATGCATGGGCCTTAATTCCCCAGGATACGTGGCAGGCGAAGTCCGTTAACCTTTGCGCACTCGATGGCTTCCGGATAACCGGCATCTGCATGACGCCATACGCCTGAGGCCGGATCATTCCAAAGCACACGCTCGATCCGCTTTGCGGCTTCGGGCGAACCATCGGCACAGATCACAACACCGGAATGCTGCGAGAAGCCCATGCCAACGCCGCCGCCGTGATGCAGGCTGACCCATGTGGCACCAGAAGCGGTGTTCACCAGCGCATTCAAAAGCGGCCAGTCAGACACAGCGTCAGAGCCATCCATCATCGCCTCTGTTTCGCGGTTAGGCGAGGCGACCGAGCCTGAGTCCAGATGGTCGCGGCCGATGACAACGGGGGCTTTCAGCTCGCCGTTGGCAACCATTTCGTTGAATGCAAGGCCCGCACGGTGGCGATCCCCCAGGCCGATCCAGGCGATACGCGCAGGCAAGCCTTGGAACGCAATCCGCTCACGCGCCATATCAAGCCAGTTGTGCAAGTGTTTATTCTCGGGGAAGAGTTCCTTCATCTTCTGGTCGGTCTTGTAGATATCTTCGGGATCACCGCTAAGAGCAGCCCAGCGGAACGGGCCGATGCCGCGGCAAAACAGAGGCCGGATATAGGCAGGGACAAAACCCGGGAAGGCAAAGGCATCTTCAAGCCCTTCTTCCAAAGCCATCTGGCGGATGTTGTTGCCGTAATCGACGGTCGGTACGCCAGCGTTGTGGAAATCAACCATCGCTGCAACCTGTGTCTTCATCGACGCCCGCGCAGCTTTTTCAACGGCCTTAGGATCGCTTTCGCGCTTTTCCTTCCACTGCGCCATCGTCCAGCCTTGGGGCAGATAGCCATTGATTGGGTCATGCGCGCTGGTCTGGTCGGTGACGATATCGGGGCGAATACCGCGCTTGTAGAGCTCGGGGAAGACATCAGCCGCATTGCCAAGCAAGGCAACGGATTTAGCTTCGCCAGCGGCAGTCCATTTTTCGATCATCGCCAAGGCTTCATCAAGGTTGTCGGTTTTTTCATCGACGTAGCGGGTGCGCAGGCGGAAATCGATGCTGTCAGGGTTACACTCAACCGCAAGGCAGCAAGCACCAGCCATGACCGCCGCGAGAGGCTGTGCGCCGCCCATGCCGCCAAGCCCGCCTGTAAGAATCCATTTGCCAGTCAAATCACCATCGAAATGCTGACGTCCCGCTTCAACAAAGGTCTCGTAAGTGCCCTGAACGATGCCTTGTGAGCCGATGTAGATCCACGAACCGGCGGTCATCTGGCCGTACATCGCCAGACCCTTTTTATCGAGCTCGTTGAAGTGATCCCAAGTAGCCCAATGAGGCACGAGGTTAGAGTTGGCGATCAAAACGCGCGGGGCGTCTGTGTGTGTTTTGACGATGGCAATCGGCTTGCCCGATTGCACGACGAGCGTTTCGTCCTCTTCAAGATCTTTGAGGCTGGCAACGATCGTGTCAAAATCTTCCCAAGTGCGTGCCGCGCGTCCGATGCCACCATAAACCACCAATTCATGCGGGTTTTCAGCCACATCAGGATGCAGGTTGTTCATCAGCATCCGCAATGGTGCTTCGGTCATCCAGCTTTTCGCGTTCAATTCGGGTCCAGTGGGGGGATAGATATCGCGTGTATTTTTACGTGGATCGCTCATGCGGGCCTCCAAGCTGTTAGTGTTTCAAGAATAATTTTGAGATGTCCGCGCAAGCGATTGGCGCACTCATCAACGTAGATCCAAGGAGGTTCCTCGCCCATGTAATTTGCTTGGGCGATTTCCATCTGAATAGCGTGCTGGCCATTTGCGGGCTGGCCATAGTGGCGCGTTGTCCAGCCGCCTTTAAAGCGACCGTTCAGAATAGTGCTGTAAGCTTTGGCATCTTGGCAAATACCGACGACAGCGCTTTCAATTTCAGGCGCGCAAGTGGTGCCCAGATTAGTGCCGATGTTGAAATCAGGCAGCGTTCCGTCAAACAGAAACGGAATGTTGCTGCGGATGGAATGGCAGTCATACAGGATTGCAAATCCGTGGATTGCGCGAACGCGGTCCAGCTCTGCTTGCAAAGCCGCATGATAAGGCGCGTGATACGCAATGCGGCGGCGCTCGATCTCTGCTGCATCCGGCTCTTGTCCGTCGCGATAAAGCGACAGCCCGTCAAAGTCCGTCAACGGGCAAAGCCCCGTGGTGTTTTGCCCAGGATAAAGACTTTCGCCTGAAGGATCGCGATTGGTATCAATCACATAGCGATGGATCGGCGTGCGTACACTGCTTACGCCCTCAACCAGCCCTTCATAAAGCGTATGTATATGCCAGTCCGTGTCCGAAATCGCGCGGCCTGTTTCGTTCAAGCCCTCAAGAATACCCTCTGGGATATGGGTTCCAGTATGGGGCAAACCTAACACGAGCGGGCTATTGCCCCGAGTGATTTCAAGGTCGATCATAACGCCAACATCGCCCCGCTCGCCCGTGTGAAAATCCCGGATGATATCAGCTCGGCAGCCGCCTTGATGTCACCTGCCATGTAGCGATCATCTTCAAGCCGCGTAACTTGGCTACGGAAGGCCTGCACTGCTTGTTGAAGTGCATCTGAGGTTTTGAGCGGCCCGCGTTCTTCTACGCCTTGGACGGCACACATTGCCTCAATTCCCAAGATAACGGCCAGATTTTCGTTCATCCGCTTGAGCCTGCGCGCACCATGCGCGGCCATGCTGACGTGGTCTTCCTGATTGGCCGAGGTCGGTGTGGAATCGATGCTGCACGGATGTGCGAGATGCTTGTTCTCGGACATCAGCGCTGCCGTCGTCACCTCTGCAATCATAAAGCCGGAATTGATCCCGGGCTTGGGTGACAGGAATGCTGGCAAATCGAATGAAAGGGTCGGATCAACCATCAAAGCAACACGTCGCTGCGCGATAGAACCTATCTCGGAAACAGCCATGGCAATCTGGTCGGCTGCAAAGGCTACCGGCTCGGCATGGAAATTGCCGCCCGACACGATATCGCCGCTCTCGCTCAATACCAGCGGGTTGTCTGTGACCGCATTGGCCTCGATCTCTAGCGTGCGCGCCGCAAATCGAAGCAGATCGAGCGCAGCCCCCGTGACCTGTGGTTGGCAACGAATGCAGTATGGGTCCTGCACTCGTGTGTCACCGTCGCGGTGGCTTTCGCGAATTTCGCTCCCGTCAAGAAGAGCGGACATAGCCGCCGCAACGTCGATCTGACCTTGATGTCCGCGTAGTGTGTGAATTTCCGAACGCAAAGGCGCGGTCGAGCCCATGATCGCATCGGTGGATAGGGACGCCGTAACGAGGCAAGCCTCAATCAAACGCCAGCTATCGAAAAACCCGGCCAACGCACAAGCGGTCGAAAATTGCGTGCCATTGAGCAGCGCCAGTCCTTCTTTGGCCTTCAACTCGATCGGCGTAAGTCCAGCCTTTTCGAGTGCCGCTGCGCCGCTCATAACCTGCCCATGGATGGCAGCTTCACCTGCGCCCATCATAACAGCAGCCATATGGGCCAACGGAGCAAGATCGCCAGATGCGCCAACTGATCCCTGCACGGGAACAAGCGGCATGACATCCGCTGCAATCATCTGCTCTAATAGGGTGCATACCTCGACACGCACGCCAGAGGCACCGCGCCCGAGGGACAGTAGTTTGAGGACCATCATCAACCGCGTTGTGGCGCGCTCCAATGGTTCACCCACGCCACAGCAATGGGACAGCACCAGATTACGTTGCAACTGCGCCGTATCTTCCGGCGGAATCTTCACCGAGGCCAGTTTGCCAAAGCCGGTGTTGATCCCGTAGATCGCTTCCTTGCCTTGCGCTGCAGTTGCAACCAATTCGGCAGAACTTTGGATTGCAGCATGCGCACTTCGAACGAGCGCAACAGGTTCAGTACCACGCCAAATTCGCGCAAGCGTTTCGAGGTCAGTTGATCCAGGAAATAATTCAATGCTCATAGCTCACCCCCGAAAATGCGTTTGTGCAGTGGATTGATGCCAATGCCGTAAGAAAGTTCCGCAGGGCTTTGCACATCCCAGATCGCCAGATCGGCGCGCATGCCCGCGGCCAGCACACCGCGATCCGCCAGACCCAGCGCGCGCGCTGCGTTTTTGGTGGCACCGCTCAGCGCCTCGGCGGGTGTAAGGCGGAACAGAGTGCAGGCCATGTTCATTGCCAACAATAGCGATCCCAGAGGCGAAGAGCCGGGGTTCCAGTCCGTCGCAACCGCCATGGGCACACCATGCTTGCGAAACGCATTAACAGGCGGGGCTTGTTCTTCGCGAATGGCATAGAATGCGCCGGGCAAGATCACCGCGACGCTTCCCGATTTGGCCAGCTTGGCCGCATCCGCGTCTGTTGCATATTCCACATGATCGGCAGAAAGCGCCCCGAATTCTGCGGCTAGCGCGGTGCCGCCAATGTTACTTAGCTGCTCGGCGTGTAGCTTTACTGGCAATCCCAACGCTTTGGCCGCCACGAAAACCCGGCGCATTTGCGCGGCATCAAATGCAATACCTTCGCAAAATCCATCCACCACATCCACAAGGCCTTCAGCGTGCGCCGCTATGAGCGTGGGAATGCAAATTTCGTCAATATAGACGTCCGCATCACTGCCAGCAGGCACAGCATGCGCACCCAGAAAGCTGGTCGAGACATGGATAGGGCGCTCTTTCGCAACAGCGCGCGCAACGCGCAGCATTTTTAGTTCCGTCTCTTGATCCAGGCCGTAGCCGGACTTGATTTCAACAGTTGCAACGCCCTCGGCGATCAGAGCGTCAACGCGGCGCAAGGCACTCGCCAGCAAGTCAGCGTCACCCGTGTCGCGTGTCGCTTTCACCGTCGAGACGATGCCGCCACCCGCCCGTGCGATCTCTTCGTAACTGGCCCCTTCAAGGCGCATCTCGAATTCTTGCGCGCGATTGCCGCCATGAACAATATGGGTGTGGCAGTCGATCAAAGCCGGTGTAACCAGCCGCCCGCCGCAAGGATACTTGTCGAACGAGGCATATTCACCCGGACACTCTGCCATAGGGCCGATCCATGCAATTTTCCCCTTCTCAATCGCGATGCCTGCATCGGTTACAAGACCGTAACCAGCCAGTTCATCAGCCATCGAGGCTGCCGTTAGATCAGTGAGCAGGATCGTATTGGTCATTGATGCACCTTGATTAAGAGCGTACTTTTAATTAATATGTAGCTACATAATTAAGTCAAGGAATTCTTGTCGTGCAAAAAATCATCGCCAAACAAGCGCTTACGCCAAACGGTTGGGAACAGGACGTCGAAATTGGCGTGCAAGGTGGACGAATCGTGCATCTGCAAGCTGCCCCTGCTGGTGCCAAGCCCACCGTTGGACTGGCGTTGCCAGCACCGCTTAACCTGCACAGCCACGCCTTTCAGCGCGCGATGTCGGGGCTGACCGAAGCACGTGGCCCTGACCCGCGCGATAGCTTCTGGACGTGGCGGCGGTTGATGTACAAGTTCCTCGATCAACTGACACCAGATCAGATCGAGGCCATCGCAGCACAGGTATTCCTTGAGATGCTAGAGGCTGGTTATGCGGGCGTCGCAGAGTTCCACTATCTTCACCACGACGCAGGTGGCGTGCCCTATGCCAATCTTGCAGAGCTTTCCGAACGTATCATTGCAGCCGCAAGCCAGGCGGGGATTGGTCTGACCCTGCTCCCCGTGCTCTATCAGTTTGGCGGTTTGGACAAGCGCCCCTTGGCAGGCGGGCAGCGCCGATTTGGAAATGACCCTGAGCAATTCACCCGCTTGCACGAAGGCGCGCGCCAAGCCATCGCCGCTGGCGCGCAAGATTTCCGCATCGGCGTCGCCCCACACTCGCTTCGTGCAGTGGATAAATTCGGCTTGGACCGCTCCGTCGACTTGGGTGGGTCAGGCCCGATCCATATGCATCTGGCCGAACAGGTCGCTGAAGTGGACGAAGTGCTGGCCCACGTCAACGCACGTCCGACTGAATGGCTTTTGGCGAATTACAACGTCGATCCGAACTGGTGCCTGATCCATTGCACCCAAATGACCGAACAGGAAACCCAAGCGCTGGCGCACACTGGCGCAGTTGCAGGCCTTTGCCCGATCACCGAGTCCAATCTTGGCGACGGGATTTTCAATGGCACGCACTATTTGGGCCTGAATGGCAAAGTCGGCTTTGGCTCGGATTCAAACGTGCATATTTCGCTCTTTGACGAATTGAAAACACTCGAATATTCGCAACGCCTTCGCGACAAAAGCCGCGCGGCACTGGCAACCCCGGATCGCTCGACTGGTCGTGTGTTGTTTGATGCTGCAGTCGTTGGCGGCGCACAGGCAGGCGGGCGCGACAGCGGCGTTTTGGCTGTGGGCAAGACCGCAGATATTCTCGGCCTCGATCTGGACAACGAATGGGGTGCGAACCGCACAGGAGATATGGCGCTGGATACGCTCATCTTTGGCGGAAACGGGCAACACTGCATCAGCGATGTCTGGAGCGCGGGGCGTCATATGGTTAAACAGGGTCGCCACATCGCCCGCGAGCAGATAACAAAGACTTTCATCGCCACAATGGCAGAGTTGGAGCAAGATATTTGACCCAAGGCACACGACAGTCCTGGAAAGAAGTACGCGACCAGATCCGTGCCAGCATACTTAACCGCACTTATGCGCCCGGCGACAAGCTACCGCGCGATGCGGACATTGCCGCTCAGCTGGGATGTGCACGCTCTACTGTGCAGCGCGCAATGCGCGATTTGTCTGACGCAGGCATTGTCGAGCGCAAGCGCAAGGGCGGCACCAACGTGCGTGCCGACCCGGTCACCCGCGCCACATTGGATATCCCCATTACAAGGCGCGAAGTCGAAAAGCGCGGGAGCGTCTATGGCTATCAACTGATAGATCAGCGATTTGCTGAAGTTCCGATCGAAATTGCGGGCAAGTTCGAGCAACCGGAACCAAGCACAATGCTGCGCGTTAGGGCGCTACATCTGTCCGATCACAAGCCGCATATCTACGAGGATCGCTGGATTAGCACCAAAACCGTTCCCGATATCATCGATGTCGATCTGAACCGTGAAAGTGCAAACGAGTGGTTGGTTAGAAACAAACCCTACACGCGCTGCACGCTTAGGTTCTATGCAATTTCCTCGGATGAGGCGTTGTCCGAGACCTTGAATATCCCCGAAGGTAGCGCGCTTTTGGTTATTGAGCGAACAACGTGGTTTGCTGAGGAGCCAATCACTTTGGTCAAAGCCTATACGACACCGGGTTACGAGCTTTTAAGCTCAACCTAGACCATATCGGGCGCGCGTTAACCCAACGCTTTTCAATCGTCAGGCTACCCGTTATCCCGCCAGCGGTTTACAATCGGATAACGCCGGTCAAGCCAGAACGCGCGGCGCGACAGGCGCGTACCGGGCGCGGATTGGAAGCGCTTGTATTCAGAAATATAAAGCAGATGCTCGATCTTTTTCACAACAGCACGGTCATATCCAGCCGCCACACAATCGGCGACAGATGCATCGTCATCGACCAACATTTCCAAGATTCCGTCAAGGATCGGGTAATCTGGCAGACTATCGCTGTCTTTTTGGTCAGGGCGCAGTTCTGCCGATGGTGGTTTGTCGATGATTGAGGGCGGGATCACTTCGCCCTTTGGGCCCATCATCCAGTCAAAGTGGTTCTTATTGCGCCAGCGGCACACCTCGAACACGCGCACTTTGTACATGTCCTTGATCGGGTTATAGCCGCCAGACATGTCGCCATAGATCGTTGCATAACCAACGGCGACCTCGGATTTATTGCCTGTCGTCAGCAACATAGAGCCGAATTTGTTGCTCATCGCCATAAGCAGTAGCCCCCGCAAACGGGACTGTATGTTCTCTTCGGTTACATCCGCCTCATAGCCCTCGAACAAAGGTGCAAGCGTATCTGTGATCGCATCGCGCCCACTTTTGATCGGTACGAAATTATACTCTGCTCCGATCCGCTCTGCACAATCTTTCGCATCATCCAGCGACCCTTGAGAGGTGTACTCGGAGGGCAACATTACGCAGCGCACATTTTCACCGCCCAGCGCATCCACCGCGATGGTCGCAACCAGCGCACTATCAATCCCGCCCGACATACCAAGCAAGACTTTCTTGAAACCCGTCTTGCCCATATAATCGCGCAACGCTTGCACACAAACGCGGTAATCTTGCTCGAACTGGCCAGGGATGATCGCTTTTGCACCATCTTCGATGCGCCAGCCCTCTTCGGTCCGCGTCAAATCAACATGTGCAATTTCTTCATCAAACACAGGCAACTGCATCGCAAGCTTGCCGCCCGGGTTAAGCGCGAAAGAACCCCCATCAAAGACCTGATCGTCCTGGCCACCAACCATATTGAGGTAAATCAACGGCAAACCCGTTTCGATTACGCGGGCAACCATCTGGTTCATACGGACATCGAATTTGCCGCGGTAATAGGGGGAACCATTCGGAACAAGCAGAAACTCTGCGCCCGTCTCTTCCAGCGTTTCAGCCACATCTTCATGCCAGGCATCTTCACAAATCGGGCTGCCGATACGCGTATTTCCAACGGAGTAAGGGCCGCCCAAAGGTCCGCTGTCAAAGACGCGCACTTCGTCAAAAACGTCCTCGTTGGGCAAGTGATGCTTCAAAGATTTACTGCTGATCTTGCCTTTGCGGCAGATGAAATAAGCATTGTAGAGCTTGCCACCTTCGACAAACGGCCCCCCGATTGCCAAAGCTGGACCGTCCGCACACTCATGCGCCAGTGCTTCTATCGCGGACAGACATGCCGCTTGCACAGCGGGCTTCAGCACCAAGTCCTGCGCGTTGTACCCCAGAATGAACATTTCCGGCAGCGCCACAAGATCAGCACCGGCTTCGCGCCCGGCCTGCCAAGCCGCTCGTGCTTTTGCAGCGTTGCCAGCGATATCGCCCACTGTCGGGTTCAACTGACCAAGGGTTATGCGAAAGCGATCAGAGGATGGGACAGACGTCATAGTATGCGCTCCGGCAGTTCATGTTTTTGCAGATGTATCACAGCTAGGCGCGAGGGAAAGAGCCACGCAAAGACACGCGCCGAAAATCCATTGTTCTTGCAGGGGGCCTGATTTAGGCTCTGCGCAAAGTTATTGACCCAAACATTGGATGCCTTTCATGCGCTTCGCTACACTTGCCATAGTCTCCAGCCTTGCATTGGCCGTTCAACTGCTCCCGCTTGCAGCCCAGAACAGCGGCGTTCAGACCAAGCAATATGACGATGGCGGCGTTTACGAGGGCACTTTCAAGGACGGCTTACAGCATGGTGCGGGTGCCTACAGTTTACCTAATGGCTATTCGTACTCAGGCGAATGGGTCATGGGCGAGATTTTGGGGCTTGGACGGGCGCAGTTTCCTGATGGTGCCGTCTATGAAGGGGCATTCGCCAAGGGCAAGCCCGAAGGCATCGGCAAGATCATCTATAGCGATGGATCAACCTATGAAGGAAGCTGGCAAAACGGCGTCCCCCAAGGCACAGGCGTTTCGATCAGCGCCGATGGCAGCCGCTATGAAGGATCGTTTCGCGGCGGCAAACAGCATGGAAAGGGCGTGCTCCGCCGCGCAGATGGCTACGTCTACAACGGCGATTGGGTAAACGGTGCCAAAGAAGGCGCAGCGACAATCGCCTATCCGGACGGGTCTGAATATCAGGGGCAGGTTCAGGCAGGCCAGCGTGAAGGCGTCGGCATATTTACCCTGAGCGACGGCATGGTGCTGGACGGCCCGTGGCGCGGCGGACAACTCAGCGGATTGGGCAAAGTCATCCAGCCAAACGGTGATCTCTACGAAGGGGCATTGGTTGCTGGACGCCGTGAAGGCAAAGGCAAAGTCACCTATCAAAATGGCGACATTTACGAAGGTGATTTTCTCGATGATTTGCGCCAAGGGATCGGTACGTTCACAGCCACTGATGGCTACATCTATGAGGGCGAATGGAGCAAAGGGCTAATCGAAGGCACGGGCCGCGTGAGCTATCCTGACGGGTCGATCTATGAAGGGCAGGTGAAAAATGGCCTCGCACAAGGCAAGGGCAAGATCACATATCCAAATGGCGCAAACTATGAAGGTCACTGGGTTGAGAATGTGATCGAAGGCTCAGGCCGCGCCGTTTACGCGGACGGAACAATTTATGAAGGCGCGTTCAAAGGCGCACGCCATCACGGACAAGGCATCCTGACGCGACCCGACGGATATCGCTATGAGGGGGCTTGGGTAGACAATGTTATCTCTGGTCTGGGCAGCGCGACGTTTACAGACGGTTCAATCTATGAAGGCCAGTTCAAAGACGGGCAACGCGACGGCCGCGGCGTTTTCCGAATGGCTGACGGTTTTACTTATGAAGGCACATGGGCGCTAGGAGCAATGACAGGCCAAGGAACGGCGCGCTATGCAACGGGCGACACCTATGTTGGCGCATTTGTCGACGGCAAACGCGAAGGTCAGGGCGAAATGCAATATGCCGATGGAAAAGTCGTGTCAGGCATTTGGGCGAATGGTCAATTGGTTGAGCCAGCCGAGGCAGGCAACTAAGGACAAACTCTGGACGTGGTGAAAATCACCACGGAACCTCTGCTCCCGAGTAATCGTAGAACCCGCCGGTGTGCGCCGGGCTCATCTTCCCAAGCACATCGAGCAAATTTTCAGCCGCCCTGGACGCAGGCACAGATGCGTGGCGTTCTACATATTTCTCGGTAAATGCCGTTTGAACAGTTCCGGGATGCAGCGCCACACAGGCGAGATGCCTGTGCGAGCGCGCCAGTTCAATCGACGCTCCGCGCACGATTTGGTTCACCGCCGCCTTCGCCGCGCGATAGGAATACCACCCGCCAAGCCGATTATCCCCAATAGAGCCAACGCGCGCGGACAGCACCGCTATATGCGCAGGTCTATCACGCACCAACAAACGCGCCGCGTGCCGCATAACCAGCGCTGGCCCGATTGCATTCAGCGCGAACTGATCCAGCATGGATTGCGCTGTAAGTTGCTTCAACGATTTCTCGGGCTTTGCCGCGTTAATCTCAAGCGCGCCTGTCGCAACGACAAGCAAATCAAAACGCGTGTCCAAAGCCCCGATGACACGCTCAACAGCTGCTTCATCCGTCAGATCAAGACCATCAGCGCCTCGCGATAGCCCCATGACCGCCGCCCCGCGAGCGTCAAGCGCGCTCACCAGCGCGGACCCAATTCCGCCAGAGGCCCCAATTATCAATGCATTCTGCCAAGTCATTTGCACCATCTAAGCTGCACATTGCCCCCGTCAATCCAAATAGGGGTTTTCCTTAATTGGAATCGCGTTATAACAGAACTCATGAACATGTATGGCCATATCCAGATCGATGCACAGCGCGCACGCGCTGCGTCTCTGCTTGGCCTAGCGCTACTTATTTGCCTCTGAGCGTGCCGGTTCGGCGCGAGCGCTCAGAGGATGCAATATCGCGCCACTTCACCTTGAAATCCGGACTTCAGACCTGACAGATCAGGTCACATGCAAATGAGACATACTATGAGCAATACAGAAAAAGACCGCGTCATCATCTTTGACACCACTCTGCGCGACGGCGAACAAAGCCCTGGCGCGACCATGACCCATGAAGAAAAGCTGGAGATCGCCGGCCTTTTGGATGACATGGGCGTTGATGTGATCGAGGCAGGCTTTCCCATCGCATCCGAAGGGGATTTTCGCGCTGTCAGCGAAATTGCGAAGGCCTCTCGGAACAGCGTGATTTGTGGCCTTGCGCGCGCGAATTTCGGCGACATTGATCGCTGCTGGGATGCGGTGAAACACGCCCCGCAGCCGCGCATTCACACCTTTATCGGCACATCACCGTTGCACCGTGCAATTCCGAACCTCACCATGGATGAAATGGCGGAGCGCATTCATGATACGGTAACCCACGCGCGCAACCTGTGCGACAATATCCAATGGTCGCCCATGGACGCGACGCGCACGGAAGAGGACTACCTCTGCCGTACAGTTGAAATTGCGATCAAAGCGGGCGCGACCACGATCAATATCCCTGATACGGTCGGCTATACAGCCCCGCGCGAAAGCGCCGATTTGATCCGCATGTTGATTAATAAAGTCCCTGGCGCGGATGAAATCATCTTTGCCACCCACTGCCACAACGATCTGGGCATGGCGACGGCGAACTCTCTGGCTGCGGTCGAGGGCGGCGCACGACAGATCGAATGCACAATCAACGGTCTGGGTGAGCGCGCGGGAAATACCGCCCTCGAAGAAGTGGTCATGGCGCTGAAAGTGCGCGGCGATATCATGCCCTATACGACAGGCATTGATACCCGCAAAATCATGAACATCTCGCGCCGCGTTGCCGCGGTGTCCGGGTTTGCCGTGCAGTTCAACAAAGCTATTGTTGGCAAAAACGCCTTCGCACACGAAAGCGGCATCCATCAGGATGGCATGTTGAAGAACGCCGAGACGTTCGAGATCATGCGCCCCGAAGATGTGGGCCTGACAGAAACGAATATCGTTATGGGCAAACACTCTGGCCGCGCCGCGCTGCGCTCCAAACTGGAAAACCTGGGCTTCGAGTTGGGTGACAACCAGTTGAAGGACGTCTTTGTGCGCTTCAAGGAACTGGCCGATCGCAAGAAAGAAATCTTCGACGACGATCTGGTCGCTCTGATGCGCACATCTGTCGATCCGGAAAAAGAGCGCCTGAAGGTAAAATCCCTGCGCGTCGTGTGCGGCACAGAAGGCCCGCAAGAGGCGGCGCTGACAATGATCGTTGATGGTAAAGTGGTTTCTACGACCGCCACTGGTGATGGTCCCGTGGATGCGACCTTCAATGCCGTGAAAGAGCTTTTCGATCACAACGCGCGTTTGCAGCTTTATCAGGTGCATGCGGTGACCGAAGGCACCGACGCGCAAGCGACGGTTTCGGTGCGCATGGAGGAGGATGGCAAGATCGTCACTGGCCAATCCGCAGATACCGACACCGTCGTCGCCTCCGCCAAAGCCTATGTTAGCGCGCTGAACCGCCTTTTGGTTCGCCGTGAAACAACTGACGTCGGCTATGACACCAAGGGCGTTAGCTACAAGGATGTCTCTTAAGCTTCGCTTTGCCGATTAAACTCTCGCCAAAGGCGAAACCGGATTTTTCAAAAAAATCCGCTCAGCGCAATAATCAAAGCCGCCCTTAGTAAAATAAGGGCGGTTTAGCGCCTATTGCTTCTCAGCCCCCCCTTTTCCCCGCTTCAAAACAGCCTATAAAGGCATCTCGTTCGCCTCATCGGAGTCGCGGACCCAAAAGAATTCAGAACAGGACCACAACACATGGCATTCTGGGAAAAAATTTCCGGCCTTTTCACATCTGACATGGCTATTGACCTCGGCACAGCAAACACGCTGATCTATGTCAAAGGAAAAGGCGTCGTTTTGTCAGAACCATCCGTGGTTGCTTATCATATCAAAGACGGTGTGAAAAAAGTGCTCGCAGTTGGCGAAGATGCCAAACTGATGCTTGGTCGCACGCCCGGCTCGATCGAGGCCATTCGCCCCATGCGCGAGGGTGTTATTGCGGACTTTGATACAGCCGAAGAAATGATCAAACATTTCATCCGCAAGGTTCACAAGCGCTCGACCTTTTCCAAGCCAAAGATCATCGTCTGTGTCCCTCACGGTGCGACGCCTGTTGAAAAACGCGCGATCCGCCAGTCGGTTCTTTCCGCTGGTGCCCGCCGCGCGGGTTTGATCGCAGAGCCGATTGCTGCTGCCATTGGTGCTGGCATGCCGATCACCGACCCGACCGGTAACATGGTGGTCGATATCGGCGGTGGTACGACCGAGGTCGCGGTTCTATCCCTTGGCGACATCGTTTATGCGCGCTCTGTGCGCGTCGGCGGCGACCGTATGGACGAGGCAATCATCTCCTATTTGCGCCGCCAGCACAATTTGCTCGTCGGAGAATCGACTGCCGAGCGCATCAAAACCTCTATCGGTACAGCGCGTATGCCTGACGACGGTCGAGGTGCATCCATGCAAATTCGCGGGCGCGACCTGCTGAACGGCGTTCCTAAGGAAACCGAAATTTCACAAGCGCAGATTGCCGAAGCACTGGCTGAACCTGTTCAGCAAATTTGCGAAGCTGTAATGACCGCGCTTGAAGCAACACCGCCCGATCTGGCGGCTGATATTGTGGATCGCGGTGTCATGCTGACGGGCGGCGGCGCTCTGCTGGGCGATCTTGATCTCGCGCTTCGCGAGCAGACGGGTCTGGCGGTGTCCATTGCAGATGAAAGCCTGAACTGCGTCGCGCTCGGAACCGGCAAAGCGCTGGAATATGAAAAACAGCTACGTCACGCTATTGATTACGATAGCTGATTTCAGTTTCGTGATATGCAAGGGCATCTAGCCTTCTCGTAGCGGAGACCAATTTGGCCAAAGACCGCGCACAAAGCGAAGACTTTACCGGCCCCCTCAAGCGTTTGCTTTTGGGTTCACTGGTGCTTTGCCTGCTTGCGATATTTCTCATTTGGCGAATCGACAGCCCACGCGTCGAGCGGTTTCGCATGGCCGTGATAGACCGTGTTGTGCCCAATTTTGACTGGGTCATGATTCCTGTGACGGCAAGCATTAATCTGGTGCGCGACTTCCAAAGCTATCAGCGTATTTACGAACAAAACCAAGAGCTTCGTCGAGAACTCCAGCAAATGAAAAGCTGGAAAGAAGCCGCTCTTCAACTCGAGCAGGAAAACGCCCGACTTCTTGATCTGAATTCTGTCCGTCTTGACCCCCGCCTGACGCATGTGACGGGCGTTGTGATGGCTGACAGTGGTTCGCCCTTTCGCCAATCCGTCCTTTTGAATGTCGGCCAGCGCGACGGTGTCTTGGATGGCTGGGCGACGATGGACGGGCTTGGGCTGGTCGGGCGCATTTCGGGGGTCGGTAAAAATGCATCGCGTGTCATCCTGCTGACAGACACGTCCAGCCGAATTCCAGCGATTATCCAACCGTCAGGACAGAATACAATTGTCGTTGGCGACAACACGCGCTCGCCCCCGATTGACTTCATTGAAAACCCTGACCTTGTTCGCCCTGGCGATCGCGTTGTTTCCTCAGGCGACGGCGGCGTTTTCCCGGCTGGCCTGGTCATCGGGCAAGTTGCTAAAGACCCTGGCGGGCGACTTCGTGTGCGCCTTTCGGCAGACTACGAGCGCCTCGAATTTCTGCGGGTCCTGCGCAACTATGGTGTAGAACGCATTGAAGACACGGGTCGCTTGATCCGCCCGGAGGCACTGCCCTCTAATCCAGAGGCTGTTCCCGCACCCGCCGAGGTTCAAACCAACGGTGGCGACAATGGTTGAAAGCCAAATGTCTCGCGTTTGGATGATGCGCGCGCTCTATATCGCGTTGTCCCTAGCTATCATCTTCTTGCATTTGCTTCCGCTTGCAAGCGCCCCGAGCACATGGGCACCCCCCGATTGGATTATGGCGCTTTCACTTGCCTGGGCAATGCGCCGCCCTGAATATGTACCCGCCTTAAGCGTCGGGGGTATCGTTCTACTTGCTGATCTGTTGTTTCAACGTCCGCCGGGTCTGTCGGCTGCATTGGTTGTCATCGCCGCCGAAACACTGCGCACCCGCGCCATTGCCAATAGGGACCTGCCCTACCTGGTCGAATGGGCAACGGTCGCAGGAATGATGATCGCCGTCGCCGTATCGCTGCGTTTATTGTTGGCAATCTTCTTTATTCCTGCCCCCGCACTCAGCTTGGTCTTGATTCAATTGGGAATGACCATAGCCTTATACCCAGTCGTCGTCGTGATCTCGCACTTCGTGTTCAATGTGCGAAGGGCCGCGCCGGGCGAAGTCGATTCATTGGGTCATAGGCTATGAGACGTTCAGCTTCAGAAACTGCCGAAAGCGCAGCAAAGATCACCCGCCGCGGTTTGATTGTTGGCGGTGCACAGGTGGCGTTCGTTGGGGTCCTCGGCGCGCGCATGCGCTTTATGCAGGTCGATCAGGCGGACGAATTCCGCCTTCTGGCTGATGAAAACCGCATCAACGTCCGCTTAATCCCCCCTGCGCGCGGGCAGCTGTTTGATCGCAACGGGGCCGTGATCGCAGAGAACGAACCAAGCTACCGTATTACAATGGTGCGCGAAGATGCGGGCGACGTGAATACCGTGATCGCACGGCTATCAACTTTGGTCGAGTTGGATGACGATGAGCTGAATCGCGCGCTAAACGAGATGAAACGCAGCGCACCGTTTTTGCCCGTCACCATCGCAGACCGTATCACTTGGGAAGAACTGTCGCGCGTTGCGGCCAATGCACCTGCATTGCCAGGCGTGACGCCAGAAGTTGGCCTGTCGCGGCGCTATCCATTGGGCAAGGATTTTGCCCATGTCGCGGGCTATGTCGGGCCCGTCAGTCAACGCGATCTGGATCGCATAGACGACCCCGATCAATTGCTGCGCATTCCGCGCTTTCAGATCGGCAAAGTCGGCGTAGAAGCCAACTACGAAGACATCCTTCGTGGAAAAGCGGGGGCGAAACGTGTCGAGGTGAATTCCGTTGGCCGTATGATGCGCGAACTGGATCGCCGCGAGGGCCAATCCGGTGCGAACGTGCAATTGACCGTCGATCACAAATTGCAAAACTACGTTCAGGCGCGTCTGGGCGAAGAAAGTGCCTCCGTCGTCGTGATGGACCTTAAGCGCGGCGATTTGCTTTCGATTTATTCTTCACCAAGCTATGATCCCAACAAGTTCGTGCGTGGAATTTCGGTCGCTGACTATGCTTTCTTGCGCGACAATAACCACCGCCCCCTAGCCTCTAAAACGGTTCAGGATGCCTACCCGCCCGGATCGACTTTCAAAATGGTCACCGCTTTGGCCGCCCTCGAAGAGGGTGTTATCACTGCTGAAGACACGGTGCATTGCCCGGGTCACCTCGAAGTCAGTGATCGCAAGTTCCATTGTTGGAAGCGCTCCGGCCATGGCCATATGAACCTGGAGCTTTCGCTGCGAGAAAGCTGTGATGTCTATTACTATGATCTGGCCCTGAAGATCGGCATCGAAAAGATCACAGAAATGGCGCGCAAACTCGGCATGGGCGTCAAGCACGATATCCCGATGTCGGCAGTTGCGTCAGGTCTTACTCCGACCAAAGACTGGAAGCTGCGCACACGCGGCAAGGAATGGGTGATTGGCGATACGGTCAACGCGTCTATCGGTCAGGGCTTTGTGCTATCCTCGCCGCTGCATCTGGCCGTGATGACGGCGCGTCTAGCGACGGGTCGCAGCATCACGCCGCGCTTGATAAACACGGTGAACGGCATCGCTCAACCAAGCGGCGCCGGTGAGGATCTGGGATTGAACGAAAACAATCTGCGCAAGATCCGAAAGGCGATGTTCGCCGTGTCCAATAACAGGCGCGGCACCGCCTATGGCAGCCGCATTATCGAAGATGCGTTTCGGATGGCGGGAAAAACAGGCACCAGCCAAGTCCGAAACATTTCCGCGGCTGAGCGCGCGCGCGGTGTGACAAGCAACGCAAACCTTCCTTGGGAGCGCCGCGATCACGCGCTATTTGTGAACTTTGCACCCTATGACAATCCAGAAATCGCAGTTGCCGTGGTCGTTGAACATGGCGGCGGCGGCTCTACAGCAGCGGCCCCGATCGCACGTGATGTCACCTTGCAAGCGCTTTATGGCGAAGACCCGCCGTTGACCGCCTATCCTAGCAAAGACAGGGGCCGCGTGCGTACCTTGCAAAAGCGTCTTAAGGAACTGCGTCCGTCCGAACAGGACGACGATAAGGGCCGCGCATGAGTTATCTTGAATATACCGTCAAATCCGTTCCAACCGGATTTTCCAAAGTGCTCCATTTGAATTGGGCGTTGATCGTCCTTCTCAGTAGCGTCGCGGGAATCGGCTTTCTGATGCTCTATTCCGTTGCGGGCGGTTCCTTCACGCCTTGGGCAGAGCCACAGATCAAACGCTTTTTGCTGGGCTTCACTGTGATGCTCTTTGTTGCGATGGTCCCTATCTGGTTCTGGCGTAACATCGCCGGCGTCGCCTACGGGGTATCGATCATACTGTTGCTCTATGTGGAATTTTTCGGCTCTGTCGGAATGGGCGCGCAACGCTGGATCAATCTGGGTTTCATGCGTCTCCAGCCGTCAGAGCTTATGAAGATCGCTTTGGTTATGTTGCTGGCAGCCTATTATGACTGGCTTCCCCTTACGCGAACGTCCCGGCCCATTTGGGTGGCCATCCCTGTCGTTATTATTCTGCTCCCGACAATGCTGGTTTTGCGCCAGCCTGATCTGGGCACATCCCTTTTGCTTATCTGCGGCGGCGGTCTGATGATGTTCGTTGCAGGCGTACATTGGGCATATTTTGCAGCGGTGATCGCCAGTGGTTTCGGCCTTGTCGCGGCAGTATTCCAAAGCCGCGGGACAGAGTGGCAGCTTTTGAAAGACTATCAGTTCCGCCGCATCGACACCTTCCTTGATCCCGCTAGCGATCCACTTGGCGCGGGGTATCATATTACCCAGAGCAAGATCGCCCTCGGGTCGGGCGGCTGGACGGGGCGGGGCTTTATGCAAGGCACACAGTCGCGGCTGAACTTCCTGCCTGAAAAGCATACCGACTTTATCTTTACGACGCTGGCCGAAGAATTCGGCTTTGTCGGGGCGTTTTCGCTGCTTTTGCTCTACACATTAATCATCGTGTTTTGTGTGGCTTCAGCCTTTAGCAATAAAAACCGTTTTGCCGCCTTGTTGACTTTGGGCGTTGCGGGCACCTTCTTTTTGTTCTTTGCGGTCAATATGTCGATGGTTATGGGCTTGGCCCCTGTCGTCGGCGTACCGCTTCCCCTTGTCAGCTATGGAGGCTCTGCAATGCTTATCTTGCTGCTCGGTTTCGGCCTCGTTCAGAGCGCACATGTGCATCGGCCACGCTAATGACGACGCAGGTTCTTTTCGCCGCAAAACCTGAACGCTGGATTGAATATCAGGCGCCGCTCGCACGTGCATTGAAAGAGGTGGGCATTGACGCAAACCTTGCGACAGACATCCCTGCATCGGACGTCGAATATATTGTTTATGCGCCGAATTCGCCCGTTCAAGATTTCTCGATCTTTCCAAAGCTGAAGGCCGTGCTGAACCTGTGGGCAGGCGTTGAGACAATTGCCCCAAATCCCACACTTAAGGTGCCATTGGCGCGGATGGTCGATCACGGATTGACCCAAGGCATGAAGGAATGGGTGACGGGTCATGTGCTGCGCCATCACTTGGGAATGGATGCGCATATCATCAACCCAGATCGCAATTGGGTGCCAAACGCACCCCCTTTGGCCGAACAGCGCCCTATTGCCATGCTTGGCCTAGGTGAACTTGGCGCGGTCTGTGCGCAGACCCTCGCAAGTTTGGGTTTTCCCGTTTCGGGCTGGAGCAGGAACCAGAAAAACATCGATGGCGTGAACTGCTTCAGCGGAAATTCCGGCCTTCAGGATGCCTTGAGCGGCGCTGAGATTGTTGTTCTCTTACTGCCTAACACCCCTGCAACCGAAAATGTCCTGAACGCTAGTAGCCTTGGCCTATTGGCCAAAGGCGCAGCAATTATCAACCCTGGTCGCGGACCTTTGATTGATGATGACGCGCTTCTTGAAGCACTTGAGAGCGGGCAAGTCGGCCACGCCACGCTTGACGTTTTTCGCACCGAACCCCTGCCCCGGGGCCACCCGTTCTGGACACACCCTAACGTAACAGTGACGCCGCATATCGCATCTGAAACGCGCACATGGACTGCCAGCCAATGCGTCGCCGAAAACGTGCGGCGAGGCGAGGCAGGTGAGCCTTTTCTACATCTGGTCGATCGAAGCGTCGGTTACTAACGCAGCTTGGGTGGCTTGTCGGGGTCTGACCCCGGTGCAGGGCGGATTGTTTCGCTTCGGGCTTCCACCTTAGGTAATTCAAATCGCAATCCGACCTTAGCCATCGCTGCGGCCATCGGATCGCTCGCAGCAAAAAAACCGACGTCGATACTGCCCGCTTCGAGGCCCGAAAATGTCAGCGCTTCGCCAGCAGCTTTCGCCAGCGCGCCTTCAGCACCTTCGATTGAGCCAACAAATCCCAGCAAATGCCCCGTTCCCCCGCCCTCGTATCGGATCGCAGTGAGATACGCATTCTGAGCGAGACCGGCTGTCATTGCCAGTTTGGCATCAAGCGCGGTCAGCAATTCTTCAGGAAGACCTTTGGGTGCATAAAGCTCTTCAGCGCGCGCCTCGACCTCATCAGGACTATGGGCCAGCGTATCGCAAAGCCACGCGACCGCTTCTGGCGGTACAAGCATCTGTGACGGCGCGACTTCTAGGTTCACGCCCAATCCAATGCCCTGCCCTGCAAGCATCTGCGAAATAACGCGCCCTGAAAGTGCAGCGTAGGGCGCAGGCTTGCCTACAAATTGTGCAAGGCGCTCTTCGCGGTCAAACACCAGGACAAAGCTTGCATCGCCGAGGTCAAATATTTCAGGGCTGATCTGATCGCCCACCGCTTCCTTGGTCAGCAACAAGAATAATTCGCTATCCGAAAGACGTTCGTAAAACTTCAGGCGCGCGGCATCATTGTCGCACGCAGCTTCCATCGCACGATGGGCCAGATCAAGCGGGGTTTCGTCACTCATGTCAGCACCTCTTGCACCCGCCTGCGCAAAACTGGCAGCAAATCTGCCTCAAACCACGGGTTTTTCTTGAGCCATGCGGTATTGCGCCACGACGGATGCGGCAAGGGAAAAACCGCAGGGACATGGCTTTTCCAATCTTGCACTGTCCTGCTCACATTGCTCTTGGCACCCAAATGCCACCTCATCGCATGTCCACCGACAAGCAGGGTCAATGGCACAGGGCCCATCGCCGCCATCACCGATGCGCGCCAGGTTTTTGCACAGATCGGTGGCGGAGGCAGATCGCTCCCCCTCGCGTCGTATCCCGGGAAACAGAAGGCCATTGGAACAATTGCGATTTTGGTGGCGTCGTAGAAAACTGTCTCATCAATTCCCAGCCAATCACGCAACCGATCACCGGATGGATCCGTAAAGGGGCGTCCGCTTTGATGAACACGCAAACCCGGCGCTTGGCCTGCGATCAGGACTTTCGGTGTTGCTGCATCGGGCGAAAACCAAACCACAGGACGCGGTGCATGCTGGCTCGCCGATTGGGCAAACCGAGCAGTGCAAAGCCGGCAGTCGCGAATGTCGCGGGTCAGATTTTGCAAATCCTGAGACATATCATGCCAATCTGGCCCGAGCACGCGTTGCTCACAAGGCGCGATTGCGTTATCGCATCCCGCAACTTAGACATTAATTCAGATATCGACGGAAATCGGGGAGCACTCATGTATCGCGTTTGGAATTTCCTAGCCAACTATTCACTTTTGCTAATCATCGGAGCACTTATTGCGCTTGGGTGGGCAAACACGAATCCAGAGAGCTATCACCACTTTGTTGAGTATGTAATTTGGGATCATGCCCCGATTGGTCACTTGCATGACGGGCATCGTACACTGACGCTGCACTACCTTGTGAACGATCTGCTTATGGCACTCTTTTTTGCAATTGCCGCTAAAGAGGTGTGGGAAGCGGTCATTCTCAAGAACGGATCACTACGGGGCAAAAAGGCGGCAACGCCCTTGTTTGCAACGGCTGGCGGAATGTTTGGGCCAATTGCGGTTTATCTTGGCCTTGCGGCATTTATGGGTAGCGACACTTATAATGCGGTCGCGAACGGTTGGGCGATCCCGACAGCGACGGACATTGCCTTTTCTTATCTGGTTGGGCGTATCGTCTTTGGCGCAGGGCATCCAGCCGTGCGTTTCTTGCTGCTACTCGCGATTGCAGATGATGCGGCTGGCCTCATTATTCTCGCGATCTTCTACCCTTCAGGCGAACTTGCACCCGAATGGCTGCTGATGTCGCTCGGCGCAGCGATCGCGGTTTTCATTCTGTTCAACTGGCTTCCTCGCTATATGGATCGAGGCAATGAGGCACGTCCAAATTCCACATGGGTGCGCAACAAGCTCAGCTTCCTGCCCTACCTGATCGCTGGCTGCGTCAGCTGGTATGGCTTCATGCGCTCGGGCATTCACCCCGCGCTTGGCCTGTTGTTCATCGTTCCGACGATCCCGCATGCGGACCGCGCATTTGGTATCTTTAGCGAGGCCGAGCAATATCTGACCGACCTGCTCAACACGATCGAGCATTGGCTGAAACACCCTGTCGAAATCATCCTGTTCTTCTTTGGCCTGCTTAATGCTGGTGTAGAGTTCTCTTCGATGGGTGACGCAACATGGCTAGTTCTTGCAGGCCTGCTGATTGGTAAGCCAGTCGGGATCCTGCTCTTTGGCTGGATCGCTGCGCGCCCGCTTGGCCTTGGTCTACCGCAAGGCATGCGCATTATTGATCTGGTGGTCATCGGCTGCGTTGCGGCGATCGGCTTTACCGTTTCGCTGTTCGTAGCCTCTGTCGCCTTTGATGCAGGCCCGGTTCAAGACGCGGCGAAGATGGGTGCCTTGTTCAGCTTTGCTGCTGCTCTCATTTCAATCATTGCAGGCAAGCTGACACGGGTTCAAAAACAAGAACTTTGAACCGCTGTTCATGAAAATTTAGGCCCTTTCCAATTCGGAAGGGGCCTTTTTTACGAACATTCCCATTTCAGGCGTGGCACATTGTCTGCAACTATTGAAACAATCGCTTTCGTTGTGACATACTGTGGACAAAATTGGCACATAAAGAATGCTTAAGACACCTGATGTATAGGTGTGCGGCAGAGCAGGCCGGATAGGTGAATGTTAGAGTTTGAAAACGTCAGCAAGTCCTTTTGGACCGGGACGCAGCGTAAGGTCATTCTTGACCGTGTATCGTTTCGCGTGGAGCTTGGCCGCTCCATTGGCATTCTTGCGCCTAACGGGACTGGCAAAACCACCCTTGTAAATATGATGGCGGGTCTTGAAAAACCCGATGAGGGCGAAATTCGCAGAACCTGCAAGATTTCCTTCCCGCTGGGATTTATGGGCGGTGTTGTTACGCGGCACACGGCGATGGAAAACTCGCGCTATATCGCCCGGCTCTATGGGCTTGATCCAGATTACGTCGAAGCCTTCTGTCGTTGGCTCTGCGGCCTTGGCGAATACTTTGACCAACCGCTTGGCACCTATAGTTCCGGCATGCGCGCACGCTTTACTTTTGCGCTGCTTTTGGCGCTGGATTTTGATATGTATCTCATTGACGAGGGCATGCCGAATAGCACCGATGTGGAATTCAACCGCAAGGCTGGCGAAATCCTGCGCGAGCGCCTGCGCACCACGACGATTATTATTGTCTCGCACCAAGCCGAGACATTGGAGAGATTTGCAGCCTCCGCAGCCGTTTTAATGAACGGCAAGCTGCATATGTTTGACACCTTGGAAGAAGCGAAACAGCTCTATGACTACGAAACCCAAGGCTAAGAAGTTCCGCATCAAGCGGACTGGCTCACTCGCAGATGGTCAATCTGCACCCGCGCAAGCACCTGCTGGCGCGCCTGAACCTGTGCGCCCGACCCGCCCGACAGCTGCGCAGGCACCGCAGCCCCAGCAGCAAGCACAGCCAAAGCCCCAAGCCGCAGCAGCGCCCACGCAGCAACCAATGGGCCGTATTGAGCCCGTCAAACAGGCAACCCCAACTGGCGCAACACCTGCACAGGCGGCGGCGAAGGTACAGCAAACGGCACAAGCCAAATCAGGTCTTGTTTCTTCCGCCGCCGAAGCCGCAGCCGAGCAAGATATAGACGCGATCAAGCGCGAAGGCCTGACGGGCCGCCAATTGCGCATGGCGCGCCGCGCCGCCCAGAAATATGGGCTTGCGCCTACCTCTGACTATGATGCAGTGCGCCAGCTTCGCGTGCGCGGGATCGATCCATTCCAGCGCACGAATATGCTGGAACTGGTGGTGCCGAGCGCAGGGGCAGGCAACGGCGGTTCTTCTGCGACGCAGCCATTGATGCCGCAAGATCCAACGCTTGAACCTATCAATCTGCCCCAGACCATGCCTGCCAGCGGCAACCTGCCTGCCCATCCCGACGGCATTAGCCCCGCCGAGCGACGCGCGGAAGAAATCACCAAAATCCAGCGCGACATCGCGAAACGCCGCCGCCGCAAACTGGCGCTTCTCTTCACGCGCCTAGCGTTCTTCGTCTTTTTGCCAACGCTGATTGTTGGCTATTATTATTACTTCATCGCAACGCCCATGTACGCGACCAAGTCCGAATTCCTGATCCTCAAGGCTGAAACGTCAGGTGGTGCTATGGGTGGTTTGCTTTCTGGTACACAATTCGCAACCAATCAGGATGCGATTGCGGTTCAGTCTTATCTAACATCAAAGGACGCGATGCTGCGATTGGATGCGGATGCGGGTTTCATGGCGCATTTTTCGAACCCCGAAATCGATGCGATTCAACGTCTGGAAGACAACCCTTCCAACGAGGACGCCTATAAGATTTTCAAGAAAGCGATCGAAATCGGTTATGATCCGACCGAGGGCGTAATCAAAATGGAAGTCATCGCAGCCGACCCTGTCGTCAGCGCTGTCTTTTCGAAAAAGCTGATTGGCTACGCGGAAGAACGTGTCGACAACCTGTCGCTGCGCAAACGTGAAAATCAGGTCGCGGACGCAGAACGCAGCTTCAAGCGCGCCGATGATGAGCGCCGCGAAGCCCAAGAGCGTATGGTGCGTTTGCAGCAAGAAGGCTCCATCCTGGACCCCGAGGCAAAGATCGCGTCGCTGCGCAGCCAGATCAACAACATTGAAGTTCAGTTGCAAGAAAAAGAACTGCAATTGGCAGCGCTGCTGGACAACAACCGCCCAAACCGTGCCAAGGTTGAGGGCGCGCAAGGCGATGTACGACGGTTCCAAAACTTGCTTGCACGTTTGAACGATCAAATGACCAAAGCAAGTCAGGGCGAAGATTCACTGGCTGAACTTGCCTCGCAAATCCAGTTGGCCCAACTGGATGTCGCCGCGCGAGACATGTCATTGCAATCGGCACTTGAGCAGCTCAATTCAACGCGCCGCGAAGCCGCTTCGCAGGCGCGTTATCTCACAACCAGCGTCGAGCCTGTGCCAAGTCAGGACCCGACTTATCCGCGTAAATTCGAGAACACTATTCTCGCTTTTCTCGTCTTTGCTGGCATTTACCTCATGATCTCGCTCACTGCGTCGATCCTACGTGAACAGGTTTCTTCCTAATATGAAAACTCTAGATATCGCCGGTCTGACCGTCGGCAATGCGGCCCCGCTGACAATCATCGCCGGGCCGTGCCAATTAGAAAGCGCCGATCACGCGCAAATGATTGCGGGCACGATGAAAGAGGCCTGCAAGGCCGTTGGCGCGCAGTACATTTTCAAAGCCTCCTTCGACAAGGCCAACCGCACCTCTGTTAAGGGTGTGCGCGGTCCCGGCATTGATGCCGGTTTAAAGATGCTGCAAAGCGTGAAGGACGAGATCGGCGTTCCTGTGCTGACAGACATCCATTGGCCCGAACAATGCAAGGTCGTTGCCGAGGTGGCAGATGTCCTGCAAATTCCTGCTTTGCTGTGCCGCCAAACCGATCTGATCCTTGCCGCCGCCGAAACAGGCGCTGCGATCAATGTAAAAAAGGGACAGTTCCTAGCCCCTTGGGACATGGCAAACATCGTGGCAAAGATCGAATCCACTGGCAACACAAACATCTTGCTAACTGAACGCGGGACGTCCTTTGGCTACAACACACTTGTGACCGATATGCGCTCTCTGCCTCAGATGGGGCAAACAGGTTATCCTGTTGTGATGGATGCTACGCATTCTGTTCAGCAACCCGCGGGGCTTGGTGGCTCCACAGGTGGGCAACGCGAATTTGCGCCGCTCATGGCGCGCGCAGCCGCAGCAATCGGTGTCGCGGCAATCTTCATTGAAACGCATGAAGACCCGGACAAGTCGCCCAGCGACGGACCGAACATGATCTATTTGGATAAAATGCCTGCGCTATTGAAAATCCTGATGCAACTGGATGTGATCGCAAAAGCCAACCCTTTGGAAGTTTGAGCGAGCACAGTATGACAAAGCCCGCACCAACCGTCTCCCCGAATACTTGGGAATTCTTGCGCGATGCGATGATCGTGCCTACTGGTTTTCGCGAATACGATGCGCGTTGGAAATTCCCGGATGACATAAACCTGCCCGGCATTACCGCCCTTGGCCTTGGTCTTGGTACGCAAATGCAACGTCGCGGGATCGAGCCTGTGATCGCTGTCGGCAACGATTATCGCGAGTATTCGCTTTCGGTGAAGAACGCGTTGATGTTGGGGTTGATGCAAGCGGGTATCCACGTCAAAGACATCGGCCCTGCCCTGTCCCCCATGGCCTATTTCGCGCAGTTTCATTTGGATGCGCCTGCGGTTGCAATGGTCACGGCCAGCCACAATCCGAACGGCTGGACAGGCGTTAAGATGGGCTTTGAGCGTCCTTTGACCCATGGCCCCGACGAAATGAACGAGCTGCGCAATATCGTTCTGAACGGTGAAGCCAAGTCCGCCGCGGGCGGGGGCTATGAATTCGTGCATGGCGTGCGCGAAGCATACCTTGATGATCTGGTCGGCAATTTCAAAATGACGCGCAAACTGAAGGTTGTGTGCGCGACAGGCAATGGAACGGCCAGCGCGTTTGCACCCGAGTTGTTCAAGCGGCTCGGCGTTGAAGTGGTGCCCAGCCACAATGCGCTGGATTACAATTTCCCGAACTACAATCCCAACCCTGAAGCGATGGAAATGCTGCACGATATGTCAGCGTCGCTCAAAGCCTCGGGCGCGGACTTTGCGCTTGGCTTTGACGGTGACGGAGATCGTTGCGGCGTTGTGGATGATGAGGGCGAAGAAATCTTCGCTGATAAGGTCGGCGTCATCTTGGCGCGCGATCTAAGCAAGCTTTACCCCAACGCGACCTTTGTCGCCGACGTTAAATCGACGGGACTGTTTGCCTCTGATCCGGAACTTATCAAAAATGGCGTGACCGCGGATTATTGGAAGACAGGTCACAGCCATATGAAACGCCGAGTGAAAGAGCTTGGTGCCTTGGCGGGCTTTGAAAAGTCCGGTCACTACTTCCTCGCCGAACCTATCGGGCGCGGCTATGATTGCGGGATGCGGGTTGCCGTCGAGATTTGTAAACTGATGGATCGCAATCCAGGCATGTCCATGTCCGATCTGCGCAAAGCTTTGCCAGTGACTTACGCGACACCTACAATGTCGCCCTATTGCGCGGATGAAGAGAAATATCAGGTGTTGGAGCGACTTGTTGCCAGGCTGGTCGCAATGGCCGACGCTGGTCACCCCTTGGCTGGCCGGAAAATCGCGCAGGTCGTGACTGTGAACGGCGCGCGCGTGATCCTCGATAATGGGTCTTGGGGGCTGGTACGTGCCAGCTCAAACACGCCCAATCTGGTTGTGGTTTGCGAAAGCTCTGAAAGCGAGGCTGAAATGCGTGCCATTTTCGAAGCCATAGATGCGGTGATCCGAACCGAACCACTGGTTGGCGAATACGATCAATCGATCTGAGCGCGAAATTCCTTAGAAAGGAATTTGAAAAACTCTTTCAAAGAGTTTTCGCCCATGAGCCAATTTAGCGCGGGTGACAAGCGATGCGCGCGCGACTATAAGGCGCGCAATCACACATATTTTGCAGGAATAGCGCAATGACAATTCAGGTTTTCGGCCACAAATCCCCCGACACTGACAGCACCGGCTCTCCACTTATCTGGGCATGGTATTTGTCTGAAATCAAAGGCACCGCCGCCGAGGCAAAGCTGTTGGGCGAACCGAACACAGAAGCCAACTTCATGCTGGAGCGTTGGAATCTTGCCAAGCCTGCAATCATGTCCGACGTGGACGCGGGCGCGCCTTGCGTTGTTGTCGATACCAATAACCCTGCAGAATTGCCCGCCTCTATCAACGATGCCGATGTGCTGGCGATCATTGACCACCACGCACTGATTGGCGGTCTCAAGACCAAAGGTCCGATCGACATCACAATCCGCCCGCTCGCCTGTACAGCGACAATCATGCACGATCTGATGGGTGATGACGCAGCCAAAATGCCCGACGCGATCAAAGGCGCGGCGCTGACCTGCATCCTTTCTGACACGCTGGAATTTCGCAGCCCAACAACAACGCCGCATGACCGCGCAGTTGCTGAAAAGCTGGCTGGCGATCTTGGCATCGACATTCCTAGCTATGCCGCCGAAATGTTCGCGGCGAAGTCCGATGTGTCCAGCTTCTCGGACGCTGAATTGCTGCGCATGGATTCCAAAGAGTATGAAGTTGACGGCACCAAATTCCGCGTATCTGTTCTGGAAACAACTTCGCCCGCAACGGTACTGGATCGCAAAGCGAGCCTAATGGACACCATGACAAGCGTTGCAGCAGAAGACGGCGTAGATCAGGTTCTTCTATTCGTTGTCGATATCCTGAACGAACAGAGCACATTGCTGGTCCCGAATGATCTTGTCAAAACAGTTGCAGCGAAGTCATTTGATGCGGCCGCAACTGGAGATACTGTCGTTCTGCCCGGCGTTGTCAGCCGCAAAAAGCAGATTATCCCGAACCTCAAGCTTTAAGCACGATCCTATTGAGCGCGCCCTTCGGGGCGCGCGCTTTATTTTTTGGTTTTTGCCTCCGGCGGGGATATTTTTGGAGAGAGGAAACGTGTAGGCAGGGCAAGAAATTGCTTTGAGGCTTGCACAATGACCCGAATTATCCCTTCCCTTGCCGAGATTTCCCATCAGTATGACGCTTTGTTCGTAGACCTTTGGGGCTGCGTGCATAATGGCGTGAAGGCTTTGCCTGACGCTGTGCTGGCATTGCAAGAGTATCGCAAAAGCGGTGGCAAGGTCGTGCTGGTTACCAATTCACCCCGTCCGCGCGCAGGCGTTGAAAAGCAACTTATTCACTTTGGCGTTCCAGATGATGCGTGGGACAGCATTGCGACCTCAGGCGATTCTGCGCGCGCTGCGATGTATCGTGGTGCGGTTGGCGAGAAAGTCTATTTCATTGGCGAAGGCCACGATCAGGGCTTTTTCAAACCGCTGGATATCGTTGAGAACCCTGTTGATATCCAGCAGGTCCCTTTGGAAGAAGCCGAAGGATTAGTCTGTGCTGGGCCATTTGATCCTATGGCTGATCCTGCCGAGATGCGGCCACAATTCCTGTATGCGAAGCAAAAAGGAATGAAGCTTCTATGTGCCAATCCCGACATCGTTGTGGACCGCGGTGAAACCCGTGAATGGTGTGCAGGTGCCCTTGCCGCGCTCTACACTGAAATGGGCGGCGAGAGCCTTTATTTTGGCAAGCCACATCCACCGATTTACGATCTGGCGCGTCGCAGACTTGCCGCGCTTGGTAAACCGATCCGTGATGATCGCATTCTCGCAATTGGCGATGGGGTACAAACTGACATAGCAGGCGCAATGGGGGAGGATATTGATTCCCTCTTCATCACCGGCGGCCTTGCACGCGAAGAGACTAAAACCGGCAAAGACCCTGAAAGCGAAGCTTTGCAGGCTTATCTTGCACAGGAAATGTCATCCCCTACCTTTGCAATTGGTTTTCTAAGGTAAATTTCCCCTTGCTTTATGCTGCGCTTGCAAAGTAATAATATTTCAACTTAGGCGTCCATTGCGCCTTTTTATTACCTGACCAAGCCAGATGGAGGATCTCATGTTGGACAATTTGCCCCGCGGTACGATCTGTATCGAAGACATCGAGATGGGAATGACACGGCATTTGCGCAAAGTTGTCACGGATCGCGACATCGAAATGTTCGCTGAGGTTTCGACCGATCGTAATCCGGTCCATTTGGATGACGATTATGCGCAAGATACCATTTTCGAAGGACGTATCGCGCACGGAATGCTGACCGCTGGACTGATTTCAGCGGTCATCGGTGAGCAATTGCCAGGTCACGGCACGGTCTACATGGGGCAATCGCTAAAATTTCTGGGGCCCGTGCGTCCCGGTGATATGGTTCATGCCGAGGTCGAAGTGATCGATATCGAGCACGCGAAGCGCCGCGTGAAACTGGATTGCCGCTGCATGGTGAACGGCAAGAAAGTGTTGATCGGCGAAGCAATGGTTCTGGCACCAAGCCGTAAGTTCGACTGATCCACGCGCGCCCTCTTGCACATCGCTTTTTGGGCCGCTAGGCCAGAACAATGCGGATCATTCGTGACTATACATTTCTAGACCCCGATGCCCGCGGCGCAAGCGCTGCGATTGGTAATTTCGATGGCGTGCACATTGGCCATCAGGCCGTAATCGACATTGCACGCACGGCTGGCGAGAAAATATCTGCGCCTTTGGGCGTACTTACCTTTGATCCACACCCACGCGAATATTTTGCCCGTGATGCGGCCCCTTTTCGCCTGATGAGCGCCGCCGCAAAGGCGACCCGTTTGGAGAAAATCGGTGTGGAGCGGCTGTATCAGCTGAACTTCAACAATGCACTGGCGGCCCTGACGCCAGAAGATTTTGCAACGCGTGTTATTCACGAAGGGCTTGGCCTGCGCCATGTCGTTGTTGGATCCGACTTTTGCTTTGGCAAAGGGCGCGCGGGCAAGGCCAGCGACCTCAAAAATTTCGGCGCAAAACTGGGATTTGGCGTCACCATTGCAGAGCTGATCGAGGGCGCGCAGGGGCAGGTTTCTTCAACGCGCATCCGCGAGGCCTTAAGCGCAGGCAAGCCGCGTGACGCGGCCGATATGCTGGGTCATTGGCACCGTATCGAGGGCATGGTTATCGGCGGCGAACAGCGCGGCCGCGAATTGGGGTACCCGACAGCAAATATGTCGATTGACGGGCTGCATCCGCCTCGTTTTGGCGTTTATGCAGTATTGGCCGATGTGCAAGATGGGCCCCACAAGGGGCGCTATCATGGCGTTGCCTCAATGGGTGTACGGCCCATGTTCGGCGAAAACCGCCCGAACCTTGAAACCTTCCTCTTTGATTTTTCGGGTGATCTATATGGATCAACCCTATCCATCGCTTTGGTCGAGTATCTGCGCGGCGAAGAAAAATTCGACGGGCTGGATGCGCTGATAACCCAGATGGATGCAGATAGCCTTCAATCGCGCAGCATTCTGGCGGCACTATGAGCAGCGATCCGATCAAGCGCGACGGTTTTAGCCCGCGTTTTTGGGAACGCAAAAAGATGGCGCAGATGTCTCAGGAAGAATGGGAAGCGCTGTGCGACGGGTGCGGTAAATGCTGCCTAAACAAACTGGAAGACGAGGACAGCGGCGAAGTTGCATTGACCAATGTGGCGTGCCGCCTGCTGGATGATAGCACCTGCCGCTGTGCGCAATATGACATTCGCCACCAATTCGTGCCAGAATGTATTGTAATGACACCCGCCAATATCGAAGAACATCTCTATTGGATGCCCCAAACCTGCGCCTATCGCTTGATCCATGAAGGCCGTCCTTTGGAAAATTGGCACCCGTTGATTTCCGGCTCTGCGCAAAGCGTCCACGACGCGGGCGTTTCGATCAAAGACAGAACAGTTCCGGAATTCGAAGTCGATGAAGACGATTGGGAAGATCACATCATTGAGGAGCCAGTTTGATGTTTTTTGCCTCTGACAACGCCGGGCCCGTTCACCCGCAAGTTCTAAGCGCCCTGGCACAAGCCAACGAAGGCTTCGCCATGCCCTATGGTGCTGATGCAGGCACCCTGCGCGTGCAAGAGCAGCTGCGCACATTGTTTGAAGCCCCCAATGCTATGGTGCATCTGGTTGCAACGGGCACGGCGGCCAATTCGCTTGCTTTGGCCTGTTTGTGTCAGCCTTTTGAAACAGTCTTCTGTTCTGCCGTGGCGCATATCCACGAAGATGAATGCAGCGCGCCCGAGTTCTATTCCGGCGGTGCGAAGTTGACGGTCGTTCCATGCGCCGTGGACAAGATGAGCCC
>NZ_JBAUHO010000092.1:0-20699 GCF_049680325.1 Planktotalea sp.
CTTCCGCGCCGAAGAATGGGCGCAGCTTCGCAAAGAAAAAACCACTGCTGGTGCCCCGATAGATGTTGCTGACGGCTATGTACATTTTTCTACCGCCGCGCAGGCGCAAGAAACCGCTGACAAGCATTTTGCGGGTGTCGATGGCCTGTTCCTGCTTGGCTGCAATGCGGAGGCAATGGGCGATGCGCTAAAATGGGAAGTCTCGCGCGGGGGCGCTGAGTTTCCGCATCTTTATCGTGCGCTGGACCTTGCTGATGTGGAATGGGCCCAGCCCTTGCCTTTGGTAAACGGGCGGCACCAGTTTCCGGCAGGCCTGTCATGAGCGAGACTCCTGTCGACATTCATATTGATCCAAGCCGCGCGCAATTCGAATTGTTCAAAGGTTTGAACCGCGAGCTGCCGATCGAGATGCTTAACCTTGTGCGCTTACGCGGCACCGCGCTTTATCCTGACGGGCATGGCTTGGCCGATAAAGGTCTGAGCGGCGAAGAGGCCTATGCGAACTACGGGCGCGAAACAGGTCCGGTTTTGCAACGCGTTGGCGGATCGATCCTATGGCGCGGCACATTTGAAACGACGCTGATCGGACCTGAAGGCGAGGCATGGGATGCAATATTTATTGCGCGTTACCCAACGGCCCATGCCTTTCTGGACATGGTCACGGACAGCGATTATCGCGCAGCCGTTGTGCACCGACAGGCAAGTGTGTTGACCTCTCGGCTTATTCGCTGCGGCGGCGCGCAAGAAGGAAAGACCTTCGGATGAAACGGATTGCAGAACAGATCGGACTAAAGGCGCTACGTCGGATTGATCCGGAACGCGCCCATGGGCTTGCGTTGAAGGCTTTGCAACACGGTTTCGCGGTATCGCCCGGCGCGATCACCTCGGCGCGGCTTTGTACAGAAGTGGCAGGACTGGCTTTGCCAAACCCAATCGGGCTTGCGGCGGGCTTTGACAAGAATGCAGAGGCGCTGGTTGGCCTGAGTAAATCCGGTTTCGGCTTTGTCGAAGTCGGCGCAGCCACGCCACGTGCACAAGATGGCAATCCGAAACCGCGCCTGTTTCGGTTGAAAGAAGACAAAGCCGCAATCAACCGCTTTGGTTTTAACAATCAAGGGATGGAGGCGATTGGCGCGCGGCTGGCGCAGCGCCCGCGTGATATGGTGTTGGGACTGAACCTTGGGGCGAACAAGGACAGCGCGGATCGCTCGGATGATTTTGCACGGGTTCTGGCCCATTGCGGGGCGCATGTGGATTTCGCGACCGTTAATGTCAGCTCACCCAACACCGAAAAGCTGCGCGACTTGCAAGGCAAGGCGGCGCTTAGCGGGTTATTGAGCGGCGTGATGAAAGTGCGCGGTGAATTGGCCAGGCCAATCCCGGTCTTTCTGAAAATCGCGCCTGATCTCAGCACGGATGAGATCGCGGAAATAGCGCAGGTCGCTTTGGCGACAGGGGTTCAGGGTGTCATTACCACGAATACGACCCTGTCGCGCGATGGTTTGCAAAGCGCCCACAAGGGCGAAATGGGTGGGCTTTCTGGCGCGCCGCTGTTTGAGAAATCGACGCGCGTTCTGGCGCAGCTGTCCGAACACACGGACGGTAAATTGCCGCTGATCGGTGTTGGCGGAGTGGCTACAGCCGAGCAAGCCTATGCCAAAATTTGTGCCGGGGCCTCGGCTGTACAGCTTTATACAGCGTTGGTTTATGGCGGTCTGTCATTGACAGAAGACATCATTCGCGGATTGGACGGCCTGCTGGAACGCGATGGCTTTGCCAACGTCAGTGAAGCAGTGGGAAGCAAACGGGATGAATGGTTATGATAACCCTTTGGCACAATCCAAGGTGCAGCAAATCGCGTCAGGCCTTGGCGCTTTTGCAAGAGGCAGGCGCGGATGTTGCGCTGCGCCTATATCTTAAAGATGCACCAAGTTTGGCCGAACTTGAAACGCTGCACAAAGCTTTGAACATCCCTGTTATCAAGATGATGCGCACCGGTGAAAAAACCTTCAAGGAAGCAGGACTTGGCAAGGACGCGGACGTTGCAGATTTGCTGGCGGCAATGGTTGCCCATCCGATCTTGATCGAGCGCCCGATTGCGGTGGAGGGTGACAAAGCGGTGATCGCTCGTCCGCCCGAAAACGCGCTTAACCTGTTGTAGCGGCGCGTTCTAATGCCGGGTATTTCCAGCCCAGCGTGATCCCGCGCGCGATGAACGATATCAGCAGCGCGAGCCATAGCCCGTGATTGCCGATCCAAGGCAACAGAATCAACAATGCGGCGACATAGATCACCGCCGACAGCGCCATCATATTGCGCATATCCCCGCCTCGCGTTGCGCCGATGAAAATGCCATCCAGCATCCATGCGGCGCACCCGACAAGCGGCGCGGCAACCATGTAGGGCAGGTAATGACGCGCCTCGATCCGCACCTCGGGCGCGGTGGTCATCACATCGATGATCCACGGGCCGAACAGGGCAAAGACGCTCGCTGTGAACAGCACGGTAACAAGCCCCCAGAAACTCGTCAGCAACGCCGCGCGGCGCACCCGAAGAACCGAGCGCGCACCCATAGATTGACCGACCAGAGTTTCAGCGGCGATTGCAAAACCGTCCATTGAATAGGCGGTGATTTCCAAAAACTGCAATAACACATGATTTGCCGCTAGCGTCACATCGCCAAAGCGCGCACCCAGAAAGACAAACGACATAAAGATGCCTTGCAGCATGACCGAGCGCAGCAGGATATCGCGGTTAACGCGCGCGAACAGAACCATTTGCGCGCGTTCAAACACACGCGGCCAATCCTTCCATGCGGGCGTGTTGAGCGCATCGCGGCACAGCCAGAGCGCCAGTGCCAGACCCGTCCATTCGGCGATCAAGGTGGCGATGGCAACGCCCTCGACGCCCCAACCAAGGCCAAGCACGAACCACAGATCAAGCACGATGTTCAGCCCGTTCATCCATAGCTGGATAATCAATACCCCGCGCGTGCGCTCTAATCCGATAAGCCAACCTGTCGTCGCGTAAATGCCAATGGCGGCAGGCGCGCCGTAGATCCGAATGTTCATATAGGTGCGCGCGAGGGTTTCCACCTCTTCGCTTGCAGGGGCCGTTTGCAGCGCAAGCCATATGAACGGCATTTGCAGCGCCATGATGACAAAGCCCGCACCCAGCGCGATAATCATCCCGCGCGACAAAAGCGCAGCGACTTCGCCTGCGCGACCAGCGCCGCTGGCCTGCGCGGTTAGACCCGCCGTGCCCATCCGAAGAAAACCGAAAATCCAGTAGATCGCAGTCAGTGCAATAGCGCCAATGCCCACAGCGCCAATCGGCGCCGCCAGCCCCATCTGGCCAACAACGCCAGTATCCACAGCCCCAAGGATCGGAACGGTCGCATTCGAGATCACAACAGGCAGCGCAACGCTCAGAACGCGTTTATGCGTAAGTGGGAGCGGCGTGCTCACTCTTCCCCGCGCCTGGGCATCAAGAAATGCGCCGCGCCATGGGCAAAGGGGCGATCATGATTGTCCTGCCATGCCTCGACCTGAACCGAAGCATAGCGGCGACCGGAGCGCGTCACCCGTGCGCGCGCATATGCGTCGCGCGGCAAGCCTGTGCGCATGTAGTCCACCGAAAAATCAATGGTCTTAGGCAAGCGCGGCAAGACACCGGCCTGCAAATCCTCAAGACTGATTGCACCGCTTTCGATATCTTCCCAAAGCAGTGACCAGCTAAGTTCGATAATTGCCGTAACTTCAAGAAAGGCCGCTGTCACGCCACCATGAATTGCGGGTAGCATGGGATTACCGATCAGCTTTTGATCGAACGGCAAAAGCGCTGTCAGCTCATCGCCGCGCCGATCAAACCCTATGCCGAGGAATTGAATGTAGGGAACGCCACTGACCAGAGCATGCAGCGCAGCGTCGCGGCGTTTCTTGACATCTTGGACCGGCTCTGGGGGTTTGCGTGCCATTTCTATTGTCCCTCTACCGTGAACGCACCTGTCGCGGTTGCCACTGGATTTTCACTGTCTTCATCATAGGCAACCGCCCGAACGAATGCGACAGAGCGCGTTACGTGATAGCAATGTGCCTTGGTGCGAATGCTTTGATGCGGTGTCGCCGGGCGCATGTAATCTATGCGCAAATCAATTGTCGCAGTGCCAGCAGGCGCAGCAGGATGGCTCATCACGGCAGCGCCGCAGCATGTGTCCATCAATGCAGATACAGCGCCCCCATGGATAACCCCTGTCTTTGGGTCCCCCACAAGCTGCGGGTCATACGGCATGCAAATTTCAGCCTCGCCATTATCAATCTGGGTTAGCTCCATGCCCAAGGCTTTGGCATGCGGGATTGCCAGGATAAACTGCCGCGCAATTTGCACATTTCGATCGGACATGTTTGCTACCTCATCTTTTCGCCCTTTATGATCGCCAATTGGAACCTAGGGCAAGAGCAGTGGTTGCCCTTCGCGAATGACAGGCATAACCTTCGCGCAGGAGAGTCACGACATGTCTGAAAAAAAGCTGAGTTTCAAAGAAATGTGCGCCCGCTTTGACGTGACGCCACGTACCCTGCGATATTACGAGTACATCGAGTTGCTTCAACCCGAACGCGAGGGGCGCTCGCGCTTTTACAGCCCGCGCGAATGTGCACGCATGACGTTGATTCTGCGGGGCCGCAAGTTTGGGATCAAGCTGGAAGAGATTCGCCAGTGGTTACAGATTTACGAGAACGAAGGCACAGAGGCGCAACGCCAAGCCTTTGTCGAAATGGCGGACCGGCAGCTTGTAGAGCTTGAAGATCAGGCCAAGCAGCTGGAAGTAGCGATTGGCGAGCTGCGATCCTTGCGCGAAGCCACCCTTGGAAAGCTGAATTAACAGCGCCTAGATTCGGCTTTCCTTAAGTAAATTTCATATATGACGAATTTTCCCGCCTCTTCCCCGGAAATAAATTGCGCGCAAGCATACGTTACCTTTACGGAAGTTACGTCAACTTGAAACTGACGTAGCGTACAAGTTACGTAAACCATAAAAATCATTGTAACGTGGAAACGACAACTCCAAGTGTTCAATACAGAACAACGATACGAGTGAACCCGATGCAAACGAATGAACCTTTTATGACCATCCGTGAAATGTGCGACGCTTTTGACGTAACGCCGCGCACCTTGCGATTCTACGAGTCCAAAGAACTGCTTTTTCCAAAGCGAGAAGGCCAGAAACGCCTGTTCACCAAACGTGATCGTGCGCGCCTGAAGCTGATCCTGCGCGGCAAGCGCTTTGGCTTTAGTCTCGAAGAAATCCGTCAGTTGCTGGATCTCTATCACGTCGGCGATCACCAGCAGACGCAAATAAACCGGACACTAGAGATTGCCCACAACCGTCTAAGCGATCTTGAAGGTCAGCGCGACGAGTTGGAAAGCGCCATCGACGATTTACGCGAACAGATCAAATGGGGTGAAAAGATCGTCACCTCTATGAACCAAACCAAAAAGGCCGCTGAATAAGCGGCCTGCTCACTTCGTTTCAGCAAACGCTGACACGAAAATCATTGCGACATCAGCTTAGGGAGAGGCTCATGCCCCGTTATACAGCCCCGATTAAAGATATGCAGTTCGTCCTACATGACGTTCTGGCCACGACCACAGCAAACATCCCGGGCTACGACGAATTGGAGCCCGATTTCACGGCGGCCATTCTGGAAGAGGCCGGCAAAATTGCCTCTGATGTGTTGACCCCTTTGAACGTGGTTGGCGATAAAGAAGGCTGCACGCTGGAAAACGGTGTCGTGCGCACACCGACAGGTTTCAAAGCCGCGTTCGAGCAGATGAAAGAAGGCGGCTGGCCCGGTCTGGACATGCCAGAGCAATACGGCGGCCAGAACATGCCCTATCTGATCGGCACGGCTGTGGGCGAGATGTTCTCGGCCTCCAACCAAGCCTTCACCATGTATCAGGGCCTGACGCACGGCGCAGCCTCTGCCATTCTTGCCCACGGCACAGAGGCGCAGAAAGATACCTATCTACCCAAGATGGTGTCATGCGAATGGACAGGCACAATGAACCTGACCGAGCCCCATTGCGGCACGGACCTTGGCCTGATGCGCACCAAAGCTGCGCCGCAAGCAGACGGGTCCTACAAGATTACAGGTCAGAAGATCTTTATCTCGTCTGGCGAACATGACCTCGCTGACAACATCATTCACCTGGTCTTGGCAAAGATCGAGGGCGGCCCCGAGGGTATCAAAGGTGTTTCGCTGTTTATCGTACCCAAGTTCAATGTGAATGAGGATGGTAGCCTTGGCGCGCGTAATGGTGCGACGGTTGGCTCTATCGAAGAAAAGATGGGCATCCACGGCAACTCGACCTGCGTTATGAACTATGACGAAGCAACGGGTTATCTGCTGGGCGAAGAACATAAAGGCATGCGCGCCATGTTCACCATGATGAACGAAGCGCGTCTGGGCGTTGGCATGCAGGGTGTCGCACAGGCGGACGCCGCGTATCAAAACGCCGTGGACTATGCGAAGGACCGTCTTCAAGGGCGTGACGTCACAGGTGCCAAGAACCCTGATGGCCCGGCTGATCCGCTGATCGTACATCCCGATATCCGTCGCAACCTGATGGATCAGAAAAGCTTTACCGAAGGGGGCCGTGCGTTTCTGCTTTGGGGCGCAACCATGATCGACGCAGCCCACCGCGCGGGCGACAAAGATGCAGATGGCCTCGTGTCCCTGCTGACACCCGTCATCAAGGGCTTTCTGACGGACGAAGGTTACGACATGACCGTGCAGGCCCAGCAAATCTATGGCGGCCACGGCTATATCGAAGAATGGGGCATGTCCCAGTTCACCCGCGATGCACGTATTGCTATGATCTATGAGGGCGCAAACGGCGTTCAGGCGCTGGACCTTGTTGGCCGTAAGCTAGCGCAAGACGGTGGCAAACATGTGATGGCCTTCTTTGACATGGTCAAGAACTACATCAAGGAAAACGCGGGTCAGAACGAAGCTTTCGACAAGGATTTCCTTGACCCGTTAAAAGCAGCGTCCAAGGATTTGCAGACCGCTGGCATGTATTTCATGCAGAACGGGATGAAGAACCCGAACAACGCTTTGTCCGGCTCCTACGACTTCATGCATATGTTCGGGCATGTCTGCCTTGGCTTGATGTGGGCGCGTATGGGCAAAGCTGCAATGGATGCGCTGGCCGCTGATGCTTCGGACGTCGCGTTTTACGAGACGAAGCTGACCACAGGGCGTTATTACATGGCGCGTCGCCTGCCCGCCACGGCAATGCACCTGACCCGCATTCAAAGCGGTGCAGACACGGTCATGGCTTTGGACGCTGAACATTTCTAATCAACAGGTGCGTGGGAAACCACGCACCTTTCTCAAGGATATGCTTTGCCTAAACGCTTTCGTCTGACCCGTCGCTTTTCGGTTTCTATGACCGAAGATGGTTACCGCCGTCTCAAACGGTTCGCATCAGAGGCGGGTTTGGATGAAGGTGAAGCGCTGTCGTTTCTATTTGAAAACTTCGATAGCGTAACACATGACGAGAACCTGCCGCACCGCTTGCGGCTGTTCAATGCAGAGCTCGACGCGCGCAAACGATAGAGGGGAGACTATCATGAGCAAATGGATGACCGACGAGCACAAGATGCTCGCTGAGATGACCTCGAATTTCATCAACGCCGAATGGGTGCCAAAATACGATAAATGGCGCAAGCAAGGACAGATGGATATCGAGACCTGGAAAGAAGCTGGCGATCTTGGCCTGCTCTGCCCGTCCATCCCCGAAGAATACGGCGGCGTCGGTGGAGACTTTGGCCATGAGGCGGTGATCCTTATGGAAGGCTCGCGCGCGAACCTCGCGTCATGGGGCCACGGCATCCACTCTGGCATCGTTGCACATTACATTCTGGCTTGCGGCACGGAAGAACAAAAGAAACGTTGGCTGCCCAAGATGGTAACGGGCGAATTGGTCGGCGCACTGGCCATGACCGAGCCCTCTGGCGGCTCTGATGTGCAAGCGATCAAAACCCGCGCGATCAAGGATGGAAATTCCTATCGTTTGAACGGGCAGAAGACCTTTATCACCAATGGCCAGCACGCCAATCTCCTCATCGTTGCTGCCAAGACGAACCCAGCAGAAGGCTCCAAAGGCACATCACTGGTGGTCGTTGAAACCGAAAACGCAGACGGCTTTGCGCGCGGACGCAACCTTGAAAAGATCGGCACGCATGCCTCCGATACTTCAGAGCTGTTCTTCGACAACGTTGAAATCCCGCCCGAAAACATCCTTGGCGGTGAAGAAAACCTTGGCTTTTACCAAATGATGCAGCAGCTACCACAAGAACGCCTTATCATCGGGTGCGGTGCGGTTGGGGCCATGGAAGGTGCCGTAGAACGCACAATCGCCTATTGCAAAGAACGCGAGGCCTTTGGCGGACCGATCATGCAGTTCCAGAACACACGTTTCAAACTGGCCGAATGCAAAACCAAAACCACCGTCGCACGCGCCTTTCTTGATGAATGTATCTCAGAGCATCTTGAAGGTAAGCTGACGGTAGAGAAAGCTGCGATGGCCAAATACTGGCTTACCGACACACAAGGCGAAGTGCTGGATGAATGCCTTCAATTGCATGGCGGCTATGGTTTCATGCAAGAATACGCCGTTGCAGAAATGTGGACGGATGCCCGTATTCAGCGGATTTATGGCGGTACAAATGAAATCATGAAAGAGCTCATCGCGCGCTCTTTCTAAAGCGGCCCTCCGGGGGGAGTTTATTGGCAAAATGAAGACTTCCCTTCTTAAATGACAAAACACGTTAACCTTAACGCCGCTTTCATTTTGCCGATAAACTTCACGGGGGTTCGGGGGTGTGAAACCCCCGGCCTACGATACAAACAAGGACCAAACGTATGACCCTAAAACTCTATTGCTTCGGCGAAAGCGGCAACGCTTACAAAGCCGCGCTGACGCTTGAATTGTCGGGCCTGCCTTGGGAGCCCGTCTATGTCGATTTCTTCGGGGGTGAAGCACGCTCTGACGCGTATAAAACCACCGTCAACGCAATGGGCGAAGTCCCTGCTTTGACCGATACGGATCGCGACTATACGATCACCCAATCTGGCGCGATCCAGGATTATATCGTGCATCTGTCTGGCAAACTCACCGGTGCAACACCGGAGGAACGCCGCGAGATCCTACGCTGGATCTTGTGGGACAATCACAAGCTCAGCTCCGTCGCTGGGCCAACGCGCTTTTTGATGAATTTCCTGCCCGAAGACAAACGCCCCAAAGAGGTCATCGCCTTCAACCAAGGTCGCCTCAAAGCGGCCTATGCGATCTTGAATGACCACCTCGCCAGTCGCGACTGGATTGTCGGGGATGCCATCACAATCGCCGACACGACCTGCTGCGGGTATCTGTTCTACCCGGAACCTTTCGGGTTCGTGCGCGCCGATTGGCCCCATATCGACGCTTGGCTCACCCGGATCGAGCAGACACCCGGCTGGAAACACCCTTATGATTTGATGCCCGGCAGCCCCGCTGATCGCGCTTAAAGGAGATCTACTATGACCGAAGCATATATTTACGACGCGCTGCGCACGCCGCGTGGCAAGGGCCGCAAGGATGGCTCATTGCACGAAGTCACCAGCTTGCGTCTATCAGCGCAGACTTTGAACGCGGTGAAAGAGCGCAACAATCTGGAAGGTCACGCCGTCGAGGATGTGATCTGGGGCAACGTCACGCAGGTGATGGAGCAAGGCGGCTGCCTTGCGCGCTCTGCCGTGTTGGCCTCCGATCTGGATGAACGCATTCCGGGCCTCGCGATCAACCGTTTCTGCGCCTCTGGCATGGAAGCGGTGAACCTCGCGGCGAACCAGGTCAAAGGCGGCGCGGGCGATGCTTATATCGCGGGCGGCGTCGAAATGATGGGCCGCGTGGCCATGGGCAGCGACGGCGCAGCGATTGCGGTTGATCCCTCCATCGCGATGGATCAGTATTTCGTACCGCAAGGGATTTCTGCGGATATCATCGCGACCGAGTATGGTTTCAGCCGCGATGAAGCGGATGCATTGGCGGTTGAATCACAGCGCCGTGCAAAACACGCGTGGGATGAGGGGCGGTTCGCTAATTCCGTCATTACCGTTCGCGATCAGAACGGTATCCCGATCCTGGATCACGACGAATACATGCGTCCGCAAACGGATATGCAGAGCCTTGGCTCGCTCAACCCCGCCTTTCAGGCGATGGGGGAAGTCATGCCCGGTTTCGACAAAATCGCATTGATGAAATACCCGCATCTGGAGCGGATCAACCACATTCACCATGCGGGCAACTCTTCCGGGATCGTCGATGGCGCGGCGGCAGTTTTGATCGGCAACAAGGAATTCGGCATCCGTCATGGCCTGAAACCGCGCGCCAAAATCCGTGCAACGGCAAAGATCGGGACGGACCCGACCATTATGTTGACTGGCCCCGTTCCCGTGACCGAGAAAATCCTCGCGGACAACGGCATGAGCATTTCCGACATCGACCTTTTTGAAGTGAACGAAGCTTTCGCATCTGTCGTTATGCGCTTTATGCAGGCCTTTGATGTGGACCACGACAAGGTCAACGTGAACGGCGGCTCGATCGCAATGGGTCACCCCCTTGGTGCGACGGGCGCGATCATCATCGGCACGCTTCTGGACGAGCTGGAGCGCACAGGCAAAGGCGTTGGCCTTGCCACGCTTTGCATCGCATCCGGCATGGGCGCCGCAACAATTATCGAACGTGTGTGAGGGGACCTGACATGACTGACTTCACAATGATAAAAGATGCAGACGGCATCGCTACAATCACTTGGGATGCCGTTGGCAAATCCATGAACGTAATGAACCAGCAGGGCTTTATCGACCTTGAGGCGCATATCGACGACGCGTTGGCAGATGAGGCCGTGAAAGGCATCATCATCACCTCGGGCAAACCCGACAGCTTTGCAGGCGGCATGGATTTGAACGTGCTTGCGGATATGAAAGCTGCGGCTGGCGAGGATGCTGCGAAGGGTCTCTTCGAGGGCATCATGCAAATCCATACTTTGCTGCGCAAGATCGAGCGCGCGGGCATGGATCCAAAGACCAACAAGGGCGGCAAGCCGATTGCCTCTGTTCTGCCGGGCACTGGTGTTGGGATCGGTCTGGAGTTGCCGCTGGCGACCCACCGTATCTTCTGCGCCGATAATCCAAAGGCCAAGATCGGCCTGCCGGAAATCATGGTCGGCATCTTCCCCGGCGCAGGCGGCACCACGCGTTTGGTGCGCAAGATGGGCGCAATGGTTGCCTCGCCTTTCCTTTTGGAAGGCAAACTGCTGAACCCCGCAAAAGCCAAACTGGCAGGTATGATCGACGAAGTCAGCGCCGATCCAATGGCCGACGCGCGCGCTTGGGTGCTGTCTGCCAAGGACGCGGACCTGCTGAAACCCTGGGACGCAAAGGGCTACAAAATGCCCGGCGGCGCGCCCTATCATCCTGCGGGCTTTATGACCTTCGTCGGCGCGAGCGCGATGGTAAACGGCAAGACCCAAGGTGCGTTTCCTGCGGCCAAAGCACTACTGAGCGCGGTCTATGAGGGCGCGCTTGTGCCATTCGATACAGCCCTAAAGATCGAGGCGCGCTGGTTCACCAATATCCTGATGAACCCGTCGTCTTCTGCGATGATCCGCTCGCTCTTCCTTAACAAAGAGGCGCTGGACAAGGGCGCTGTACGGCCTGCAGATGTGCCGGATCAACGCGTCAAGAAGATCGGCGTTTTGGGCGCTGGGATGATGGGCGCGGGAATCGCGCTTGTTTCTGCGCAGGCGGGTATGGACGTCGTTTTGATCGATCAAAGCCAGGAAAGCGCGGACAAGGGCAAAGCCTATTCTGCATCCTACATGGACAAGGGCATTGCGCGTAAAAAAGCGACGCCGGAAAAGAAAGAGGCGCTGCTGTCCCAGATCACCGCGACCACCGATCTGGACGCGCTCAAAGGTTGCGATCTCATCATCGAAGCTGTGTTCGAAGACCCTGCCGTCAAAGCAGAAATCACTGCCAAAGTTGAGGCCGTGATCCCGGATGATTGCATCTTTGCATCCAACACCTCGACCCTGCCGATCACCGATCTGGCCAAAGCGTCCAAACGTCCAGAGCAGTTCATCGGCATTCACTTCTTCTCTCCCGTGGAAAAGATGTTGCTGGTGGAAATCATCAAAGGCAAGGAAACGGGTGATCGCGCGGTCGCTAAAGCGCTCGATTATGTGCGCCAGATCCGCAAAACACCTATCGTTGTAAACGATGCGCGCTTTTTCTACGCGAACCGCTGCATCATCCCTTATATCAACGAAGGCGTGCGCATGGTTGGCGAAGGTGTCGAACCTGCGCTGGTGGACAATGCCGCGCGTCAACTTGGCTTCCCTGTCGGGCCGCTACAGCTCAATGATGAAACCTCGATTGATCTGGGTGTGAAGATCGCCAAAGCCACAAAGGCGGCGCTTGGCAACGCCTATGACGCAGGCGCTGCGGACGACGTGTTGTTCTATCTGTTCGATCAGGGCCGCATGGGCCGTAAGGCGAATGCGGGTTATTACGAGTATGACGACAAAGGCAAACGCATCGGCATCTGGGGTGGTCTGCGCGACAAGTTCCCTGTGTCCGAGGACCAGCCAAGCCTGATTGATGTGCAGCACCGTTTGATGTTCTCGCAGTGCCTTGAGGCGGTGCGCGCGCTGGAAGAAGGCGTGTTGATGGACATCCGTGAAGGCGACGTTGGCGCAATCCTTGGCTGGGGCTTTGCGCCTTGGTCGGGAGGCCCGCTGTCATGGCTCGATATGCTTGGTTCTGCCTACGCAGCGGAGCGCTGTGATGAGCTGGAAGCCCAGTTTGGTCAGCGCTTCAAATGCCCTGATCTGCTGCGCGAAATGGCAGCAAAGAACCAAAGCTTCTATGGACGTTTTGGCGAGAAAACCGCCGCCGCTTAAGCAACTGCAAAATTACGAAGGGGCACGCGTGTTATCTCGCGTGCCCCTTTTTTATGTTTAGCTCAAATCGCGCGTACATCAGAAATCATAGCCAAAGCGCGCGATATCCTCGGCACAGAGCGCACCGACAAATTCGGTCAGCGACGCGTCGTAATAGCTCCGGTAATCCTGAGCGCGCTCGGATTGATTGATCCGCCCGAGGGTCAGTTCGAAACCAATGTGTTTTTCAAAAGACTTCAAGTCGCTCTTGAGGTGCTCGATACGCACATAGGCATCACAACGTTCAACGCCGCGCGCATCCATCATGTAAAAGGGCGCAGGGCTGTTGCGAAAGGCGCTCACAGTCTCGGGGGCGCGCATAAACTGTTCAAATTCGAGCGTTTTTGCCAAGGTGACCGCTGGGTGATCGAAACCCTGTAAGCGCAGCCAGTGATAGTAGCTGACAGCGCGATCCCAAGGATTGCGTACCAGCGTAAAGCAGAACATCTCGTCCAGCTCATCAGCGCTAACAATGCCATCAATATCGGCCAATGTTGAATGCTTCCAAAGACGCCCCGCTGGCGTAAGATCTTCAAGGCGATGCTTGCGCCGTTTGGCTTTGGGCGTGTCCCCGATAATCAGATCATCCTTTGCTGCGCGTCCCTCCAGCGCGAGCGTCATCGCTGTGCCTGCGGTTTTGGGGATATGCACAAAGACATACTTGCGCGCTTTGGAAATAATCATGGGGTCACAGGCCTTTTATTCTCCTCTTCGCCGCGCCTAGGAACGCAACGCTATTAAACTACCTGCGGCTGCAATCATTGCAATTCCAATCATCTGCTGCGCAGCAATACCCTGGCCAAAGAGCAGATAGGCAAAGAGCGGACCAAAGATAAACACGGAATATTCGAACACCGCGACAAAGCTTGGCTCGCCGCTTTGATAAGCGCGGATTAGAAACCCGACCCCGATCAGCGACCCGACAGCCTGCACAACAATCAATACCCAGGTCAGGGTGCCGGGCCAGATCATGCCGCGCAATAAAAACCCTTCCGCGCCTTGCGGCGCATCAGGTGCCCAAAGCGCCAGTATTACAAGCGCACTTAGGCCGATAAGACCTTGCAAGCTGAACAAGCCTGCAAGCATGGCAATCGTGCTTTCTTGTGCGCAGAGCCTTTGCGTTGCGACTGATCCCATTGCATAGAAAAGCCCGCCAAAGACCGGCAGAAAGTTCACAATGCTCAGGTTACCCTGCCCCGGGCCAAGGACCACTATTATGCCCACAAAGCCGACCAACACAGCAAGGATCCGCAATAGCCCGACCTTTTCGCCAAAGGCAAAGATAGAAATCAGCAATACGAAAATAGGCGCGGTAAACAGGCCTGCCAGTGCTTCGGCAATCGGCATGAACGCGAGCGCACCAAAGTAAAACAACATTCCGACGGCTATCAGCCCGTTGCGCAGCAATATAGCCCAAAGCCGCAACGGACGCAGCGAACCGAAGCCGAAAACCGCAACCAGCACCAGCAGCGGCAAGGCCATGCAAGCGCGCAGGAACTGGAATTGCCAAAGGCTGATATCACGCGCGATGAGGGCAACATAGTTGTCGATCAATCCGATGATGAACATTGCGATCACCATGAATATTGCAGCTTGTCGTGGTTGATGCGTCATTACGCTTTTCATCTCTCAAAAGTGCTGCCAACGTGGCGTGCAGGTTTGCGCCGTTATTCATGGGAGGTTTGATCGCGCTATGGGATGGATGAAGGATGAAACTGGTTTAGACAAGTGCGCCGCTAACTTTCGTGCATTAACGCCCTTGTCGCATCTACAACGTGCCGCGAAGGTTTTTCCGAACAAACTGGCCGTTGTCTATGGCGCGCATCGCGTCACCTATGCGCAATATCATGCGCGTTGTTCGCGCCTTGCATCAGCGCTTGTAAAACTGGGCGTCGCGTCTGGCGATGTGGTTGCAACTCTGATCCCCAACCTACCCGCGCAGGCAGAGGCCCATTTCGGGGTTCCTGCTTGCGGCGCCGTTCTGAACACGATCAACACGCGTCTTGATGTTGGAACAATCGCCTATATTTTTGCACATGGTGAAGCCAAGATCGTGCTGGTTGATAGCCAGTTTGTGCAAGTGGCCGAAGCCGCGATTGCAAAGCTCGATGGCCCCGCGCCCACGCTTATCGAAGTGCCCGACGCCGCTGCAGGTTTCCCTGCAAGCGGGCACTACATGAGCTATGATGAATTGCTTGCCAGCGGTGATCCCGATTTTGACTGGATGATGCCCGAGGATGAGTGGGAGAGCCTCTCGCTCAACTATACGTCAGGCACCACAGGGCACCCAAAGGGCGTCGTTTGCCATCACCGCGGTGCCTATCTGATGACCATGGGCACTGTGGTTAGCTGGCAGCTGACATTGTCCCCTGTCTATCTGACCATCGTGCCGCTGTTTCATTGTAACGGCTGGAACCACACCTGGATGATGCCGATGCTTGGCGGGACAATTGTCTGCTGCCGCGATGTGACGGCCAAGGCAATTTATGACGCAATCGCCGATGAGGGTGTCACGCATTTTGGCGGTGCGCCGATCGTCCTGAACGCTTTGGTAAATTCTGACGCAAAAGACCGCCGCAACTTTGATCACACGGTCGAGGTTTTCACCGCCGGTGCCCCGCCTGCCCCCGCTACGCTCGGCAAGATCGAACAAATGGGCTTTCACGTTACACAGGTCTACGGGCTTACGGAAACCTATGGCCATGTCACCGAATGCCTATGGGATAACGGGCAATGGGACGGGCTGGATCAAAGCGCACGCGCCGCTATCAAAGCGCGGCAGGGTGTTGCAATGCCGATGATGGACGACATAACCGTGATGGACGCGGACATGAGGCAAGTTCCGATGGATGCCGCCCATCAGGGCGAAATCATGATCCGCGGCAATTCGGTCATGAAGGGATATTTGAAAAACCCCGAGGCCACGAAAGAGGCCTTTGCAGGCGGCTATTTTCATTCTGGCGACATTGCGGTTCAGCATCCTGATACGCACATCCAGATTGCGGATCGCGCGAAGGATATCATTATCTCGGGCGGCGAGAACATTTCCTCGGTTGAGGTTGAGGGCACATTGATGGAACACCCTGCGGTGTCGCTTTGTGCGGTTGTCGCAAAGCCTGACGAAAAATGGGGCGAAGTACCTTGCGCCTTTGTCGAACTGCTACCCAATGCCGAAGTCACCGAGGCCGAGCTGATCGCCTTTGCGCGTCAAACGCTTGCAGGGTTCAAAACACCGAAGAGCGTCGTCTTTCAGGAGTTGCCAAAGACATCCACAGGCAAGATCCAGAAGTTCGAATTGCGTAAATCGCTGACGGGCTAGTAGCGCTCGCCCATGAGCCGATAGCTCCAGAATGCCTCGTCATGCTCAAGGCCGCGCAAAAGCTCTGCTGGTGTGAACCCTGTTTGCGCACGCACCTGCCGCCCCATGTGCGATTGATCCGCATAGCCTGCATCCGAGGCGATGCCAGCCATGTCCAAACCGCCATCTTTGAGTGCTAGAACAAAGGCTTCTTCGGCTTTGGTATAGGTTTGCAAACGTTTCAACGGCTGCCCTGTCGCAGCTTTGATGCGGCGTTGAACCTGGCGCAGGCTGCGCCCCGAATGTGAAAGCGCCGCGTTCAGCATCAAAGAGCGGCTCCAATCACCGATCATTCGCCCAAAGTTGCTTTGTGGCGGGCGCCGCGCGCGCCACAGCGGTGCCAGGCCCTGTTGCAGTGCTTCGAACGCGCGGCGTGCATCGCCCGTTTCGTGCGCTTGCTTTAGTACGCGCACTACTGGTCCATCAGGCAGATCGCATAACGGGACGCTTTGATCGATGTAATCATCCATTGCAACGCCCAGCATCGTGGCCATTGCGTCCGGATAGAACGCGACCACCAAAGCATGGATGTCGCCGTCATTCCAACTGGTTGTCGGCAGGTTCTGCGGTCCGCTGAACAGCGCATTCGCCATGGGCTTTGCGCTTGCAGGTGCTTGCAAATGTGCTGCACCCGTCAACACGCGGCCTCTACCTTCAAACAAGATACTCAGGGCACAGAGCGGCGAAGCAGAGAAGTGATTGAACCGTTGATTTGCAGGTAGATCGCAATCGCGCGTGTCGCGTAGAAACCCACCCAGGATACACTGCGCCAAATCGGGGCGCGGGTGCAGAAATTCGGAATGGGGCGATTTGGACAATGTCGTCTCCGTTCTATCAGCAGGGCCACTGCGCCGCTAAACTGCCCGAAAGATCATTCGCGCGAAAGCCCTACAATGCCCCCGATTATCCCCCCTCACGTCATACCGCCAAAGTCTGTGCGCACCTCGCTTAAACTGCTTGCACAATCGGCACGCTGCATTCTCGAAACTTGGCCCGAAGACATGTATACTTCCGAGACCTATCAGCCCCCGGTAAAGGGGGTGCTCTATGTGATGAAACCTGACGCGCTTGCCCAGATACTGGTGAGCCAAGCCGACAAGTTCGAGCAGAGCCATCTTCTTCGCCGGATCATCAAGCCCGTTTGGCAATCCGGCATCGCAACAAGCATCGGTGCAGCATGGCGTTGGCAACGGCGCGCTGCTGCCCCTGTGTTTTCACCAAAATCCGTCACAGCCATAATTCCCGCCGCCAACACCGCCGCACAGCAGCTTTGCGAAAAGTGGCGCGCCAGCAATGGCGCAAGTTGCGAGGTCAGCCATGATCTTGGCAATGCAGCCCAACAAGTCGTTCTTGATGGGCTGCTAGGGTCATGGAGCAGCGCCGGCAGCGCGGATATCCTGCAAAAGCATGGCGCAGATCTGACGCAGAAAACCGGGCGCATTAACTATGCTGACCTGCTGATGCTGCCCAATTGGACGCGTCGTTTTCTGGGGCCTGTTCTGGACAGGCCCGCTGCAGGGTTGCACGCAGAAGTTGGCGCGCGATTGGCGGCGCTGAAGGCGGACGACAGCGGTCCCCTGCTGCATCTTCTGGCGCAATCCAAAGATCCGGAAACGGGGCAAGTTATGTCACAGGATCAATTGCGCGCCAACATTGTCGGATCTGTCGCGGCAGGGCGTGAAACTACCGCGCTTGCCATAGCTTGGGCGCTTTATCTGCTTGCCTTGGACCAGGATGCCCAAGCCGGTGTGCGCGCCGAGGTGGACGCCGTTGTTAAGGGCGATGACATCACCGCCGAAGATCTTGGCAACCTCACTTTAACGCGAAGCGTGCTGCACGAAGCGATGCGACTTTATCCACCCGCGCCGCAAATCGTGCGCGATTGCCTTGAGGATACGGAAGTCGCGGGCATTTCACTTAGAAAGGGCACGGCCGTTACAATCCCGATTTACGCGATCCACCGGAACCCGTCGTTCTGGGATCAACCAAATGCGTTCCAGCCGGATCGCTTCACCGATCCTGAAGTGTTCGCCAAACAGAACCGCTTTCGCTATCTCCCGTTCGGGGGCGGTGCGCGTGTGTGTTTGGGGCAGGCCTTTGTCATGACGGAAGCCGTCACGATGCTTGCACGGATCATTCGCACGTTGCACGTTGACGACGCGACGATGGGGGAAATGACATTCGAAACGGGCGCGACCCTGCGCGCGAAGAATGGTATCAACCTAAGGTTCAAGCCAATTTAACCTGCCTTTGCGCTATGCGTTGCCCGCACTCCTTTTGCCGTGTTATACTGCATGAAAATGAGGCAGAGCAGACACGCCCGGGATGACAGCGCTAACCAAATACGACCGGCTCGAAGCCGCAGGCCTTTGGCGCGCAGCGCCAGACCAACAGCGCGTTGATGTGGTTGTTTGCATTGGCGATGCAACGTTGACCATTAAGGATATGCGCGATCAGGCTTTGGCCCATTGGTCGCTTGCCGCGATTGCCCGCTCCAACCCCGGCAAGCGCCCTGCGCTTTTCCATCCCGAAGGTGATCCAACCGAAACGCTGGAAATCGCAGCCGACGAAGACGAGATGATCCGCGCCATCGAGAAGCTGCGCAAAGCGGTTGAGCGCGCGCGCCCGCATAAGGGACGTCTGCGCGGTGTGTTGACTGCGGCCGTTCTTGCAGTGGCTTTGGCGGGCGCAATTATCCTTCTGCCCGGCGCGCTTGTCGATCAAGCGTTGAAAGTAGTGCCAAACGTCAAGCGCGCGGAGATCGGCAATGCGCTTTTGACCAAAATGCAGGGCGCAACAGGCGCACCTTGTGGCGGTGCGGCGACGCGGAACGGGTTGATCGAGTTGACCCAGCGCTTGGAAACTAATGACGGCCCGACCTATTTGGCCATCATGCGCGCAGGTGTAAGGGATGCGATCCATATGCCCGGCGGTGTAATCCTTCTGAGCCGCACATTGGTGGAAGACTACGAAAGCCCTGAAATCGCCGCAGGCTATGTTATCGCCGAACAGGCCCGCCGCGCCGCGCGCGACCCACTCAAACACTTGCTCGAAAACGCTGGCATGCTTGCCACGCTGCGCCTCTTGACGACCAGCAAATTGCCGCAAAGCGCGCTGGATGCACACGCCAAACTTTTGCTAACCGAAGACCCCGCACCAATTGAAATCGACCCGCTGTTAGCGCGCTTTGCCGCCCTGCAGGTTCCCAGCACGCCCTATGCGTATGCTGTCGATGTGACGGGGGAAACGACCTTGCCGATTATCGAGGGCGATCCGCTAGCTGGCACGGCCTCCCGGGCAGTGCTGCCCGATGCCTCATGGGTGCGCCTGCAAACGATTTGCGAAGGGTAAGCGCCCTTTCGGTTCAATCAACTGGATCGGCGAATATTCCAGTCTCGAACCCATCAAGACTTTTTGTGTTTTTCTTGGCCCAGAACGCTTTGACGCCTGCCTCGCCCAGATCATCATACCAAGGCACCATTTCGCTTTCGGCGCGCCTACGCTGGATGCTCATCTCTGGAACGCCCGTGCCGCATGAAGTCGTTACCATATCTATATCCAAAACATAAATGTTACGCGCGCCTGCATAGTCTGGAAACAGCCCATAGTGCTGCGCCCAGTCGGCATCGCGCGGATGAATGACACGGGCGTTGCCAAAGACGCGCAAGATCAGCGCATCACCCTGAAATGCGCAGAACATCAATGTCATGCGGGGGTCCTGCAACACATGCGCTGCGGTTTCATTGCCGCTGCCTGACATGCTGAGCCAGACAATTTTTTGATCGGACAGGACACGCAGCGAATCCAACCCTTTAGGTGACATGTTCACCCGCCCTGTCGGGGCAGCCGTTGCCACAAAGAACATCGGTTGCGCTTCAATGAAGCTTTTGAAGGAGGGTTTCAATCTGTCGGTTCGAATGCTCATGGCTATGGCCTTTTCTTTTGACTTCGGGACGTTTGAGACAGCAAAACAGCGCCAAAAATAATGACGCCCCCGATGATCGCTTGCGTTGTCGGTATTTCGCTGAGGATGACCAGCGCCCAGATCGGTGCCAGCGGTGTTTCAAGTAGACTAATCAAGGCCGCCTGCGCTGATGGCACGCGCCGCGCGCCTTCGGCCAACGTGATTGAAGCGATAGAGAAGACGAGCCCGAACAAGACCAATACACCGATCTCAAAGCCGGACACTGTAATCGGATCGCTGATGAAAAGCGCGGGACCAAGCAGGATGAGCGAGGAGGCAGCCGCAGGTAGCACCGTCGGTGTATCGGGCCAAATTCGGTACAAAAC
>NZ_JBAUHO010000093.1:0-1502 GCF_049680325.1 Planktotalea sp.
TGTTATATCCGCGGATAAGCCGACAAATAAACTTCATTCGGCGCAAAATGTGATGACTAATGTTTGGTAGTCCTGTTTCAGACAGCACGCTGGTGCAGCCTGCCTGCCAAGACGCTAGATCAATTTCGTGATTCAGATCAAAGACAAAGCGGTATATGTCGCTGTTGAATCACACTTGAGCAAGCCATGTTGCGCCCCAAAACCCAAGAAGCTGGAGCCTATGACCGACACATTCGAGATCGAGAAGACCCAAACCTCTGCATGGTTCCGTCAATTACGTGACGATATCGTCAATGCATTTCACGCGTTGGAGGATCGCCATGACGCAGACACTGCTGCTGGCCAGTTTGAGGTGCGCAAGACAACCCGCACGTCCGAGGATGGATCAGACGCAGGTGGCGGTGAGATGAGCGTGATGCGTGGTGGGCGGGTGTTTGAGAAGGTCGGCGTGAACATCTCAACCGTTTACGGCACCCTGGGTGAGCGGGCGCAAGCCGCGATGGCCGCGCGCAAGGGGATCCCGGGGATGCAGGAGGATCCGCGTTTCTGGGCCTCGGGCATTTCACTGGTCGCGCATATGCAGAATCCGCATGCCCCAGCGGTGCATATGAACACCCGCATGTTCTGGACTCCGCATGCCTGGTGGTTTGGTGGCGGCGCAGATCTGAACCCCTGTATCGAATATGCAGAGGACACGGCGCATTTTCACGACGAGATGAAGCGCGCCTGCGATCCGCATGGGTCCAAGCTTTATGATGAGCTCAAGAAATGGGCCGATGAGTATTTCTACATCCCGCACCGCAAGCGCGCCCGCGGGATAGGGGGGATCTTCTATGACGACCGCAACACTGGCGACTGGGCGGCTGATTTCAAACTGACGCAGGACGTCGGTGCCGCCTTCCTGCCGGCTTTTGTTCCCTTGATAGACAAGCGCCATCCGGCACCATGGGACGCCGCGGATCGCGAAACCCAGCTGCAGCATCGCGGCCTTTATGCAGAATACAACCTTGTCTACGATCGCGGGACCAAATTTGGCCTGGAAACCGGGCATGACCCCGAAGCGGTGTTGATGAGCCTGCCACCTGTGGCCAAGTGGTATTAGCCAACGGGCTCATCAAGCAACCTTAGTGCTGCGCATCGCCCGCATCTGAGGGCGCTGCACCCTGCCCCGACCCGTGGTTGGGGGCAGCACGGATGATGAATTGATCGGGTCGCGGCTGACGAAACGATAAGTGAGGTTCAGATCATCTTTGAGGTTGCTTATGAGGCTCCGCGCTTGGGTCTGAAGACTGGTCCTGCCCCGTTTTAGTTCCGGTCTCTTTCGAGCAATGTTTGCTATGAAGGAGATATGGAATGGCAAAGAGATACACAGACGAGTTTCGGCGTGATGCAATACGCATCGCGAACAGCAGCGGCTTAACGCGACCGCAGGTTTCATCAGATTTGGGCGTTGGTCTTTCGACGCTGAACAAGTGGGTTCAGCAACATCCATTGCCCGGCAG
>NZ_JBAUHO010000094.1:0-10714 GCF_049680325.1 Planktotalea sp.
CCGTGCGATTGGCTTGCCGTTTCCGGCACCGGGGCAAACGGCGGGCGATGCGGGGCACCGCTTGGTCTGGATGGGGCAGGGCGAGGCATTTTTGCTGGGTGCCGCTCCAGACCCCAGTTTGGGGGCCTATGCGGCTGTGGTGGATCAATCGGATGCTTGGGCCTTTGTTGCGCTAACGGGGGCGGGCGGCGCGGATGCCTTGGCCCGGTTGGTGCCGGTTGATATGCGCCTGCGCGCGTTTCCGGTGGGTGCAACTGTCCGCAGCCAGCTGGGGCATATGAACGCCAGCATCACCCGCACGCAGGAAGACACGTTTATGATTGCGGTTTTCCGCTCAATGGCGGTCACGCTGGTTCACGAATTGACGACTGCACTGGAAGCTGTTGCTGCGCGCGGATAAGATGCGCGCAAATCTGTTGTTCTGGAGTGTGTTATGATCCGTGTATTGAGTGCTGTTTTATGTGTGGCCGCTGCTTCGCCTGCGTTTGCGGATGCGGCCAAGGAAAAAGACTGTGGCTATCAGGGGGATGTGGTGGCTGCTGTACAGGCAGCACGCGTTGCGCGTGTGGGCGAGCGGAAAGTCGTCGAGCATATCGCCGAGACCGCCCCAGAATGGCCTGAAAAGTATAACGCTGTTGTGCCGCTGGTGGCCCCTTGGATTTACGGGATGCCAATGGCGGATGTGAAAACGGCTGATCTGTCCGCCGCATGGCAAGAGCTGTGCCTGACGCAATAAGCGTCCTCATTTTCGGGCGGGCTTCTGGACTCTGGCTGCTGCCTGCCCATATGTGAGGTATGTCCCTTCCACCCGGCTTCCTTGATGAATTACGCACGCGCTCCAGCCTGTCACAGGTTGTGGGCCGCAAAGTCATGTGGGATGCGCGCAAGTCCAATCAGGGCAAGGGTGACATGTGGGCACCATGCCCCTTTCATCAGGAAAAATCCGCGTCTTTTCATGTAGATGACCGAAAAGGCTTTTACTATTGCTTTGGTTGTCATGCCAAGGGCGATGCGATCTCCTTTGTCCGTGAAACCGAAAATGTCGGTTTTATGGAAGCGATCGAAATCCTGGCGGGCGAGGCTGGTTTGGACGTTCCAAAACAGGACCCCCGCGCGCAGGAAAAGGCGGATGAACGCACTGAGCTTGCAGAGGTTATGGAGCAAGCGGTGCAATTCTTCCGCTTGCAACTTCAGACAGGCGCAGCCGCCGAGGCGCGCGGCTATCTGGAGCGGCGCGGGCTGGATGCAAAGGCACTTGAACGCTTTGAAGTCGGATTCGCCCCTGACGGCTGGCAAGGGCTTTGGGATCATCTGAGCGGCAAGGGCGTTTCCGGGGACCTCATCCTTGCTGCCGGGCTATGCAAAGCCTCTAGCAAGGGTGGCAAACCGTATGACACTTTTAGAAACCGGATCATGTTCCCTATTCGGGATGCGCGCGGGCGCTGCACCGCCTTTGGCGGTCGCGCAATGGACCCGAATGACAATGCCAAATATCTGAATTCGCCCGAAACGCTTTTGTTCGATAAAGGGCGCAGCCTTTATAATCATGGCCCTGCGCGCGAAGCTGCTGGCAAAGGCGCGCCATTGATCGTCGCTGAGGGTTACATGGATGTGATTGCGCTGGTCGAGGGTGGCTTTGGCGCGGCGGTTGCACCACTTGGCACGGCGATCACTGACAATCAGCTGCATCTGCTTTGGCGCATTTCGGACGAGCCGATCATCGCGCTGGATGGGGACACGGCAGGCCTGCGCGCCGCGCAGCGGCTGATTGATCTGGCGCTTCCCTTGCTTGAAGCGGGCAAAAGCCTGCGCTTTGCCTTGATGCCAGAGGGCAAAGACCCAGATGACCTGATCCGCGCCGAAGGGGCAGGGGCTGTTCAAGCCGTGCTCGATAAAGCGATGCCGATGGTGCAATTGCTGTGGGATAAGGAAATCGAGGGTAAGAATTTTGATAGCCCCGAGCGTAAGGCCGCGCTCGACAAAATTCTGCGCGAAAAGATCATGATGATCCGCGATCCGTCTATTCGTGCGCATTATGGGCAGGCAATCAAAGACATGCGCTGGCAGTTATTCCGCGCAGGGCCCAAATCGGGCGGCGCGAAAAAGCCATGGCGCAAGGGCGATTGGCGAAAAGATCCGCCTGCGCGCGCGATGGCAGGCACCAAGGCGTCCTTGTTGGCCGGGGCAGGCGAAGACACCCAGCGCCAGATGCGCGAAGCAGTGATTTTGGCGAGCCTTATTTGCACGCCCGAAGTTGTTGCCGAGTTTGAGGGCCAGTTAGAAGAAATGCACCTGAGTACGCAGGAACATAGCGCGCTACGCGACTTGATTTTGAGCCATGCCCCCAATGGCGCAGAGGTGTTGCGCGAAAAGATTATCGACGTGCGCGGGGCCGAGAGCCTTGAAAAGCTGCTTGGCGCGGGCCATGTCGCCATAACACCCTGCATCCGTAATCCCGGAGACGTCGAAATGGCCCTGATGACTGTGTCAGAGGAATTGGCCAAGCTGGAAGCAGAGCAGGGCCTGAGCGCAGAAGTGCAAGAAGCGGCAGAAGACCTTGTGGGGCTCGCCGATGAATCGGTCACTTGGCGTTTGGGGCAGGCCGCACAGGCGCGTAATCTTGCGATGCGCAGCGAACACGAAGACAAAGCCGAATACGACACGGCCCCGAACGGGGCGCGAATCAATCGCGATGAAAAGAGTGCCTTTGACGAGTTGTTGATTAAGTTGAACGTTACCAAACAGCCATGAATTGGCATTTTGGTGAGGATTAAGTAAAGAAATCAGGGTAAACGGGTAGCCGAATCACCTCAGTGCGATATGATTCGTTAATAACGAATCACTTGTTCGCCAAAGATTCGGCCAGACGCCGGAAACATAATCATGGGGCGCACGCCCCGCACAGGAGCATCTGCATGGCCGCCAAGGACAATGACGACCGCAAGTCTGACGATCAGGACGCCGAACACTCGCTCGATATGAGTCAGACTGCCATCAAGAAGATGATCGCCGACGCACGTGAGCGGGGCTTTATCACTTACGATCAGCTTAACGCGGTCTTGCCGCCCGATCAGGTCAGCTCGGATCAGATCGAGGACGTGATGTCGATGCTCTCTGAAATGGGCATTCAGGTCACCGAAGAAGACGAAGACGCGGATGAGGATAAAGGCACAACCGATCTGGTTGCGGCTGGCACGAACAAAGAAGTCACGCTATCCACAGGCACGGCTGAAAAGCTGGATCGTACAGATGATCCCGTTCGGATGTATCTGCGTGAGATGGGCTCGGTTGAGTTGCTGTCCCGCGAAGGTGAAATCGCGATTGCCAAGCGTATCGAGGCGGGCCGCAATACGATGATCGCCGGGCTTTGTGAAAGCCCGCTGACGTTTCAGGCGATTACGATCTGGCGCGACGAACTTTTGTCGGAAGATATTCTTCTGCGCGACGTGATCGATCTGGAAGCCACCTTTGGCAACTCTATGGGCGAGGAAGAAACCACGCCTGTTGTGCCAACTGCCGCGAATTCCGCAACGGCCCCCAAGACCGAGGGCGGCGCGGAACTGGACGCTGATGGCAACCCGATCGTTGCCGACGATGATGACGATGATGAAGATGAACAGGCAAACATGTCCCTCGCAGCGATGGAGGCCGCGCTAAAGCCTCAGGTGCTCGAGGCATTGGACATCATTGCGAATGACTATGAAAAGCTTGCTGCGATGCAAGACAGCCGTATCTCTGCGACGCTGAACGAAGATGACAGCTTCTCTAATACGCAAGAGGCGACCTATCAGAAGCTACGTTCGGAAATCGTTCTGCTGGTGAATGAATTGCACCTGCACAACAACCGTATCGAAGCGCTGATCGACCAGCTTTACGGTATCAACCGCCGTGTGATGAGCATCGACAGTTCGATCGTGAAACTGGCTGACCAGGCACGCATCAACCGCCGTGAGTTTGTCGAAGCTTATCGTGGCCGTGAACTTGATCCGAACTGGCTCGAGGAGATGGGCGAAAAGGCAGGCCGTGGTTGGCAGATGTTCATCGAGCGCTCTACCGACAAGGTCGAAGAATTGCGCGGCGACATGGCGCAAGTCGGTCAATATGTTGGTCTTGATATCTCTGAATTCCGCCGCATCGTGCAGCAGGTTCAGAAGGGCGAAAAAGAAGCGCGTCAAGCCAAGAAAGAAAAGGTCGAAGCCAACCTGCGTTTGGTCATTTCGATTGCCAAGAAATACACGAACCGTGGCCTGCAATTCCTTGATTTGATTCAGGAAGGCAACATTGGCCTGATGAAAGCGGTTGATAAATTTGAATACCGTCGCGGCTATAAATTCTCGACCTATGCGACGTGGTGGATCCGTCAGGCAATCACCCGCTCTATTGCCGATCAAGCCCGTACAATCCGTATTCCGGTCCATATGATCGAAACGATCAACAAACTGGTACGGACAGGTCGTCAGATGCTGCACGAAATCGGTCGTGAGCCAACGCCAGAGGAATTGGCAGCCAAGCTGCAAATGCCTTTGGAAAAAGTGCGCAAAGTGATGAAAATCGCGAAAGAGCCGATTTCTCTGGAAACGCCGATTGGCGACGAGGAAGACAGCCAGCTTGGTGATTTCATTGAGGACAAGAATGCGGTTCTACCTTTGGACAGCGCCATTCAGGAAAACCTCAAAGAGACAACAACGCGGGTTCTGTCCTCGCTTACCCCACGCGAAGAGCGTGTTTTGCGGATGCGTTTTGGCATCGGTATGAACACCGATCACACGCTCGAAGAGGTGGGTCAGCAGTTCAGCGTTACACGCGAACGTATTCGTCAGATCGAGGCGAAAGCGCTTCGCAAGCTCAAACATCCAAGCCGCTCACGCAAGTTGCGCAGCTTCCTGGATCAGTAGGCGGGCGGCGCATGTCACTGCTTTCTTGGCTCTTTAGGTCAAAATCAAACGAAAGCCCCGCTGCCAAAAAGGCAGCGGCGGTAGAATACCAGGGCTTTCGGATCACACCCGATCCTATGAAAGAGGCGCAGGGCTACCGGCTTTGCGCGCTCATTGAAAAAGAGATCGGCGGCGAGTTGCAAAGCCACCATTTGATCCGCGCCGACACGATCAGTGATTTCGATGCCTGCGTTGAGGCATCTGTCGCGAAGGCCCGTCAGATGATCGATCAGCAGGGCGATCGTCTGTTTTAGGGGAAGCTGGTCTTAAAACCCTCGTTTTTGATGCCGGTTCTGCTAGGCTGAAGATATTCTTTTTGTATTTCTAGGGATATCAAATGCTTGGCAAATTAATTACTGCTGCGTTGGCGCTGTTCATTACGGGTTCTGCGCAAGCAGGTTGTTTTGGGACTGGCACACCGTTGTTTCACTGCACATTCAACGGCGCAAAGAAAACGATAGACGTCTGCTTGCAGGGCGAAGTCGTCGTCTATCACTTTGGATCGACAGACCGCGCACCAGATCTACTGATGGCACGGCGTGAAATCGGTGTTGAGATGACGCCATGGAACGGAATAGGACGCAGCATCTGGGAAGAAATCACGTTCTACAATGGCGCGTATTCCTACAATTTGTCCTATGCTATCGACCGCAATATAGAAAGCGCGCCAGTGGATGGACGATTGATCGTCGGTGAGGGCGATTCAGAAGTTGCCGAACTCATCTGCGACACAGGCTCTGTTACAGAAGCAAATTTCTACCCTTTGTTCGAGGCGAAAGAGGCCGCAGGTCAACGCTATTGCCAAGAGACGTTTTCGTGGGGCGCAGGCTGCTAACTTAGAAATTAGTTAGGTCGTTTGGCTAAATCAGGCTATGTTTGGCCCTATCGGAAGAGGCATCCCATGCGCATTATCAAACGAATTCTAACCATTCTTGTCGTCCTGATTGTTGTCTTGGTCGCGCTCGCTTACGTGCTGCCGCGCAAGGTCATGGTGGCCCGCTCCATCGAGATTGACGCGCCCGCCGGGCAAGTATTTGCCAAGGTGAACGGGTTGAAAGCGGGGGCAGATTGGTCCCCTTGGCTAAGCCGTGATCCTGAAGTGAAACTCACATATTCTGGTCCAGATACGGGTGTCGGCTCCAAACTCGAATGGACGTCAGAGCATCCGCAGGTTGGCAACGGTAAACAGGAAATCGTTGAAAGCGTTCCGAACGAAAGGGTCGTTACTGCGCTTGATTTCGGAGAAATGGGCACTGCGATGGCTGCGTTTACCCTTGTAGAAGCGAGCGGAAAAACAACCATCACATGGGACTTGGATACGGACATGGGGATGAACCCGATTGGCCGTTACATGGGGCTTATGATGGATCGCTGGGTTGGGAGCGACTATGAAAAAGGTCTCGCCAATTTGAAAGCCATGGTTGAGGAAGGGTAGTCCCTTACCTAATTAGTGGGTTAACCCAATTTCTGTTGGCCATCAAATCCAACCACTATTGTTTTTGGCAGTGTCTCCTTAATGAATTTAGTGCTCCAGTTGCCTTTGATCAGGCTGCATTCAAAATGACTTGTTGCTGAAACTCCGTGCGTTCGCGCGCCAGCCATCGCGAACTTTGGAACCAATGTTGTTCCATTTGACAAAATGGAAAACGAACCTCGTGTGTTACTACTACCGATGTTCGTTAGCTGAATTTGCAGATCAAAGCGTTCAGATGTTAGCATCTTTCGCTTTAAGGATTGCGCTTTGGTTTTCTCTTCAGACGAAGCGAAAGGTCGAGATTCAATGAGCGCAATCCACTTCAACATACGGTGCCAGATCGAAAATGTATCAGTCCTTCGATTTTGAAAACCGTTCCAACACATCATCAAAACGCCCTCGAAAACGATATTGAATCCATCGTCTACAACATCGGGCGCAGTAGCGTGTGCGATCACTGTGAGATCGTCGATAGCTTCTAGAGATTCGAAAGTTATGTCGCCACCCATCAGAATTTCCTTTTTGATATTATGAAAATAGTAAGACCTTAAGAAACTTGGCACTCAAGTGTTTTTTCTGAGTCCCGCGCGCCACACTAGATACAGCGCCACAAATAAAGGCCTACCCAAACCCTAGCGGCTGCCCTATAAAACCTGTGGATAAGTGGGGCTAACCCACAGCCAGAGGCAGAGACAGTAGAATAAGGGGGACGGCCATGCGCTGCCCATTTTGCGGAAATATCGACACTCAGGTCAAGGACAGTCGTCCTGCCGAGGATCACGTTTCGATCAGGCGTCGGCGCTTTTGCCCGGCTTGCGGCGGGCGTTTTACAACGTATGAGCGCGTTCAACTGCGCGATTTGGTCGTGATTAAATCAAATGGTCGTCGTGAAGACTTTGATCGTGACAAGCTGGAGCGCTCTATTCGTATCGCGCTGCAAAAACGTCCGGTTGAGCCGGAGCGGATGGACCAGATGATTTCTGGCATCGTGCGCAGGCTGGAAAGCATGGGCGAAACCGACATCAATTCCAAACAGATCGGTGAGATCGTCATGGAAGCGCTGGCGCGTATCGATACCGTCGCATATGTTCGATTTGCTAGTGTTTACAAGAACTTCCAAGCGGCTGATGACTTTGACAAGTTTGTTTCCGAGTTGCGTCCCGACGTGACGCCAGAGAGTTGAGTCAAAGCGATCAACGCTTTATGAAAATGGCCCTGTCGCTTGCGCGGCGGGGCCTTGGTCGTACATGGCCCAACCCTGCGGTTGGCTGTGTGATTGTAAAAGAGGGTCTTATTGTCGGGCGCGGCTGGACCCAGCCAAGCGGGCGACCTCATGCAGAGACGTTGGCCTTGGCGCAAGCGGGTAACGCCGCGCGCGGTGCAACGGCCTATGCCACGCTGGAGCCTTGCGCGCATCACGGCAAAACCCCGCCCTGTAGCGAGGCTTTGATCGAGGCGGGTATTGCACGTGTCGTTGCCGCGATGGAAGACAGCGATCCACGCGTGTCCGGCCGCGGCTTTGCCCAGCTTCGCGCGGCTGGCGTTATCGTTGAAACAGGTCTGTGCGCGCAGGACGCCGCTGAAGACAATGCAGGGTTTTTCCTTAGAACCGAACTTGGACGTCCCTTTGTGACGTTAAAACTGGCGCTTACGCTTGATGGACGCATCGCGACGCGCACAGGTGACAGCCAATGGATAACCGGGCCAGCCGCGCGTCGGCGTGTGCACGCCTTGCGGGCCAGCCATGACGGGGTTCTGATCGGAGCAGGGACCGCCCGCGCCGATGATCCGTCGCTTACGGTTCGCGATTTGGGGCATGCGCATCAGCCTATCCGTATAATTGCGGCGCAAAGCCTAAGCATACCGCTGGAAAGCACGCTGGCCCGCACTGCGCGCGAGGTTGATGTCTGGCTTTGCCATGGCGCCGCCGCCAGCGAAGAGCGCCGCGCCGCGTGGCGCGCAGCAGGTGCGGAGTTGATCCATTGCGAGAATTCGGATGCGGGGTTGGAGCCGCTTTCAATGCTTCAAGCCCTTGGCGCAAAGGGGCTGACGCGTGTGTTTTGTGAGGGCGGCGGACATCTGGCCGCGTCCTTGTTGCGTGCAGATTTGGTGGATCGCCTGATTATCCATTCTGCGGGTGTATTGATCGGCGCTGATGGCATTTCGGGTGTCGCTGCGATGGGCCGCGAGGTGCTCTCAGACGCGCCGCGTTTGCGTTTGATTTCCCTTAACCAGCTGGGCCAAGACGTCGAACATATTTGGGAACGCAGCTAGTCAGCGCCGCCAAAGATGCGCGTAGCTTGCCAGCACGCCTTGCAGTTTGGATAGGCTACGGTTCATCGGCCCCGGGCGCGGAAGATCACCGCTGGCAAGGCGCTCCAGAATAACCTCGACAGGGCAGGCTTGCGCCGTCTTCGGGTCGAAATAGCGTGGATAATCAATCAAGGTGGCATGAACCAGCGCTTCCAGACTGACCTTGGTGCTGCGCCGTGCGGGCACTGCCCCTTGATCGTTTGTCAGCCCCCAACCCGCATAAAACGGTGCGCCGTGGCAGGTGACGGATTTACCCCGAAGCAGCGCTTCAAAGCCGAGCAGGGACGTCATGGTCCAGACTTCATCAACGGCGTTGATCGCAGCTATCGGATCAATCCCGCGCAGCACGCCATCGCATAACGCGTCCAGATCGCTTTGTTCTATGCGACCTGAACGCAGACCGGCCTCTACATCAGGATGGGGTTTGTACAAAATCACGGCATCCGGATGTGCAGCACGCGCCGCACTCAGAAGTTCCAGATTGGTCGCAATCGTTTTGGTGCCTGTAAGAATGGAAGCATCGTCTTCGACCTGTCCCGGCACAAGGATGCGGTGGCCCTTTGGCAGCTCTGCAAGATGCGGATCGCCCACGTTGTATTTGCTAAGCGCGGCAGCGTTTAGCGCGCTTATCAAGCGCTCTGAGCGGTGGCGTTGATCGGGGCGCAGTAATCTGCGCATGCGGATCAACTCTTCAAGGCGACTGGGGCGTGTGGGATCATAGTAAATCCCAAGATCATCCAAGACCAAAGACAGGGGTGGAATCAGATTAGCGCCAAGCCCTTTGGAGCGCAGAAAACCGTCCTCTACGCGTACGGTTTGATTGCTGAGCGGCGCAACTTTTGCGCTGGCCCAGACCATGTGCCGACGCCCGTCCTGCATGGTCGCGGCAAGTTTGCTTTGTTCATCTTCGTAAAGGATCGCATGATTTTGGCCGAAAAACCGCTGAAACACCTTGCGCTTCCACAGGCGGACGCCGCTGGCGACCCAACCTTTGTGATCTTCGCGCCAGCTGCGGGACTGTGCTTCCAATGTGTCGATTGCAGTTTCCAAATCGCACAGGCAATCGCGGTAGGGATCGTACCACTTGGGATAAAGGATCATTGCAGCCGCAAAAAGCTGTGCGCGGCTTAGCGTGCGTTGGCGGCGCGGAACTGGACGTTCGTCCTGTGTTAGGCCCCAGCCTGCATAAAATGGTTGCCCAAAGACCCGCGGTTTGTGCCCTGCAAAAATAGCTTCAAAGCCAAGTTGGGAGGAAACGGTGTAGACCGCTGAAGCCCCTTCAAGCAGCGTCCATGGCGAGACAGGATCGCTGAACAGGGTGACATTGTGATTGGCATCCGAAGCGCTGAAATAGCCAAGCCGATGGCCGGCCATTGTGTCTGGGTGCGTTTTGACAATGACGCGTTTGCCGGGATGTTCTTCTTGCGCGAAGACCAGCATTTCCAGGAACGTTGCGCGATCTGCGCCGCTGGCAAGGACAGAGGCGTCGTCCTTTGTCTGATCCAGTACAAGCACATAACCGGGGTCGGGGCAGGGCGTGGTTGGATCAAAACCTGTGTATTTGCTCAGATGGGCCTCATGCAGGCGGGCGATGCATGCGCGGGCGCGGTTCAAGAGTGCCGTGTCATCGAGCGGATGTGTGCTTAGGATTTGTTCCAAATCAGAGGGTTGAGATGGATCATAGTGCATGCCCTTGGTATCAATCGTCAGCCCGAGCGGCGGCTGGCCTGAGCGACCAGACAGGACCGAGCGTAAAAAGGCATCTTCAATGCGGATGATCGCAGCCGAGTGCTTCGCGGCGACCGCTTCGCCGCGATGGGCAGTCGGGCTATGGCCCCAAACGCCAATTAAATCACCACTTTTCGGAAGGCCAAGGCGCAGATCATACCCCGCAAGCGACAGGATACGCCGCAAGCGCCGTTCTTTCAGAAATCCGCCGTTGTAGTGTCCCGCCACCGCCAGCAAACCAACTTGTCTTCGTCACGACACCGAC
>NZ_JBAUHO010000095.1:0-1799 GCF_049680325.1 Planktotalea sp.
TCTATAAGTCGTTCGATTTAAACATATTTTTGGGATTTCTTTAGATCATGGTGACTCTGAACCCACGATAGCGCGACTCTGAAACCACGCCAAAGCGACTCTGAACCCACGATGGCAGCGGGGCAGAATCGTAGACGCAGCCTGTGGATAACTTTAGGGTAGGTGTTAATGAAAACACGAATCCCGTGCGGGGAGACTTGTCCGCTTAACGAGACAGGCGCGCGCATGAGGCAGCAGAGCAGTTTATGGCACAGACACTTCCGGCTTTCGGGCTGGACCCTCACAGGCATCCGACGCCCGATTTCTTTCTTTGCGACATCTTTGATGCGCTGCCCAAGGATGATCTGGCGAGCATGGAACATCCGATCTTTTCGCTCTCGACGCGGCCGGACAGACGTATCCTGAACTATGTCCATAACGGCACCGAAATCACGGTGGTGCCTTCGGTCAAGGGGCTGGCGACGCTGCATGACAAAGACATCCTGATTTACTGTATTTCCCAGCTGATGGCGGCGCTGAACGCAGGGCGGGAAATTTCGCGTAAACTGACGCTGCGCGCGCATGATCTTTTGGTGGCGACAAACCGCGAAACATCCGGGGACGGCTACAAGCGTCTGCGCGAGGCCTTCGAGCGGCTTGCCGGCACGCGCATCACCACCAATCTGGAAACCGGCGGACATGAGGTGACCACCGGTTTCGGGCTGATCGAGAGCTGGCAGATTGTACGCGCCTCCAAGGGCGGGCGTATGATCTCTGTGTCTGTGGTGCTCTCGGAATGGCTGTTCCGCGCGGTGGAAAGCAAATCGGTGCTGACGCTGTCGCGCGATTATTTCCGCCTGCGCAAACCGCTGGAACGGCGCATTTACGAGCTGGCACGCAAACATTGCGGGCGCCAGAAATCATGGCGCGTCTCGGTCGAGGTGCTGCTGAAAAAATCAGGCTCTGCCAGCCCGCGCCGTGTGTTTCGCAAAATGATCCGCGATATGATCGCAGCCGATCACCTGCCGGGTTACGAGATGAGTGAAGAGGCGGGGGATATCATCCGCTTCACCGCGCGCGCATCGGTGATCGAGGACGGCGTGCAATTGCCGCCCCTTTCAAGCGATGCGTTGGAAGCCGCGCGCGCCTTGGCACCTGGTTTGGACATCTATGTGCTAGAAGCCGAGTGGCGCGCCTATTGGATGCGCTCCGGCAAGCCGCGCTTGCGCTCGGCCGATGCGGCATTTGTGGGGTTTGTGAAGGCGCGCGGGGAGGGATAGGGCGTTCTAGAGCTCTGTTGTCGGGACGTGCTTTGGCGTGTTTGTCTGCTGCGCCATGTGACTTTTCTTGTTGCTCTTTGTTGCGTATAGAGGAGGGAGTTGTGTGATATCTCTTCAAGACTTTTGTTTTGCTTATTAAAATCAGAAATTTCCTAGGATGGCGACATGCATTCATTCTTGATGAACCTTTCGCGCGGGGCAAAGCAGGGGCTTTGGCTGGTGCTGGATGCATCTCTGGTGCCTCTATGTCTGTTCGTGGCCTTTGCTCTACGCCTTGGTACGTTGACACCATTTGATTTCATGAGCTCGTCGTGGCTCTTGTTTTTGTTGCTGACCCTGGTGGGAGTGGCGACGAGCTTTGTCATCCAATTGCATCGGATCAAATTGCACGCGCTGGAACGTCATGCGGTTCAACGTATTGGACTTGCTGCGATCTTGTTGACAGTTGCAGCCATGGTCCTCAGTTATCTTCTAAGCGCTTGGGCTCCGCGCTCGGTTCCCCTGATCTTTGGAATTCTTCTGTTCTGTAGCGTCTTGGGG
>NZ_JBAUHO010000096.1:0-2570 GCF_049680325.1 Planktotalea sp.
ATTGATCTTATCTTCGCCGACCCACCCTACAACTTGCAGCTCAAAGGTGAGCTGCATCGCCCCGATAACTCCCGCGTTGATGCGGTTGATGACCATTGGGACCAATTCTCGTCGTTCGCCGTCTATGACAAGTTTACCCAAGACTGGCTCAAAGCGGCACGCCGATTGCTCAAACCCAATGGGGCTATTTGGGTAATCGGCTCTTATCACAACATCTTTCGGGTCGGTTCTGCCCTTCAAAATGAAGGCTACTGGATCCTGAATGATGTGGTTTGGCGCAAGTCAAACCCGATGCCAAACTTCCGCGGCAAGCGCTTTACGAACGCCCATGAAACGATGATCTGGGCCTCTAAATCCGAGGGCGCAAAGTACACGTTCAACTACGAAGCGTTAAAGGCCCTCAATGAGGGAATCCAGATGCGCTCTGACTGGGTTCTGCCGATCTGTACGGGCCATGAGCGCCTGAAAGATGAAGCCGGCGACAAAGCACATCCGACACAAAAGCCTGAAAGCCTGTTGCACCGCATTCTGGTTGGATCCACCAACCCCGGCGATGTGGTTCTAGATCCGTTCTTCGGCACTGGAACAACTGGCGCTGTCGCCAAAATGTTGGGCCGCGAATACATCGGTATCGAGCGCGAGGAAGCCTATCGCAAAGTTGCCGAAAAGCGCATCAAAGCGGTACGCAAGTTTGATCGCGAAGCACTGCAGGTTTCCACATCCAAACGTGCCGAACCGCGCGTTCCTTTTGGCCAATTGGTCGAGCGCGGCATGCTGCGTCCGGGCGAAAACCTCTATTCCATGAACAACCGTCACAAAGCCAAGGTGCGCGCAGATGGCACGCTTATTGGTGATGATGTGAAGGGGTCTATCCATCAGGTCGGTGCCGCGCTAGAGGGCGCGCCAAGCTGCAATGGCTGGACCTACTGGAGCTTTAAGCGCGATGGCAAAACGGTGCCAATCGATGTGCTGCGCCAGCAAATCCGCTCTGAAATGGCCGAAAAGCCTCTCTAAGCGATTACCCAAATTATTACGAACACCGCCGGTGCCTGTGTCCTGACTTCACGGCACCTACTGACCCCGCCTTGTCTTCAAGGCGGGGGTTTTTTGTTTGCGGTTTGAAGAATCTGCACTTTAGCCGCCTCATTCAGAACGTCAGCTGCCGCGCGAATAAGGCGGGCCTTTCGGTTTGCTAGAAACGTGTCGACGATCACATATGCCTTCCAGGAGAAAACGACCAAGCTGATTAGGCCCAGCAAGACGAAGAACACCAGTGACAGATTGAAATAGGAACGTATGTCAGGGGAGCTTCCCAAGCGGAACGCACTTTCGAATGAAAACGTGATGAGCCCCAGCTGACGGCTTTGCGCGCTACTATCAAACCGTGCGACAATCTCGGCCTCGGGCTGGCAAAGCTCATCAAAAATCTGCGCGCCTAGCCGCATATCCATTGCGCCAATGCCTATCGTTTTCGCGTTACCCTGCCGCCCCAAAGCATCTATATCCTTCAGCAGATCATCAAGGAACGGCGCGTAGATCGACAGGCTGCTTTGCTTCAAAAGGGGCGCAACACTGTCGGGTTGCAACCGGTTGAGCGCGACGGTCAACGCGTGCCGCTCACTTAGCGAAATAGGTAGGCCATCAAATACAGTTCGTTGGATGATCTGGTTGATCTGATCGAACACCCGTTTTTCGACGCAACTTGCCTGCGCCATAGTGCCTGCAAACAATACGAACCATAGGCCAATGAAGACTTGAACGGGTTTTAGGATCGCCACACGCATCGCACTGTTCCCCAAAAGATCGCCCAGCTATGCACCTCAATAATGAATCTTGGGTAAACCCGGCCAAATCGCTTGCTGCATTGGATGCGTAGTTTCTATGATGCAACGATCTGCAATGGGGAAAACATGGAAAAGATCGATTTAAAGAAGAAGCTGAAAACGCTTTATGGACCGTCCAAAGCAGATTTTGTTCAGGTTGATGTACCGGCGATGAACTTTGTCATGATCGATGGCGCTGGGCGGCCAGGCAACCCGGTCTACGTCGAGGCGTGTGAATAGCTATATCCCGTTAGTTACGGGCTGAAATTCATGTCTAAACTGACGCTTGGAAAGGACTATGTCGTCGCGCCACTGGAAGGGCTTTGGTGGGCGGATGATATGAGCGCCTATACCGAAGGTCGCCGTGATGAGTGGCTCTGGACGCTAATGATAATGCAGCCTGATTGGATCACAGCCGATATGTTCGCGCAGGCACTGGAGAAGGCGGTTGAAAAGAAAGGCCCGCAGCCGCCCTCGCTTCGTTTCGAGAGTTTTGCAGAAGGGTTATCGGTGCAAATTCTCCACATTGGTCCCTATAGCGACGAAGGACCGACGCTTGCACGGCTTCATAACGAATACATGCCTGAACATGGTTTGACGTGGAACGGAAAACACCATGAAATCTATCTAAGCGACCCGCGGCGGGCCGCACCTGAAAAGCTGAAAACCGTTTTGCGCCAGCCGGTCAAACGAGCCTAAGCGCAGCGCCATTCTGTGGCGCCGCGCAGTCGTTTAATAGTTAGGAAG
>NZ_JBAUHO010000097.1:0-5241 GCF_049680325.1 Planktotalea sp.
CACCCAATCATGATCGCTGGATTGATAGGTACAAAGCTTGATATCACTCATTGTTGTAGTTGATATGGACGCAGGCTTGCAGAGCAAGTTGTTTTTCAGTAGCCGAAACAAGAAAACGTCAAAGGAATTCAGGCGATGGGCATTAATACAGAGCGCGATATCGAAGCGAACATGCAAATCGGCCCGACCGATGCGGGCATGGTGCGTATTTTTATCGAAGGCGACGGCATCGAAATTCCGATGGATTTTGACCCCGAGGAAGCAGAAGAAATCGCAGAAGAAATTCGCGCGGCCGCGTCACGAGCACGCAATATGGCTACGAAATAAGATCGTTAGAGCCAGATCTTCTTTCGCGGATCGCGTAAGGATTGTAGGCGGCGCGCAGCATCGGTGGCGAATTTGTGCGTTATTTTTTTGCGCCGTGCCGGGGCCAGTTTCTCTTCAGGCCCCATGCGCATGATTTCAGCGTCATAGGCATCAGCGATCAGCAGGCCCGTACCGTCAGGCAATAATTCCACAGGAAAATCGGAATCGACGGCCCAGAAGTAGCGATCGCACCACTCCAGATAGCCCTCCCACTTCTTATCCGTCTGAAAGTCCGCCTTGCTGGATTTGCATTCGATCACCCAAAGCTCGCCCTTGGGGCCAAGCGCAATCACATCAACGCGCAAGCCACGCTTGGGCACAAATTCCTCGATGCATACAAATCCATGGCTCGCCATATGGCGGCAAACGCCCCGCGCCAGCAACTGGCCGGGTTGCAAAGTAGACATCGCAAGAAGTTCAGGATCGCTCATAGCGGTGATTTATGAACAAAGTGAGAACAAAATCAAGCCCGCTCAATCAACATGCCCCTTGTCGGAACCGCTTTCGCACCCTACATGTGAAGACGGCGGCTTCTGCCCTTCTTGTTTGTCGGTTGAATTCCAGTGGCCTTAAGCAATCCCTAGGGAGCTGGCTCTGTTTGGACCCTGGTCCACTTACCTGGCGCCCACCTGTACATACAGGTCCCCGGGAATTAGATAACCAGAACGGTTGCGTGCGGTTCCGCCACTTTTCCACATGTCACGCCCAAGTTTGTTCCAGAAAAACCTGGGCAAACTCGATCAATGGGTTCGGGTGCCGAACTACCGGTGTCTTTGAAAAGGATCGCGTGGTTTCGCAGCGACTTTCACACGCACGGGGCGGTTATAGTCGACGCGCACTTTTGTTCCACCACGTGGCTCATCGTCGTCATCGTCTTTCATCCGCATAATCCGAATGGAAAACTGTACACCTGCAAATACGATACCGTTGAACAGCCAAAGCAGAAAAACGGCCAACACGCCGTCGCTAGAGTGCGTTACGAGATGCCAAAGGTTCATGATGTTGAACCACATCAGCGCGCCAACAAAGACGGCAGAAATCACAAATCCAACTATCACCTGAGTAATATACATACGGATGAGTCGTGGCATCTGAACACTCCTATTTGCTAACAAAAGGATAACCCCTTTCGCACGGCCTGCAAGTCCGATCAGCCAAAAGGCGCTTAAAACGCGTCAGGCTTGGCCTCGCGTGCCATGTGATCGAGCACTGCATTGACGAACTTTGGCTCTTTCCCTTCGGGAAAAAACGCAGCAGCAATATCGACATATTCCTTTATCACTACCTTGGGCGGCGTATCGCTTTGCGTCAGTTCACCGCCCGCAGAGCGAAACAGGGCGCGCAATGTCGGATCGATCCGCGCAATTGGCCATTTGGCGACCAGCGCGCGATCTGTCATCTGATCTACACGCGCCTGATAATTCACTGCATCGCTTACAAGGGCACGGAAAAGGTCTACGTCGCCTTCAACGAATTCCATGTCCTCATAGACCGCGCCAAAACGGTGATCGAGGAATTCAGTTACGATGCCCTCGGCCGTCTGCCCCGAACTTTCCATCTGAAACAGCGCTTGCACCGCGTAAAAGCGGGCTGCGGATTTCATCTTGCGTTTGGCGTTCCCCGAAAGGGCGTTGTCCGTGCTCATGCGAGGTCTTTTCCTTTGGCAAATCCTGCCAGTTGGTATTCATCGGTTGCAGGTACAAACCCTGCCCCCTTACGTTGGCCGCCCCACTTACGGGCGAGCGCGATCAGATGCAAGGCCGCAGCAGCAGCGCCGCCCCCTTTGTTCTGATCTTTTGGATCGGCGCGCACTTCGGCCTGCTTGCGGTTTTCCACTGTGAGGATGCCATTGCCGATACAAAGCCCCTGCAAGCCCAGCAATTGCAGCGCGCGAGAGCTGTCGTTGCAAACGGTATCATAATGCGTGGTTTCGCCGCGAATAACACAGCCCAGCGCGACGTAGCCGTCAAAATTGCTGAGACGTTCGGCAATCCCTACCGCCGTCGGAATTTCCAAGGCACCGGGCACTTCAACGACATCATAGGTGCCGCCAACTGCTTCGATTTCCGCAATAGCGCCGGCCACCATGTTATCAGCGATATCCTTGTAATAGGGCGACACCACAATCAGCAGCTTTACAGGGCGTTCAAACTCTGCGCGCGGCAGAATATAGTGCTGTTCATGTCCAGCCATTATCCAAGCTCCGAAATTTTACGGGTTCCGACGATTTCAAGGCCATAGGCATCGAGCCCAACAACCTTTGGCGAGGGTGAATTGGTCAGCAGCTCGAGTTTGGACAAACCAAGCGAGCTAAGGATTTGCGCGCCCAAACCATATTGGCGCAAAGTCTGCGGCGAAACACCATCCGCGTCGGGATCAAGCTTCATCGCCGTGTCGCGCAACAGGACAACAACGCCCCGCCCCTCAGTGGCAACCGCATTCATCGCATCGCCGAATTCACCGGCACGACCTTTCGGGCCAGTGCCGATCACATCCAGCATCGGATCCATCGCGTGCATTCGCGTCAGCACAGGCGCATCACCAGAAATATCGCCTTTGATTAGAACAATATGTTCGGCCCCTTGGGTTTCATCCGCATAAATGCGCATGTTCCATTCGCCGCCGAATTCGGAGTTGATGGTTTCGTCAGAGCGTACTTTTACCAGATTGTCATGGCGGCGGCGATAAGCGATCAGATCACTGATAGTGCCGATTTTCAGGCTATGCTTCTGCGCAAAAGCCACCAATTCTGGCAAACGTGACATGGTACCGTCGTCATTCATGATCTCGCAAATCACGCCCGAGGCATTCAGCCCCGCCAGGCGGGATACGTCTACTGCGGCCTCTGTATGGCCTGCTCGAACCAAAACCCCGCCATTGCGCGCTTTCAGCGGAAACACATGGCCGGGCGTTGCAATATCTGCCGCGCCTTTGCCTGCATCAATCGCAACAGCGACGGTGCGCGCGCGGTCATGGGCGGAAATGCCTGTCGTCACACCCTCGCGCGCCTCGATCGAAATCGTAAACGCGGTTTCGTGACGAGAGGAATTGTTCGTGCTCATCAGCTCTAAGCCCAGCGCTTCGATCCGCTCGCCCGGCAGAGCAAGGCAGATCAAACCGCGCCCGTGCGTGGCCATAAAGTTGATCGCCTCCGGCGTTGCCATTTGCGCAGGGATTACCAGATCACCCTCGTTTTCGCGATCCTCGTGATCGACCAGAATGAACATCCGCCCGTTGCGCGCATCTTCGATGATCTCTTGCACAGAAGAAATCGCATCGCTCCAGTTTTCCTCAACCGGGCCGGGTTTTTCAAAGCTCATGGCAGCGCCTTTTCAATCTTGTTTGCACGCAAATAGCCCAAGGCACAGCGCATTGCCAGAGGAGCGGCGCGTCAATCGAAGATATCCTCGATTACATCCTTGGCTTCTTCGATAAACCAACGAAGTGCTGATTTGCGCCGTTTGGGTTTCTGGGCCTTTTTGTTGGACTTGAAGCTTTTAGGCGCAGGCAGATGTGAGATTGCGTGTTTGGGTGCGCTTTGTGCTTTAGGATCCGTCTCCAATCGCTTCATCATGCGGATCGGCGCTCCGCACGAACCACAGCTCAATTCATGCGAGATCTTGCCACGCAAAACCAGCGCAGCACGCGAGCCACAATAACAACAGGTAGTGATCTTTGTCGAAGTCGGCATGGGTCACTTTCATTCACTCTCTGCGCTAGATAGGCCTAGATCCGAGAGTTGAAAGATGCCGTAACAAAGAAAGGCTTCGCCAGACTGCCCAGCCAATGAATTAAAACATTAACGCGGTAAACTAGCGTAAAGCGCGACAGCCGCTGCGTTGGAAACGTTAAGCGAGCCAAAGGCGTCAGAGAACTCGATCCGCACCAAGGCATCTACGGTTTCTTTGGTCTTCTCACGCAGCCCCGGCCCCTCGGCACCAAGCACCAGAGCAATCGGACGGTCCCGCTTGCCTTCGAGCGCAGCTTCAATCGTTTGTTCGGCCTCGCCATCAAGGCCTAGCACCAGATAACCCATCTTTTGCAGGGCTTCGATGCTTTCGGCCAGATTGCGAATGCGCAAATATGGCTGACGTTCCAACGCACCGCTCGCAGTTTTCGCCAAAGCGCCTGTTTCAGGCGCAGAGCCACGGTGGGTTCCGATAACGGCGCTCGCACCAAAAACCTCGGCCGAGCGCAGAATCGCGCCGACGTTATGCGGGTCAGTCACACGATCCAGCAGGATCGCGCGTGGGACGGCGGCAGTGCCCCCAACACAAACATCTTCCAAACGGCCCCATGAAAGCGGCTTTACCTCAAGCGCGGCACCCTGATGGACGGATTGTGGATCAAGCGGGGCCGCAAATTTGCGCGGATCGCACACAAGCGGCTCGATGCCAGAGGCTTCAATCGCTTCGGCCAATTTCCCTTGGGCATTCAACGTCACAACCAATTGCAACTTTTCACGCGCAGGGTTCATCAAAGCATCCCGCACTGCATGCAGGCCAAAAAGCCAAACGGTTTCAGCATTGGACGCTTTTTTGTCCTGCTCTTTTTTCACGACCCACTTAGGTTTTTTCATCTTCAGCTCCTCTGGCTTGACAGCCGTGTTCGCCTTGCCTTGAATGATCTGGCTTCGCAAGAGTTTTTCGGGTTGACGGTGAATTACCCCGCTTGTAATCACCCGCTCACGCAATGCGTTTTAACGCAATGCAGTGGGCGACAGGCCGCAAGGTGTGGCAGGGGACTGTAACTCCCTCGCGGAGACGCACGCCTGGTTCGATTCCAGGGTCGCCCACCATTTTCTTACAGCATTGATTTTATGACCTTTTACAACTAACCTTCCAGTGTCTGCCGGTTTTTTCGACACATTTGGAG
>NZ_JBAUHO010000098.1:0-1970 GCF_049680325.1 Planktotalea sp.
GAGAAACGCGCGAAAGTTGGTGATGCCCTGAGGGGCGGCATATCATGGCGGTGTTCAGACGCCGTCAATTCTCTGCTGAGAAAGGGATATGCCACATGCAAGAGACTACCATCACCCAGCTATCCGATCCATCGGGATTTAGCTCCGACCCATTCACCGACGTCCTGCGCGATGGAGCGCGCAAGCTGATCGAACAGGCGATCCATGCGGAACTGGCTGCTCTGATGAACGCCTTTTCTGGGGAAAGGCTCGAGGACGGACGGGCACGCCTGGTGCGCCATGGTCACTTACCCGAACGGGAGGTGATCACCATTGCCCTACAGGCGATTGCGCAGCAATCTGCCGAAAGGGGGGATTGGTCCAGTGCCGGTGAAAGTACCGCGCGTGCGGGACAGGGGCGCTGGCGAAGACAAGATCACCTTCACGCCCAGCATCCTGCCGCGCTATCTGCGCAAAGCGAAATCAATTGAGGAGCTGCTGCCTTGGCTTTACCTCAAGGGCGTGTCCACGGGCGATTTTACCGAGGCGCTGGAGGCGCTGCTGGGTCCGAACGCCAAGGGGTTGTCTGCCAAGACCATCACGCGGCTCAAAGCCGACTGGTGGAAAGACTTCGAGGCCTGGCAGAAACGCGATCTTGGCAGTCGGCGCTTCCTCTATATCTGGGCTGACGGCGTCTACTTCAAACCGCGCATGGCTGAAGAAAAGCAATGCGTTCTGGTGATCGTCGGGGCTGATGAATATGGCCGCAAGGAGCTACTGGCCATGACCCCTCTCATGGTTTGCAAGCAAACCACTGCCGGGCAGTGGATGGCTTCCGCGAAAGCACGCAAAGCTGGCGTGAGGTGTTGCTCGATCTCAAGCGGCGTGGCCTGAAACAGGACCCCAAGCTGGCTGTCGGTGACGGCGCACTCGGGTTCTGGACCGCGCTGCGGGAGGTGTTCGCTACGACGCGAGAACAACGCTGTTGGGTTCACAAGGCGATGAACGTGCTGAACGCGATGCCGAAATCCTTGCAGGCAAAAGCCAAGGGCCATTTGCACGACATCTGGCAGGCAGAGACAAAAGCCACGGCCTCTGCCGCCTTCGATTTCTTCGTCGAAACCTATGGTGTGAAATGGGACAAGCCGGTGGCCAAGCTGGTCAAGGACCGCGACGCGCTGCTAACTTTTTACGACTTTCCGGCCGAGCACTGGAAACACGTCCGCACGTCAAATCCGATCGAAAGCACCTTCGCCACCGTCCGGCATCGCACAAAACGCACCAAGGGGTGCCTCAGCCGCAAAACCGGTCTGGCGATGGCGTTCAAGCTGATGATATCGGCGCAGAAGAAATGGCGCAAACTCGACGGCCAAAACCGCCTGCCCGAGATCATCCAAGGGGTTGAGTTCCGCGACGGTCTCCGCCACGTTCAAGATGCCGCCTGATCAAGCGTCACCAACTTTTGCGCATATCTACCAAACCAATCCAGCGAACTCTGCTCACAGATGTTGACAGTATCTGGCGGGTCAGCGTATATACATTTGTAAATACGGAGGGGTGAGATGTTCGAGACTAAAATTCGTAAAGTGGGTAATTCAGCGGTTGTAACGCTATCGCAGGAGGTTCTTTCGGCGATGGACGTCAAGGAAGGCGATACTGTTTTCCTGTCTCGCACTGATGATGGCGGGGTCCGGCTATTGGCGCATAATCCTGAGCTTGCTGAGGCTCTGAGCGCCGCAGAAATCGTCATGGATGAAAACCGTGACTTGCTTCAGGCGCTTGCATGAAAGGTCCCATTTGGGTTCCGATCCAGGCGGTCTACATCATCCACGACAGACAAATTGCGCGCCACGGTGGGGCATCCGGCATTCGAGATGCGACGCTGTTAGAAGGCGCGTGTAGCCGCCCGCAAAACAAGTTTTCTTATGAGGAGGCTGATATCTTTCAATGCGGTGCAGCGTATGCCTATGGCATCGGAAAAGCGCATGCAT
>NZ_JBAUHO010000099.1:0-2185 GCF_049680325.1 Planktotalea sp.
AATTAACCCAGTGCCGCCGGTCGCGCCGATCCAGTAGCCAAAGAGACACCCGAGCGTCATACCAATCCAGCACACAAGCGTGCCAAGCGAAAAGCCTAGTGTTGCGCCGGCGACAGCATTTATAAGGCTCGAAGGAACCGGCAAGATCACGTCGAGGGTAAGTGCTCCTCCGATCAGCGCCGCCAAATGAGGCGCGCCAGGTGCCGTTTCGATGGCCCAATCGACAGTCTTTTCGATCTGTTCTTCGAATAGAATGAAGGGCAGGATGATCAGCAGCATCAAGGCAAGAAACAGCAAAATCCATTTCAAAACAGATGACTTCGGAGATGCCGTATTAGAATAATTCACTTTATCATCAACTCGTTGCGCTGGAAAGTCGACACGCGTGTTTTGCGGGCCGTTACACCTTTGAGGCAAAGCTTAGCGGAACCTGCACAATTTTGCTAGTGTTTGTATCTACCGACTGGCAGAACTTAATGAGCCAAAGTCACAGATCATCCCGTACACCCTAAAGGCGAGGCAAGCTGAGTAAAGCCCTACAGTTTTGTCGGAGACCGCGCTCGAGGTCGGCGTGCCACGAACGCTAAAGGCTTTTGGTGCTTTCGTTATGAACGATCTCGACGAAAGCCAGATAACTACGCTGATCGATGATGGTATCGATATCGTCGAGGATTTGAAGCAAGAGTAACGAAACCTAACATTTTGCCGCTGCTCGTTTGTCGATTTCCGCCCCGCATTGCTACCCTTGGAAGTGACCAAACGAATATTAATAACTTGAATGTCCGCTTTTAAAGTCTGCTGCTAACTAAAGGGTTTGGAGCAAACTTCCGCTTCTCTAATTGGGTGTTTAGGTCAAGCACTTTTTCCTTTGTTTTCTTGGGCCATAGTCACTCATCCGGGTCACGCTTCTCTTCACAGTCTGTTTTGGCGTTCGAATGGCGCCGCTGCATGCATGTGTCGGATTGGTAATGGAGAGCCCCGCTTTCCGGCGCGCTTCAAGTTGCGCAGCAGACATTTTCGGCTTCATCCACGAACCTCGTCCGGTGAAGACGACCCCGTTAGAATTGGGTAGTTGGCGTCTTAGATCATGCTTTACCTCCTACTTGGTCCTGACGGAACGCTGTGCCATCGATCCACTTACGATGCAGAAGAACGGCTAACTTGCGCGCAACGGTAACAACAGCTCTGCGGCGACCTTTGGTGCGCATCAACCGCATGCCCCAGAATTTGATTTGAGATCCAGCCATCGTTCGCATGAGCAATGCATTTGCTGCCGCATAAAGCGTAGCGCGAACACTTTGGTCACCTGCTTTAGATATTCGTCCCGGATTATCACGCTCACCAGATTGGTGTCGACGAGGCTTCAGACTGAAGTGTTCTGCCACCGTGCGTGATCGCTTGAACCGTGTTGGGTCATCTACGACAGCCTTGAAGGTCAGCGCCGCAATCGGTCCGACGCCCGGGACCGTCATAAATCGCATGTAAACTTCGTCATGGGTTGCTGCCCGTTTGACTCGTCGGTCCAGTTCTAAATAGTGCTGATAAAGGACCAACCGAGCGTCAAGCAATGGTATCAACGCATGTGCCAAGACATCATCCATTTCGATCATTGGTCTGACGACATTATCAAAGCTGCCATGTTTGACAGTCTTTGGCAGGCGAATTCCGAAAACTTTTAATAATCCGCGCGCCTCGTTCGCCAAATCCATTGTCTTTTATGTTTGAAGACGAAGCAGCGTTGATTCTGCAAAACTCAAAAACGTCGGTGGAATGGGATAATTCTGTTTCAATTCTTGGCCTCAAATCAATTAATAGAAATACAAAAGCAATCCCACCAAGATAGCAATTATTAAATACAGCCACTCATGAGAACTTGGCTCTGGGCCACCATAGTCGGGTGATTTTTCATATCCGCTCATTTGGTTTCTCTAACTGTCTGCCATGTTATTTCCAGTATGGCGCTGATCTTCCGCCAATGAATTGGTCCATCCTATAAGTTAGTATTTGGAGGACTTAAAATGGCTATTAAACGTCACAAACCCGAAGAGATTGTAACGAAGTTGCGCCAGGTTGATGTGCTTGTCGGGCTGTTCGTGTTCAGGGTATTTGAGACTGAAGTGGTCTAAGCTAAGAGAGACTTTGGCTCGTCTTGTTGTTGATATTATGCGGCAGTTTTGCGGTATTG
>NZ_JBAUHO010000100.1:0-1920 GCF_049680325.1 Planktotalea sp.
CTCAAACAACTGCTCTTCGTAGTCCATCAAGGGCCGAAGGGCGCGCATGGCTTTGTAGAAATCTCTGAGGGAGACATGGCTTGCAGCGTCAAAAATGTGCTGGGCAACCTCATCGTGAAACACCGGCACCAGTTTTCCCAGCTGTTTCTGGATGATGGGTACCAGCTTATCCCGCTTGCTGGGGTCCAAAAGCGCCGCCTGGATGAAAAAGTATACCTCTTTGACGGGGGTACGCGCTGCGGATTCGTCCAGCAGGTCGGCCTCGCGGACAATATCCGCCTGATTTTCGATCACAAGCAACTGACGGCGGTCCGAGTTTCGGACCACACAGCCGTTGATCAAAATGCGTTCATTCGGTTTCAGGGTCAGTCGTAATGCCATGTCAATTCACTCCGCTGCTGTGTCAAAGGCGCGGCCACCAAGGCCGTCAATGATGCTGCGGTTGATGTCGACCAGCGGTTTCACGTTTTTGCTGCCTGACAGGACATTTTGCGTATGTTTTTCGACCCAGACCGCCAGCGATACCAAAGAGGCGCGCAAGTTCGGGCTCAGCTCGTTTTCTTTTTCCATCAGGTCCATCTTGAAGGTCATCCAGACCCTCTGATTTTCCCAAAGCACATGGCGCAGCCCGTCCGAAAGGATCTGCAGCCGCTCCATTTTTTTGTCTGTCCCGTCAAATGCTTCAAATTGTTGTTCTAGCTTAGAAGTCACCTGCGCAAGGATGCGACGCTCAATTTGGCGTGGCGCTTCCGTGTGCGAGATCGTCCGCTTGTATGCGGCTACACTCATTCTCGTCACCTGTTTGTTTTTATTCTGCCTCTGATTGAACTGTAGCGCGCTGCGGTTAAGGGAAAATTAACGTTTGAGAATTTTCCGGCCCAAATGCGTTTTTGGGCAACGTCACTGGCCAATCATGGCAGAGATGTCACAGGTCAGGGGCGATTATCTTTGAAAAGCAATGACGTGTAGGCCTTACTTAACCAAAGCTATTTCATGCTGTGCGCGCGCACCACAGGCGCATTTACCGCTATTGCGTTCCGACTTTAGCTTAACGTCAGGGGCGGTTTTCGCCCCGAAGCCTCAAAAAATAGTGCATCACGGTCAGGTCAAAGCGCCTTACTGAACCAACTCCGCCTGCATCCGCCGCTTGGTGGCATGCTGGGCGGGCTGTGTGACGATTGCCTTTTCCATGGCAGAATGTGTTGGATCATCTCGATGATCTACACCAGCAAGCTCCACCAGAATGTTGCCAAGCGCATGGCCCAGCTCCTTGCCGGAAAAATAGTCGGCGTTGCTCATCTTGCAGGGTTCAATGAAGACGATTGTTTCGTCGCTCATCTCAATACCGAACTCTTGGTACAACACATCCGCAAGGCTCGCCCCCGGCAGAACCTCGTCACCAGCGCATGTTGCAAGCGGCGTTGCCGCGTCACCACCAGCTTTTGTGGTAAAACAAATCGTCGGGGCAGCGAGCAGGGAGGTCAGAAGGCGGGCCAGCGGTGACAGTTCCGAGCCTTGGCGCAGTTCCATTGTGTCGCTCCAGATATGCTCCATAATATCTACTGACATGATACTGCGACCCCCTGTCGTCCATTCAACTCAAAGTTATTCCTGTTTGGCCATGTTTTGAACCTGAGAATTGTTAAGATTCAAGCCAGCAACACCTTGTTTTCATAAGCGGCAGCACCTCATTGCCGAGGCGGCAGCGACGGAGATTCCCTCCATAATCAGCGAATTTCCCTTGTTTTCTCGCTCTCTACATATGGTGGCCTGCCCTCGGGAAACTGCTACCGCTTGTGCAATGTGCAAAATATGGGCGGTGAGCCCAGGGCCGTTGAATTTACAGTTCTCTTGTTGCCAAGGTGGCGGCGCTGTGCGTGCGTTGATTTGCCCGATTTTTGGTGTCGGGCGACACCTAAG
>NZ_JBAUHO010000101.1:0-3102 GCF_049680325.1 Planktotalea sp.
GATCTGCACTTCTCTTGCAATGGCATCTGGGTCGCTGCGCAAATCACGTGGGTAACGGATAGAAACGCCGTATCGTTCTCTACCTTCAACTGTAGAAGTGACGACTTCAGCACCTAAAGCCATGGCAATGACATCCTGAACCGCTTCAATCGACAGACCATAGCGCCCCAGCGATATCCGATCAGGAATGATGTCGAGATAGTAGCCTCCAATAATTCGCTCAGCATAAGCACTGGAAGTCCCCGGAACTGAGCGTAGTACAGCCTCGATTTGCCGTGCAACATTCTCCATTTCAGTGAGGTTATTGCCATAAACTTTCACTCCAACCGGCGTGCGAATTCCAGTAGACAGCATATCAATGCGGGCACGAATGGGCATCGTCCAGGCATTTGATACCCCCGGGAATTGAAGAGCCGCGTCCATTTCGGTTTTCAGACTGTCAGCGGTGACCCCGTCCCGCCACTCCGATTTTGGCTTGAGATTGATGATCGTCTCAAACATTTCTGTGGGTGCAGGGTCCGTTGCGGTCATGGCGCGACCGGCCTTACCAAAGACCGATTCCACTTCTGGAAAGGATTTGATAATTCGGTTCTGGATTTGCATGAGGTCTGCCGCTTTGGTCACAGAAATACCAGGCAGGGTCGTCGGCATATACATCATTGTGCCTTCATCAAGGTTTGGCATGAATTCACTACCAAGCTGACGGGCAGGCCAGATCGTCACAACCAAAGCGATAAGCGCAATCCCTATTGTGAGCGTCTTGGCCCGCAAAACACCTGCAATGACCGGGCGATAAATCGCAATCAGGAACCGGTTTACCGGGTTTTTGCGCTCGGGGATGATTTTTCCACGGACGAACACCACCATCAAAGCCGGAACGAGTGTAACTGAAAGCAGTGCCGCCGCCGCCATGGCAAATGTCTTGGTGAAAGCAAGAGGACCAAAAAGCCTGCCCTCCTGATTTTCCAATGTGAATATTGGCAGAAACGAAACCGTAATGATCAAAAGACTAAAAAACAAAGCCGGTCCGACTTCCGATGCTGCTTCGATCATTACTTCTACACGCGGTTTATCAGGTGGTGCCCGTTCAAGATGTTTATGGGCATTTTCGATCATCACAATAGCTGCATCAATCATCGCTCCTATGGCGATAGCGATACCGCCCAGGCTCATGATGTTCGAACCCAAGCCGAGCGCCCGCATGGCTATAAACGCGATCAAGATGCCGACGGGCAGCATAATGATGGCAACAAGCGCGCTTCGCACATGTAGCAGGAAAATGATGGTTACGAGGGCAACGACTATGCTTTCTTCAAGGAGTGTCGCTTTCAGGGTTTCAATTGCGTTATTAATCAGTTCTGAACGGTCATAAACCGATACGACCTCAGTGCCGTCAGGTAGGCTCTTTTGAATATCTGCCAAACTGATTTTAGCGTTCTCGATCACGTCGAGCGCATTGGAGCCGACCCTTTGCAGAACAATGCCGCTGACCACTTCGCCCTCACCATTGAGTTCGGTAATCCCTCGTCTTTCATCTGGAACAATGTCAACACGAGCAACATCGCTTAATCTTAAAGGTACCCCATTAAGACTTTTGATCGCGATATTTTCGATATCATTTGTATTCTTGAGATAGCCGCGACCTCGAACCATAAATTCGAACTCGGATATTTCGACCGTTCGCCCGCCCGTATCCATGTTGCTAGCGCGAACTGCATTGCCAATGTCTGACAGCGTTACCTGTTGCGCACGCATACGTGCGGGATCAACCACGATAGAATATTGCTTTACGAAACCACCAACACTTGCAATTTCAGAGACGCCTTCGGCTTTAGAAACTGCAAAACGGACTACCCAATCTTGTAAGGACCTGATTTCCGCAAGGGATAATTCCTTTGCAACCAGAGCATATTGATAGACCCAGCCAACGCCCGTCGCGTCAGGTCCCAGCGTTGGGCTCACACCTTGCGGTAATCTACTGGCGGCGGCATTGAGATATTCAAGAACCCGACTTCGTGCCCAATAGGGATCGGTTCCATCTTCAAAAATAATATAGACAAATGAAACTCCGAAGAACGAAAAACCACGCACGACTTTTGAGCGCGGAACCGTTAGCATCGACGTGGTCAAAGGATAGGTAACTTGATCCTCTACAACCTGCGGCGCTTGCCCTGGATAATTGGTGAAAACGATGACCTGCACATCTGACAAATCAGGTATCGCATCTAGGGGTAGAGTTCGAACGGCATAAATACCAGCGGCAATTGTCAATGCGGTTGCGAAAAAGATGAGGACGAGATTGCGCGCGGACCATTCGATAATCTTGGAGATCATTTGGAGGTCTCCGCAGGAGTAAGGGCACTCAACGCCGCCTTCAAATTACTTTCAGCGTCGATCAGGAAATTGCCAGAAACGACCAGCCGGTCACCTTCGGATACGCCTTCCATAATTTCAATCATTCCATTGCCACGCGATCCAAGTTTTACATCTCTTGGTTCGAAACTACCTTCTCCTTTGTCCAAAATGACAACCTGACGATCACCAGAATCAATGACAGCACTTTCTGGTACAGTGACAACCGTATCTGTGCCTCCGGTGTTGATGCTGACATCTGCGTACATATTGGCAATCAACACCCCGGTTGAATTATCAACCTGAACACGCACTTTGGCAGTGCGGGTCTCCCCCTGAATCTCGGGATAAATCAAGTCTACTTTTCCGACGATATTCGGTCCTTTCAGGCCCCGGATGCGTATGTTCACAACGGCCCCATCGCGAATGGAACTGAGTTCAAATTCCGGCACATCTGCCATTACCCAGACAACAGACGTATCGGCAATTTTGAACAATGTTTCGCCTGCTTGTGCCATCATACCTTCAACTGCCATTCGCTCCAGCACCACGCCGTGTCTTGGTGCCATCATGGTCATTGAAACAGGGACCTTTCCGGTGCGCTCTATCTCCTCAATTACTTCCTTTGAAGCTCCCAAATTTTGTAATCTCTGCAGGCTTCCGAGCGCACCTTTCTTGCCGCCGGTTTTGACGTCCGTGAGATATAAAGCTGCTGCAGAAACCATTTCTTTGGAGTAGAAACTTAAAAGT
>NZ_JBAUHO010000102.1:0-2458 GCF_049680325.1 Planktotalea sp.
TGCGATTTCAGGCGTTTGAACTGCCCTTCATCAACACCGTCCTACGATCAACGCATGTGGATAGATTTTCGAGCTAATCATCGCCTTGTTGCTCTTTGGCTTGCCCAACTTGCCCAGGATAAACCCGCTGCCGGGTGTATTGAAAAAGCCGTTCTTTCGCATGTGTGCAGGCTTTTGCCATTGGGTTCTGCCAAACTTAGTCAGCGCGTTCCCTGACAGCACGGCGCTGAGAAGAAGACCAGCAAGCCCGAACCCGCCGACGATCAAATTGACCAGGCGAAAGTCCTCTGGCCGATATGTTCGCATCCCAAGGTAGTTTTGGGCCAACAACCAAAAGTCCAGATCGGCCCGTATGCCATAGTCACGGAACGTCAGGAACGCGGTCGCCACGACATACCCGAAAATCAGTGACAAAATGGTCAGAAGAAAGATCCCGACCGCGATTTTGCCCTTATCCATGAGTCTGTCCTTTCTCGGAATTCGCGTGGACATGCTTCAACCGCTGCGCATCATATTCTTCCTCGGCAATCTCCGAGACGACTTCGCGGGTCGCTTCACTACTCGAGGTCGCCTCATCTGATTGCAGATAGGCTTTGGCGGCGTAGAGGCGGTCCAGCCTATTATCTATGAGCTCCGAAAGCGCTTCGCTGTCACCGTTGCGCAATGCCTCTAATCGTTCGTCGTTCAGGTCCCGTTCGATCTCTCCACGATATATTTCACGGCTGCGGTCGTCGGTGAATGGTGAATTGATCTTGTCGTTGCGCTCATGCTCGATCACGCGGGCAATCTCCGGTGATGCCACAACGCGCTGTTCGACAACTATGCGGTCGCTCTCGCGCACATATCCTTCTGGGGGTCGAATAATATCTGTGGCTCTATCCCATGCCCTCGACGCAAGTGCCGCGTGGGTCGCAGACTTCGCCGCAAACGCCTTGAAATCACCGTTGGCAACTTTGACTTGTTCACGCCCGTACTCTCTGGCGTCGCTGTCGTCGGAATAGCCATAATTGAAGTCAGTTTTGGCAAACCGGTCTTCCATGGCTTCAAAAGCGCGGCGATCGTCCGGCGAAACACCCACAAGTTCAGGGTTGTCGTCGATGCGCCGTGTAACTGCATCCTCAATGTCAAAGCTACGCTCAGCGATATGCGCATTTGAATAGCCTTGACCACGTAAACGGGCAACTTCCGCTGTAACACTCTCGGAAATCGCGTCTTCGCGGTCCTGTATCGTGATGCCCTCGCGCTCGGCTCTCTCAATACCTGCCACAAGCCTGTTGTCTTCGGCAGCATGTTCCACGCTATCTTGCCGCTCTGCTTCTTCCCTAAGAAACTCTTGGTATTCGGGGCTGTTCACGTCCAAATCTGCAAGGGCGTCCACTTCAATGACGCCATCATCGCGCAGAACCTCGACCCGTTCCAAAGTCTGGCCCAACTGGACATGTACTTGATCCAGCTTTTCAGCCGCGATTGCCAAGTCCTCTTTCCGTTCAAGGTTCAATCCTTCGTTCTTTGCAATCTTTGACAGGTCGTCGGCCATCCACCGCTGCTCAAGCCACGCATTGCCGGCCCCCTGCTCTACCCGCGCGATTACCGCCGAAGATGAAATGCCCGTGCCACGCAAAGCCGTTTCGATTTGCGCTCGCGTATCCGGCTCCCGCATGGAGGCAACAGCGTTTTTGTTGATATTCGCCTCGGAATAGACGCCCGTATCTGACGCCGCATCGTTTAGTGTCGCAGAACGGACGCCAACAGGCTGCATGTGAGCGACGTTGCGATAGATCGCGTCCAGTTGCTTTTCATACTTGGCCTTCATTGCATCCGGTGCATCACGGACAAACTGTTCAACCCTCTCTGCACGCTCTGCAAAACGACTTCTCAGATCGTCAAAGGATTCTTGGGTCTCCATGTAAACTTCTCCATTCTGTTCAAGTTGCCCGCCCTGCCCCAGCATTTCACTGGCAAGGATCAAGGCGTTTGATATGTCTTCCCGGTTCTCAGCCGACGCCTCTGCGGCCAACGAGCGGTAAATCCTGGACGTGGTTGCGATTTCCGCCAACGCGCGGTCCAGGTCACGTCCGACCCTTTCACGGGCTTTGGGTTCGCGACCTTCTTCCTTGGCCGCGTAAATCTCTTCCGCTTTGGGTGCGTAGGTCAGAACGCCGCGATCGATGCGCCGGGTTGCCTCAAGACGAAACCCAAATTTTTCTGCTTCTTCGACCATCGCGGTTCGGAAGTCGTCATAGTTGAAGTGGTGATCTCGACCGAGATAGAAATATTCACCTTCTTGGGAACGCCGGTTCAGCACCATATGGGCATGAGGGTGCGCCCTGTCCTCGTGAACCGCTATCAAATAGTCAAAATTCCGTTCATCGTTTGCAAAAGACCGCTCGGCCACAGCGGATGCTATGTCACGCACGTCTGCTCCCTTTGTCCCAACGGGAAACGACATGAGCATATG
>NZ_JBAUHO010000103.1:0-22089 GCF_049680325.1 Planktotalea sp.
GAGTGATATCAAGCTTTGTACCCTTCAATCCAGCGATCATGATTGGGTGGTGTCGCAGCATCAAGCGCTCTATGCGCGCGATGAGGGATTTGATGCCAGCTTTGGCCCGTTAGTTGACGAAATCCTAACGACATTCGAAACACGTTTGGATCCCAGCAGCGATGCCGGCTGGATTGCCTGTGAAGGTGACATGCGGCTTGGGTGTATTTTCTGTGTGCGTCAGGATGCGCAAACTGCAAAGCTACGGATGTTTTTGCTAATGCCCGAAGCGCGTGGAAAAGGGATAGGCAGGCAGCTCTTGGAACAATGCATGGGGTTTGCCATTTCGAAAGGCTATGTGCGCATGGCTCTTTGGACCCATGAAAGCCACAAGGCAGCCTGCGCGCTCTATGAACAAGCTGGGTGGCACTGCGTCAGTTCTAAACCTGTCGTGTCGTTTGGTGTTTCCCTAATTGAGCAACAATGGGAAATCACGCTTTAGAGCCCGAAAAGGGACTTGCAATCGCAGCACCCAAAAGCTAAATGCCCCCTGTGTGCCGCCTTAGCTCAGTTGGTTAGAGCACTGGTTTGTGGAACCAGGGGTCCCCCGTTCAAGCCGGGGAGGCGGTACCAAATCCTCCCTCAATACTAGCACTCTCAAAAGCGAATTGTGTACATGCATCCCGCGCCCGTCGCGAGGGCATCGTAACGATCGACCACACCGCCAAAGCGGCTGTCATAGATTTCTTTTGCGATGCCGCTTGCCAAAGCTGCGGCGCAGCCCTGTAGGGGGCTATTGGTTTGTTTGGTCACGTATTTCGAGGCGGCAACACCAGCAACAAAGTGCATGGTCTTGTCACTTGCGCAGCCAGACAGGCTAATCGCGCAAAGGGTTGGGATGATGAAAGTTGCAGGTCTCACAGGACTCTCCATTGGCCGGAAAAAGGGCGATAGAAGGCTGTGAGAGGGAGGCGCGACTTCTGCCGCAGGCCTTTTAAGGATGTGTTAATGTATGGGCTTCAAAGCCGGTGCAATCAATGAATAAACACTAAACTGGTTAATCTCGACCTTGAAAAACGGAACAAGGCCAAGGACATACATCCTCGGCCTTGTCGTGAGCTGTGTTTGACTAGGTTCGGAAATCAAACGATCTCGATATCATTTCCCAGCGCGTTCAGGCCGATGCCATTCAGGTAGATTTCGTCACCGCCAAAATCAAAGTGAACACCATCAAAATCGGCGTTGGTCAGGCGCGTTGCGAATTGATCGAGCACTTGGGAAACGGTCAGTGTTCCGGTCCAAAGGTCAGAGTTGAGGCGCAGCGTGTCGTCGTTGTTTTCAAAGGACGTTACCAGGTCGGAACCATAGCCGTCGGCAAACACAAATGTGTCTTTACCAAGTCCGCCATTGAGTTCATCATCCCCTGCGCCGCCGTCAAGCAGATCAGCACCCTTACCACCGTTTAGCTTGTCGCGACCGTTCTCGCCATACAGCTTGTCATTGCCTTTGTTGCCAGCAAGCTTATCTGCGTTGCTACCGCCCCAAATCCGGTCTTTGCCTGCGCCGCCAGAAAAGTCGTTCTTCGCATTATCGCCGTAGATACGGTCGCTTTCTTTGATCGAAATTCCAGCAATGTCGGCGAACTCGATGACATCGCCTTCTTCCTATCCCGCTACAAGCACTTCGCCAAAATAGGTGGCCGAGGCATCAAGCGCCGCAACATCCGCCGGGGTTGTGATGTTCAGATTATCGCCGTTCAAATGGAAGATGTGATTGGACGGACCATTGCCGCCAAATGCAATGAATTGACCAACGCTATCAGTGCCCCAGTGGACTTCGCCGATTGAAATACCATAGGTCTGGTCCAGAATTGTGCCATCTAGTCTAACATTATAGGCGTAGTTGTTTGTAATTTCGACTTCAGGCAGCTCATTCGGATCCATCGGGATGGCTAGAATGTTATAAACGAAACTGATGTCGTTATCGGGGCTTACGACCTGCAATTCGGTTGTGCCAACGACGACTGTATCGTCATCACCGTCGCCATTTGTGTCGCTCCAAGTCAATGTAAAGCCTGTCAAAGTGTAGGTCGTCACTTTGAACCCTTGTTTGTTAGATATTCACGCAGAGTGTTACCTGAACATCGTAAAATCGCAATGCCTTTAAGGGTTTTGGGCGTAACGTTTAAATAGCGTAGACGCGCGGCAATTGTTTGATCGCGTCAATAGCGCATTGCGTATTACTTGGCCGTTCTTTCAAGTAAATGCGCTATTTCGGCAATTCGATAATGATATCCTGAAGCAATTTACCACTTAAGCGATCATAAATAAGTATCGTGTTGCTTTGCGTCACAATCGCATACCAGCTTTCGCCCATGGTCACGGCTTTTGCCTCAACCCCCTCGGGCAGAACTACCTTTTCGGGCAGCAACGCAGGTTTATCATTCAAGCGGATGACAAGCAGTGCGATTATCAATACAACGCCGCCAATCATCACCGCCGTCAGCACAGTCACCAGACGGCGCAGGAACCGCAATTGGGCGGGTTCTTCAATTTCTTGTTCAGGGGGCAGCATGGGCGCGTCCATTATTTCCTTTGCGGTTCAGGATGATCCGCCGCAGCGCCTTGATAAAGCGCTTTCGCGAGATGTGCCAGAGAGCGCCTCGCTCTCGCGTACGCGCCTTGCCAGGCTGTTAGACGCGGGCGCTGTCGTAATCGACGGCGCGGTCCAGCGCGACCCCAAGGCCAAGGTCGCAGCAGGGGCACAGGTGCAAATCACCGTTGAAGAGGCCAGTGAAAGCCATATTGCGCCGGAAGATATCCCGCTTGATGTGATCTTTGAAGACGACGATCTGATCGTCGTGAACAAACCTGCGGGCATGGTGGTTCATCCTGCGCCGGGAACGCCTAGCGGAACGCTTGTTAACGCATTACTGCATCACTTTGGTGGCAATCTGTCGGGTGTCGGCGGCTCTAAGCGCCCTGGCATTGTTCATAGAATCGATAAAGATACCAGCGGCTTGCTGGTGGTTGCCAAGTCGGATGCGGCCCATCACGGCCTTGCTGCGCAATTCGCGGCCCACACCGCTGAGCGTGCCTATCTTGCAATCACGCACGCGGTTCCGGAAGCGTCTGATCCGCGTCTGCGCGGTGTGCGGGGCGTGAGTTTTGAGACGGGCGGTGTGTTGAAAATCACGACGCAACTGGCGCGCCACAAACATGACCGTCAACGTCAGGCCGTCTTGTTTGACAACGGGCGCCATGCGGTGACACGGGTAAAACTGGTTGAACGCTTTGGCGAACCTGCCTGCCTTGCTTTGGTGGAATGCCGCTTGGAAACGGGACGCACCCATCAAATTCGTGTGCATATGGCGCATGCGGGGCATGGGCTGTTGGGGGATCCGAGCTATGGTGGGCGGCGCAAATTGCCTGCGAAAGCGTTGAGCGAGGCGGGTTTGGAGGCTGCAAAATCCTTCGATCGCCAAGCATTGCATGCAGCGCTACTTGGGTTTGAGCACCCCGTGAGCGGCGAAATGTTGCGGTTTGAGGCTGATTTGCCCGAAGACATGGCGCAATTGTTACAAAAACTGCGCTCGTAGCCCCGCGCACCGCACATGCGCGTGAGCGCGCAGACACAAAGCTGGAACTTAGCGCGCGCTGACCCCACCTTTGATGCAACACCGCAGCGACGTGGGGTACTTGAAACCTCGCAACAGGCTGCTTAACTGAATGTTAACGCTTTAAACATAAAGGGGCAGGGACATGGCCAATTATGCAAATCTACCCGCACCAACACCGGAAGGCGGTTTAAACCGCTACATGCAGGAAATTCGCAAGTTTCCTTTGCTGGAGCCGGAAGAAGAATACATGCTCGCGAAACGCTGGGTCGAAAAGCAAGACACCCAAGCTGCGCATAAGATGGTGACATCGCATCTGCGGCTCGCGGCAAAAATCGCTATGGGTTATCGCGGCTACGGGTTGCCACAAGCCGAAGTCGTGTCAGAGGCGAACGTTGGCCTTATGCAGGCTGTTAAACGGTTTGACCCTGAAAAGGGCTTCCGCTTGAGCACATATGCGATGTGGTGGATCCGTGCGGCAATTCAGGAATACATCCTGCGTAGCTGGTCACTGGTGAAGCTTGGCACAACCTCCGCGCAAAAGAAGCTGTTCTTCAACCTTCGCAAAGCCAAATCCCGCATCGGCGCGCTGGAGGAGGGCGATATGCGACCTGAGAACGTCGCGCGTATTGCCCATGATCTGGGCGTGACCGAGACTGAAGTTATCTCGATGAACCGCCGTATGTCGGGCGGGGATGCGTCGCTCAACGCCACTGTTGGATCAGAGGGCGAAGGTACGATGCAATGGCAGGATTGGCTGGAAGATGAAGATGCCGATCAAGCAGGTGACTATGAAGCGCGCGATGAACTTGAAGCGCGCCGTGAAATGTTGGCCGCTGCAATGGAGGTTTTGAACGAGCGGGAAAAAGACATTCTTGTCCAGCGCCGCTTGTCCGACACGCCAGTTACGCTTGAGGATCTGAGCGGGCAATACAGCGTTAGTCGCGAGCGCATTCGCCAGATCGAGGTGCGTGCCTTTGAAAAGCTGCAAGAGCGTATGCGCACATTGGCAAGCGAAAAGGGCATGCTCGTTGACGCCTAAACCCTTAAGTCGGTTCTGAAATTACAAGCCTCCCCTTGATAAAACGAGGGGAGGTTTTTTGTGACCGTAGAAAAAAAAGGGCAGGTCTTATAGTAAGACCTGCCCTTTTTCTAATTTGACTGCTTTAACGTTTACTTCGCAGCGGCGTTCTTATTCGCGGCTTTCTTTGCAGGTGCTTTTGCTTTGGTTTCATCGCTGTTCGCGTCGATGAAATCCAGAACCAGCGGACGGATGTTGTCGCGCCAGCTGCGACCCGCGAAAATACCATAGTGGCCGGCATCCGGCTCTAGATGGCTCGCCTTTTTCGAATCAGGCAGACCTGTGCAAAGCGCCAGTGCGGCGACGCATTGGCCAGGTGCGGAAATATCGTCCTTCGCGCCTTCAACCGTCTTGACCGCTACTGTGGTGATTTTGCCGATATCAACTTTGTGACCATCCACGACGAAATCGTTCGATGCGATCTCGCCATTCTTGAAAATACGCTCGACTGTGGAGAGGTAGAACTCCGCCGGCATATCCATCACGGCCAGATATTCATCGTAGAAACGGTTGTGTGCATCATGATCGGATGCTTCGCCTTTGGAGGCGCGCATGATCTGATCGTTGAACGCTTTGGAATGGCGTTCCTGGTTCATCGACATGAAAGATGTCAGCTGCAACAGACCTGGGTAGACCAAGCGGCCCACGCCCTTGAATTTGAACCCAACACGCTGGATTGCGGTTTGCGCAAGTTGGTTCATCGTAACGCGGTTGCCAAAATCAGTAACGTCCGTCGGTGTCGCGTCGGGGTCAATTGGGCCACCGATCAAAGTCAGTGAACGTGGCTGCGCTTCAGGATCTTGCTCAGCCAGATAGGCCGTCGCCGCAAGCGTGAGCGGGGCAGGTTGGCACACAGCAATTACGTGAATGTCAGAGCCAAGTTCACGCATGAAATCAACGAGATAGAGAGTGTAATCTTCAATATCGAACTTGCCTGCCGAGACAGGGATATCACGTGCGTTGTGCCAATCCGTGATATAGACTTCTGCATCGCTAAGGAGGGATTTGACAGTCGAGCGCAGCAGCGTTGCATAGTGGCCAGACATTGGCGCAACCAGCAGGACGCGGCGCTTTAGCGGCTCGCGGCCTTGCACTTCAAAGTGGATCAAGTCGCCAAACGGGCGTTCCACGACTGTTTCGATCTTGATTAGGTGATCGCGGCCATCTTCACAGGTGATGCTGCCCAGCCCCCAATCGGGTTTTGCGGCCATACGCTCGAAGGAGCGCTCGGTGACTTCACCCCAAGCACCAAGCCATTGCAGGGCTGGATTGGGCATGAGTGAAAACGCTGGAAAGGCCGCCATGGATTTGGCCGTCGCACCAAGCCACTGGTTGGTGTTCCGCATCGTCTCCATCATGTCGTAAGTTGCCATGTACTTCATCGTTTATCCTTGCCTGCTCGGCCTCGTTTTTGGGGCGGATCAAATCGTCGCTTTGCCCCAAGGTAAATGCGTCGATATACTGTGATAGCAAAATGCTGCACAGCAGCGAAGGTAGGTGGGAAATCTTAAGATGACAACAAATGACGATGTCGCAGGGCAAAATTCTCCTCAGATGACCGCAAATCTTGAAAAAATCGAAGCATTGTCAGAACGATTGATCAAAGCGGTGTCGGGCAAAAGTGCGACAAACCCTGCACTTAGTGCCCCGAATCAGGACTTGTTCACCAACGCTGTCAGCTCGTATTGGCAGGAAATGATGCAAAATCCAGCCAAGGTTTTTGAACATCAGGCTGCATATTGGGGCAAATCGGTGAAGCATTACGTCGAGGCGCAGCAAGTCTTGGCCAAAGGCAAGCTTGAAACCCCAAGCGATGAGTTCACTGAAGACCGCCGTTTCAAGAACCCGCTTTGGAATACCCATCCCTATTTCAACTTCGTCAAACAGCAATACCTGATAAACGCAGAGGCCATTGCGCAGGCGGTTGAAGATGTTGAAGACCTCGACGCAAAAGAAAAAACGCGCCTGCGGTATTTTTCCCAGCAGATCATCGACATGATGGCTCCAACCAATTTTCTTGGAACCAACCCTGATGCTTTGGAAAAAGCGGTCGCGACGGACGGGCAAAGCCTGCTCGACGGGCTTGAGAACCTGGTCGCCGATCTTGAAGCAAATGATGGCGAATTGATCGTCAAACTGGCTGATGAGAAAGCATTCCAGCTGGGCGAGAACATCGCAACAACCCCCGGCAAGGTAATCTATCGCAACAAGATGATCGAGCTGATCCAATATGCGCCTGTGACGGAAACAGTGCATGAAACGCCAATCATTATGTTCCCGCCGTGGATCAACAAGTTCTACATTCTGGACCTGAAAAAGCAGAACAGCATGATCAAATGGATCACCGAACAGGGCTACACGCTTTTTGTGGTGTCATGGATCAACCCGGATGAAAGCTATTCTGATGTGGGTCTGGAGGACTATGTCGAGGAAGGCTATCTCGCCTCGATCCGCGAGGTGAAAGAAATCACCGGTCAGAAACAAGTAAATTGTATCGGGTATTGCATTGCGGGAACGACGCTGTCTTTGACACTGTCCTTGTTGAAAAAGCGTGGCGACAAAAGCATCAAGTCGGCGACGTTCTTTACCGCACTCACGGATTTTTCGGATCAGGGCGAGTTTACGCCTTTCTTGCAGAACGACTTTATTGACGGGATCGAAGCAGAAATCGGGGAAAAGGGCTATCTGCGCTCGTTCATTATGGGGCGCACCTTTAGTTTCCTGCGTTCAAACGATCTTGTTTATACGCCTGCGATCAAAAGCTACATGATGGGCGAAGCGCCTCCTGCCTTTGATCTGCTTTATTGGAATGGCGATGGTGCCAACCTGCCGGGCAAAATGGCGGTTCAGTATTTGCGTGGCCTTTGCCAGTCGAATGATTTCGCGGATGGCGGCTTTGAATTGATGGGCGAAACGCTGAACCTGAAAGACGTGGATGTTCCTCTGTGCTCCATTGCTTGCGAAACGGATCACATCGCCGCCTGGAAAAGCTGTTATCGCGGCGTGCAACAGATGGGAAGCAAGTCAAAAACCTTTATCGTTACGCAATCGGGTCATATTGCAGGGATCGTGAACCCGCCCAGCAAGAACAAGTATAGCCACTACACGAACGAGGATCTTTCGCTTGATCCGGATGCTTGGTTTGAAAGCGCCGAGTTTACTCAAGGCTCATGGTGGCCACGCTGGGAATCATGGCTGAAAGAGCGTTCTGGTAAGCAGGTTGAGGCTCGTCAGCCCGGTGATTCCACCCACCCAGAGTTGTGTGATGCGCCTGGAACCTATGTGAAGATAAGTGCAAGAGGCTGATTTGTAAGGTGAAAAAGCTATTTGCTGCGGTGCAGCAAATACTTCTTGCAATGCTGCGCTGCGGCATCTATAAAATCCTCACAGTCGCAGAAAAACGGGGTAGGCCTGTAGCGACGAACACAAAGGATTTGGTACCATGGCTAAGACACAAGATTTCTCCGCGATCATGAAAGACATGATGGGCGCATTCCCAGTAGACACGAAAGCTTTTGACGACGCTTTCAAAACAACTGCAACACTGAACGAAAAGCTGGCAGCAGTTTCCGTTTCCGCAGCTGAAAAATCTGCTGAGCTGTCCACAGCTTGGGCAAAAGACACGCTCGCAAAATTCGCTGAGTTCTCCAAAGTTAAGGCTGAGCCAGCTGACTACGCAAAAGCGATGACAGACATGGCGTCTGCTTCCGCTGAAGCGGCTGCTGAGAACGTTGCTTCTTTCGCTGAAATCGCGAAAAAAGTTCAGATGGACACAGTTGAATTGATGATGGCTGCAGGCAAAGACGCTTCTGAAGAAGCTCAAGCTGCTGTTAAAAAAGCTACAACAGAAGCAACTGCTGCTGTTAAGAAAGCTGCTGCGAAGTAGTTCGCACTGCGACAAAGAACATTTGCACCGACTCCTCCCAAACTGGTGCCAAATGCCGGGGCTGATCGAAAGATCGGCCCCTTTCTTTTTGGTTTTCATTCCTGCTGCACTCGCATAAGCTTTTTTCTGCACTGCTGCATTTTGGGAGGGAGCCTAAAGTGACCGACGCAAAGACACCGTTACTCATCAAACGCTACGCAAGCCGTAGACTATATAATACCGAAACAAGCGATTACGTAACACTTGAGGATATTTCGGGGTTCATCTCTGAAGGACGCGATGTGAAGATCGTTGATCTCAAATCGGGTGATGATCTGACGCGTCAGTACCTACTGCAAATCGTTGCAGAGCGTGAAAGCAAGGGTGAAAGCGTTTTGCCCGTTGCCGTACTGACCGATCTGGTGCGCAGCTACACAAGCCAAGCAAGCTCTATCGTGCCGCAGTTCCTGTCTATGTCCTTTGATATGCTTCGCGATGGCCAGAGCAAGGTGATGGACAACATGACCAAGGCGACGCCAATCGTTCAAATCCCCGGCATGGAGGCGTTTCGCCAGCAGCAAGAGGCCTTTTTCAAGGCGATGACCGGCGGTCAATGGACGGGCGCAGGTGAGTCGAGCACAAGCAAGTCCGAGGAAAAGCCAGCGAGCGAGCCGAAAGAAGATCTGGACGCGATCAAGTTGCAACTGGCTGATCTTCAGGAAAAGCTATCCAAGCTGGGTAAGTAAGGCATAACGCTGCGCCAGCACATCGGCGCAGGTTAAACTCCCAAACGATCCCGCATCGCGTACCAGCTCATCGCCAGCGCCAAAAGCGGTGTACGCATCGCGCCTGCTCCGGGAAAGCGGGGGGCAGGGACCGCAGCCATCGTATCAAAACCGCTTGCATCGCCGTGAATGGCATCCGCCATCAACTTCCCTGCCTGCACCGCATTGCCCACCCCGTGACCGGAATAGCCAGACGCGGTCAGGATATTGGGCGCGACGCGGGCAAGATAGGGCATCCGTTTCATAGTTATCCCAAGCGTGCCGCCCCATGCGTAGTCAATGCGCACGTCTTTCAAATGCGGAAAAATCGCACACATCGGCTTGCGCACTTTGGCCGCGATATCGCTTGGAAAACGGTAGCCATAACTCTCGCCTCCGCCAAAGAGCAGGCGATTGTCATGGGACAGGCGAAAGTAGTTCACGACGAACTTGGTGTCCGCAACGGCAATATCTTCTGCCAACACACGTCGTGCGCTGTCGCCCAAAGGTTCGGTTGCAGCGATGAAGTTGTTGATCGGCATAACCCGCGCGGCTACTTTGCGGTTCAGCCCGCCCAGATAGCCATTGCCAGCAAGGATGACATGGTCTGCTCTGATACGGCCCTTGTCGGTTTGTACAATCGCCTCTGCGCCCTCGGTGATATGATGCACATGGCTCATTTCATAGATGCGCGCACCTGCATTTGCGGCGGCCCGTGCCAGGCCAAGCGCAAAGGACAGGGGATGCAAATGCGCCGCGCCCCAGTCAACGAGCCCACCTTTATACGCAGGCGAGGGGCATAGCGCATGCGCAGCGTCTGCATCGAGGGGCTCGATGTCCTTATATCCGTAGTCATCCTGTAGCTTCTGGGCGTAATCCTGTAATTCAGCCACGTCAGAATTGCCAAAGCCAAGCTCGGCAATACCGGGCTTGAGGTGGCAGTCTATCGCGTGTTGTGAAATCAGGTTTTTCACGAGGGATTTGGCGTCTTCTGCCATTTCCCAAAGGCGGTGTGCATCATCATAGCCCAAAAGGCTTTCCAACCCGTCCTGATCCATACGCTGGCCCGAACCAAGCTGCCCACCATTGCGCCCGGAGGCACCAAAACCGACGCGGTGCGCTTCAAGCAGTGCCACATCATAACCAAGCTCTGCCAGATGTAGCGCAGCGGATAACCCCGTATAGCCGCCCCCGATAATGCACACATCGGCGCGCGTCTCGCCGCGCAATGGCTCGAAAGGGGCAAGCGGCGCGGTAGTCGCCGCATACCAGCTATTCGGGTATTCCCCCCTATTATCGTTTGAAAATAGAAGGTTCATACGTTCAGCAATAGATGCTCGCGCTCCCAAGGGGAGATGACCTGCAAGAACTCTTCGTATTCTGCACGTTTCACGATCGCGTAAACGCGGGCAAATTCGGGGCCAAGGATTTCATGAAGCTTGGTGGCCTCCTCAAACACGTTGAGAGCCTCGCCAAGCGTGCGTGGGATATCTTCCTCGCCGTCATATGCATCGCCCTTGAATTGCTTGTCAGGGCGTTCTTCTTCGATCAACCCGAGCAAGCCACAGGCCAGTGACGCGGCGATACCGAGGTAGGGATTACAATCCATCCCGGCAAGGCGGTTCTCAACGCGCCGCGCCTTCGGATCGGAAAGCGGAATTCGGATGCCCGTTGTACGATTGTCGCGGCCCCATTCCAGATTGATCGGTGCGGCGTGATCTTTCACATAGCGACGATAGCTGTTCACATAGGGCGCAAGCACTGCTATCGCCGAAGGCAGGTGGTTTTGCAGGCCCGCGATGTAGTGGAAAAACGCATCTGTTTCTCCACCTTGAGGGCCGGAAAAGATGTTCTTTCCCGTTTGGATATCAAGCACGGAGTGATGGATGTGCATTGCACTGCCCGGCTCGTCCTCGATCGGCTTGGCCATAAAGGTGGCAAAGCAATTATGGCGCAGCGCCGCTTCGCGGATCAGGCGTTTGAAGAAAAAGACCTCATCGGCGAGTTTGACAGGATCACCGTGCTGGAGATTTATTTCCAACTGACCTGCACCGCCCTCTTGGGTGATGCCGTCGATCTCGAAACCCTGCGCTTCGGCAAAGTCATAAATATCGTCGATCACAGGGCCGAATTCATCCACTGCGGTCATTGAATAGGCCTGTCGCGCGGCAGCGGGGCGGCCTGAGCGGCCCATCATCGGTTCGATCGCTTTGGCAGGGTCTATGTTCCGTGCAACCAGGAAAAATTCCATTTCGGGTGCGACAACAGGCTCAAACCCAAGGTTGCGATACTGTTGCACAACATGTTTTAGCACGTTGCGCGGACTACAGGGAACCGGTCTGCCTTTGCGGTCATAGGCATCATGGATCACTTGCAACGTCCAATCCCCGGTCCAGGGTGCAGCGGTTGCTGTACTCATGTCAGGCTTTAGGATCATATCTTTTTCGATAAATCCCTCATCGCCAGCAGCCTCGCCCCAATCGCCGGTAATGGTCTGGAAAAAGATGGAATCGGGCAGGAAAAATTGGGTCTGCTTCAGGAATTTGCTGGCTGGAACCGCCTTGCCGCGCGCAATTCCGGGCAAGTCCGAGATGATACACTCGACCTCATCCAGTTTACGGCCTCCAAGATAGGCTTCGGCTGCTTCGGGAAGATCGGGAATCCACTGCTCGCTCATGAGAGCCTCTTTGTTTTGAGAAAATGCGCAAGGATCGCGCCAAGCGTCGCGTTGTCATCGGGCTGCGCCAGACGCGCACGTGCCGTGTCTTGCAAGGTGTCGGGGACGACGCCTTTGGCGCGGGTATCTAGCAGGCTTTCGATAGCCTTGTCATTGAATTCGGGGTGGGGCTGGATGGTCAGGGCCTTGCCCGCGTAATGCAAAACTGCGTGGCTGCAAAAGGCGTTACCGCCAATGGTTTCAGCGCCTTTCGGCGGGGTCACGACCTGATCCTGATGCCATGCATTCAGATTATAGGTCTTGCCGTTGATGTCATATTCCTGATTGCCGATAGACCAGCCGCCGTCAAATTTTTCCACTTTGCCGCCAAGGGCTTGGGCGATGATCTGATGACCAAAACACACCCCTACAAGCGGGCGTTCCGTCGCACTGATCTTGCGGATCAGCTCTTCCAGGGGTGGGATAAATGCATGATCTTCATAAGCCCCATGTTTGGAGCCAGAAATCAGCCAGCCATCTGCATCCTCAGGACCCGAGGGGAAGTCCATGTCCACGACGCTCCACGTTTGAAACGTGAAATCATGACCCGCGAGCATATCTGAGTACATCTTGGTGTAATCGCCCACCACGTCAATCATGGCTGGGGCGGCATGGCCGGCTTGCAAAATACCGATTTTCATAAGTCACCTGTTGGACGTTAAGCAGACGCTAGTGCAGCGCCTAAAGGAACTCAAGATAAAGCGCGATCCGCTCTTCTTCCGTGAGCGTTGCCACTTCGGCAATCTCTTGGCGTTTGGTCATGCTCATATTCTGGATCAATGCCTGTGGAAAAATCCGCGCGGTGGTAGGATCGCTTTGAAATATGTCCAGAGCCTCTTGCCATGTTGCGGGCAGCTCAGGGGTTTCCAGCGCATATGCATTGCCAGTGACGGGCGGGGGCGGCGTCATGCCCAGTTCAATTCCATCAAGGGCTGCGCCAAGGACAGCAGTCAGTAGCAGGTAAGGGTTCACATCGCCGCCGGCGACACGGTGCTCAATGCGGCGCGCTTTGTGATTGCCGCCCGGAATGCGGATCGCGACAGTTCTGTTTTCATAGCCCCAGCATAATTTGGTCGGGGCATGCGCCCCGGGAACAAGGCGATCAAAGCTGTTGTCATGGGGGGCTAGGATCAACATTGAACCGGGCATCGCATTCAGGCAGCCAGCAATGGCGTTTTGCAGGCGCTCTGAACCTTTCGGACCACCATCATCAAAAATGTTGTTACCGTCCTGATCGAGCACAGAGAAATGCATATGCATGCCGTTGCCCGAATAGTCAGGATAGGGTTTTGCCATGAAAGAGGCCGCAAACCCGTGTTTGCGTGCCAGCCCGCGCACCAGAAGCTTGAAAAGCCACGCGTCATCCGCGGCTTTGAGCATGTCATCCACATGCATCAGATTGATTTCGAACTGGCCTAGGCCTGCTTCGGAAATCGCAGCATCCGCAGGAATATCCATTTCCTCGCAGGCGTCATAGAGATCCGTAAAGAACTCATCAAACGCATCCAGCGCGCGCAAGCCAAGGGTTTCGGACCCTGTGCGCCGCTTGCCATTGTGCGGCGAAGGCACGGTGCGCGGCATGCGACCCGAATCGTCGATCAGATAGAATTCCATTTCTGTGGCGACGACAGCGGTTAGCCCTTTTGCGGTGTAGCGGTCTTTGATGCGGGCAAGCGCCTGACGGGGATCACCGTCAAATGGACGACCATCCTCATGAAACATCCAAACAGGGAGCAAAGCAGTCGGCGTGCCAAGCCATGGCATCGGCAGATAGCCGCGCTCAGTTGGCAGCAGCATCCCATCCGCATCGCCGCTGTCAAACACCAACGGGCTATCTTCGATATCCTCGCCCCAAATGTCCAGATTGAGCACAGAAAAAGGAAAGCGACTGCCTTCTTCACCAATCTTGCCCGCAAAGCGGGTCGGTATGCGTTTGCCGCGCGCCTGACCATTCAGATCACATGCGGCGACTCGGATAGAGCGGATTTCGGGATTCGCGTGCAGCCAGTCGGCCATGGGATTTTCCTAGCGGATGATGTTTGGACGCAGCTTTATCTTGCGACGCTGCTCCTGGGGAAGATGCTTGTTTAATGCGCGATTGACCAGCCCAAATAGTCCGATCACCGCAAGCGTCAGCAGGATGAAATATCCTGCAAGTATCGGGTAGGGCACGAATGGGTTGAATGTTTTATCAGCGAAATAACTGGCGTAATATAGCGCGTCACCGCGCTGCTGCCATGCAGGAAATCCAGAGAAAAAGACAAGGGTTGTGGCATGGAAAAGGAAGATCGCCTCATTGGTGTAGCCAGGCCAGGCGAGACGCAGCATGGTCGGCCAGATGATTTTCTTGAAACGTGGCCAGCCGGTCAGGCCGTAGGCATCTGCTGCCTCGATATCGCCCTTGGGGATAGAACGCAGCGCGCCATAGAAAATTTCGGCCGTATATGCCGCGGTATTGCAAAACAGCACGATCAACGCGCCAAGCCAGGCCGCGGTAAATGGGTTAAAGACCGGGCTGACGCCTTTCAGCGACAGGAACAGGAAATAGGCAAAGAAGAACTGGATAAACAGTGGTGATCCGCGAAACAAGAAGATGAACCATTCAGCGGGTTTGCGCAGCCATGGGCTATTGGCACCTTTTGAAAGCGCCAGCCCTGTTGCGAAGAAAAAGCCGAACAACAGGGCCAGCACACCAAAATAGATGTTCCAGATCATACCTGAGCCGATCAAAGTGACTTGCTGGCACAGGGTGAAATTTTCTTTAGGCAAAAGCCGTTGGCCGATCCCGAGCGAGCGCAACCCGTAATCGGCGATTGTCTGAAGGCAGTCGTCCATTATGCAGCCTTCCTTTGCGCTTCGCCGCCCGTGGTGGCTTGACCACGTGTCAGCCGCAACATCAGGCGTTCAAGCAAGACTTCGGAAACCTTGGTGAAGGCGAGATAGAAAATCAAAAGGAACAGGAAATACCACATGCGCCAATCGCCATGGGGGTATTCGGTAAAGCGCGAGGTTTTCGTACCGCCCAGTTCACGCGCCCAGTAAACGATGTCCTCGACGCCCAGCAGGAAAAGCAGCGGCGTCGCCTTTATCAAAACCATCCATAGGTTTGACAGGCCGGGCAGGGCATAGACCCACATTTGCGGTACCAGAATGCGCCAGAAGGTCTGGCGTCGGGTCATTCCATAGGCTTCGGCTGTTTCAAGCTGCGGGCGGGGAACTGCGCGCATCGCACCCAAGAGCACATTGGCCGCGAAAGCACCAAAGACGATAGCAAAGGTCAGAACCGCCAGTGAGAACCCGTAGCTTTCATGCATCCATTGCGGGGCCGATCCGAGCGGCATTTTGGCCGCATCGCAAACAATGAAATCATTGCCCTGACGGATGGGTTGATCCCAATCGGGGCACAGCGTTTTGTGGCGTAGATATTCGATGCCTTGGTCTAACGCAATGATAAAAAAGAGAAAAAAGGCGATATCCGGCACTCCGCGCACCAGCGCGATATAGCCTTTGCCAAACCAACGCAGGGGCGCAACATGCGAGCGCGCCGCAGAGGCTCCGAAAAAGCCGAAGGCCAGCGCCGTTGGCGCGGTGATTGCGAGCAGCAAAAGCACTGTGCCGAATGAGACGTAAAATCCAATATGCTTGCCCGTCGTAAGATAGCACGACAGCCAAGACAGTTGGCTCAATTGAGACGGATCAGTGCAAAAGCTAAACATCGGACCTTCTTTTTCGGTTGCGGTAGGTTGCAGGATATCAGCGCCGAGGCCAAGCCTGAAATGCCCTGTCTGGCGTTGCGTTCATCTACGTTAACGTCATAGCGTTTAACGAGCGGCAAGCAGTGGGGAGCGCATCGGCGTGGAACGGGCAAAGCAAAAGATTATCGTCGTTGGCAGTGGAATCATCGGCGCAATGGCGGCCTATGAGTTGCAAGCAAAGGGCGCTGATGTGCTGGTTCTGGATGCTGGCAGCGCTAGGGCAACGGATGCGAGCTTTGGTTGGATAAACGCTTCTTTCTATCAAACGCCTGAATATTTCGCGCTGCGCGTCGAAGGCATGCAGGCCTACAAGCGATTGGAGCAGCGCATTGATGTGCCCGTGTCATGGAGCGGCGGGCTTTGCTGGGAACACAGCGGCGCGGATTTGGATGCACAATATGAAAGCCTGCACGCGCAGGGTTATCCTTGCCGGATCATCGGCAAAGACGAGATTGCGGCGCTGGAGCCTGATCTCGGGGCGGGGCCTGAGCGCGCGATTCATTTCCCCGCCGAAGCCTCGATCGAATCGGGTAACGTCACCGACCTGATGCTGCGCGCGGCGCAAGGTCTTGGCGCACGCCTAGGGCGCGGGTTTCGGGTATGTGGCTTTAGCCAACACGCGGGCCGCGTGGTCGGTGTGCGAACCGATGAAGGCGTCTTTGAAGCCGATCAAATCCTTGTTGCTGCCGGAACGGGGACAGAACCCTTGCTGGCAACCTTGCAGATTCCGCTGCCAATGCTGCAACGCCCAGCTCTGGTTCTGAGGACGCGGCCAGTTGGCGCGAAGATATCGCATATCCTTGCTACGGATTTCGGGGAAGTGCGCCAGTTGCCTGATGGCAGGCTTTTGACACCTGCCGCGATCGGGCATCAGGCCGATAGCGCAAATAGCCTTGCTGAGCATCCAGATGAAGCGGCAGAAAACGCGATGGGACGATTACGCGAACTCTTTCCAAACCTTTCGATCAAGCTGGAAGGGATGCAGCTAGCGCACCGCCCTGTGCCGCAAGACGGATTTCCTGCCGTCGGCGCAGTTGCGCCCGGGCTTTATGTGGCGGTGATGCATTCTGGCATTACCTTAGCGGCCCTTATGGGAGAGCTGATCGGGCAAGAAATGCTGCGCGGGGCTGGTGCAAAGACAGAGGCGTGGCTTGGGGCATTCCGACCAGAGCGATTTGCTTGATCCAAAAAAAACGGCGGCCTTCTTGCGAAGACCGCCGCTCATTCAGAAAAGAGGCGAGATTAGAACTTTTCGCCGATTTCCCATTTTTCGATAAGTGCGTTCAAAGAACCATCCGCTTTCATAGAAGCAATCGCGGCATCGAATTTTGCTTTCAACTCGCCGTCGCTTTCACGCAGGCCAAGGCCGATACCGCCACCGATCAACTCTTGCTGCTCGAGCATCACGAGAGAGTCGTCTTCGTCGGCAATTGGCTTGAGGTAGGTTCTGTCTGCCAGAACCGCATCTGCTTCGCCATTGCGCACGGCTGCTACTGTTTCTTCCGGCGTTGCGAATTCGACCAATGTCGCGCCAGTGGAGGCAACGTGTGACGCCTGAATTGTACCTGTTTGCGCGGCGATGACGCCACCGGCAAGATCGACATCTGCGCTGAGCGCGAGATAGCCAGATGGGTCAGGCTGAGTGTAGTTTTGTGTGAAATCAATGACTTCTTCACGTTCGGCTGTGATGGACATGCCAGCCATGATCGTGTCGTAGTTGCCAGAAACGAGGTTCGGGATGATGCTGTCCCATTCGTTTGTGACCCACTCGCAGGTCAATTCGGCGCGTTTGCACAGCTCATCGCCCAACTCGCGCTCAAAGCCGTCAACCTCGCCCGCATCGTTGAGGAAGTTGTAGGGAGGGTATGCGCCCTCTGTGCCCATGCGGACAGTATCGGCCATTGCAAGGCCAGCGGTCAGGGCCAAAGCGGCCGTTGTGAGAATTAGGTTTTTCATTTTAGTCTCCCTAGATTGGTTTGTTGGTTTGGTTGATTTGCTTACGCAGTACTGGACAAGAACTGCTGCAAGCGTGTCGATTCAGGTGCGCCGAATAGTGTTTCGGGCGCACCTTCTTCTTCGATAAGACCTTGATGCAGAAACACGACGTGATCCGAAACATCTGCGGCCAATTTCATATCATGGGTAACAATCAACATCGTGCGCCCCTCTGCGGCGAGATCCTTGATTACCTTGACGACTTCCTGCTCCAACTCTGGGTCAAGCGCTGATGTCGGTTCGTCAAAGAGCAGGGCTTCGGGTTCCATGCAAAGCGCGCGCGCAATCGCGGCACGTTGTTGCTGGCCGCCTGATAGCTGCGCAGGATAGACATCGCATTTATCGCCGATGCCAACCTTTTCCAGATAGGCGCGGGCGGATGCTTCAACCTCGGCTCTGTCGCGGCCAAGCACGGTCACAGGCGCTTCCATCACATTTTGTAGAATGGTCATATGGGACCAAAGGTTGAACTGCTGGAATACCATCGACAGATTGGTGCGAATGCGGATCACCTGAGCGCCGTCTGAGGGGCGTCGTCTGTGACCGGTGCCTGACCATGTGACCGGCTCGCCTTTGAACAGAACATCGCCTTGCTGGCTGTCTTCCAATAAATTGGCGCAGCGCAAAAGCGTGGATTTTCCGGACCCTGAAGAGCCGATAAGCGAAACAACATCGCCGCGTTTGGCTGCAATAGAAACGCCCTTGATAACCTCCAGATCACCATAGGCTTTATGAAGATTCTTTAGTTCAATGACGGTGTCAGGCTGGCTCACGTATATGTCTCTGATTGTTCCCCGACGCGCATTTGTGCGCAAAACCAGCGGCTTTGCAATCGCCAATGCGTCTGCACGGCACTAAATGATCCCAAGGTGACGGCTGGTAAGGCGGCTAAAGCGAGGCTGCAACGCGTTGGCGGGCAAGCGCGCTATCCTTGTCATTGACCCCCAAAAGATTGGAAACAAGGCGCAGCAGCGCGTCTTCTTCTTGCTCGCGCACACCATCTGCCAGAACCACGGACCACAGGGATTCGATCACACCCAGCCGGTCTTCGTAGGGCACTGCATCCTTGATCGCGCGGGTAAAGCGAACGGTGTCAGGCGCTTCGGTTTCCAGTTTGGTTGCATCAGCAATCAGCCTGGCAGCACCTTCCTTATCCAGAATGTAGCGCGTTGTAATCACCGCTTCGATCTGGCGGCGTTCAGCGGGGGCGAAATCACCATCGGCGCGCGCAATGCGCACCAGAAGGGCAGTAAGGGCAAGGCGTGCATCGCCATCGTCCAGCGGATCGGGCTCGGGCTGGGTCAGCCGTTTGAGAAAGTCAGCAAACATGAATTACGATATAGGACCGTCAGCGTCAGGAGGAAAGAGAGTTTGCCAATTTAGCAGCCTCGCGCGCGGCGTCGCAATCTTCGGTCCGGATGCCAAGGTGGTCTTGCGTCAGCACCATCATGTCATCCTCGGCCTGTTGCAATGCCCCATCAGCAAAGACCACCTCCCAAAGCGCGCTGACCATTTCGAGGCGGGTATCATACGGCACGGATTCGCACAAAAGATAGGCAAAATCCGGAGTGTCTGGCGCGAAGGCTTCAAGGCGTTCGCACTCGGCACGCAGCTTGGCGGCATCAATTGGGCCAATACCTTGAAATCGAGATAGAATTCTGTCGATCTGGCTGATTTCCTGAACTGCGTAGTGATTATCAGACAGGGCAATGCGTACCAGCAAAGCGCCAAGTGCGTGCGGCACGTCCGCTTCGGGCAGGGGTTTTGGGGGCAGCGGCGCGGGGTGCGCTTTGAAAAGCTTCGTAAGGCGCTCGAGAACTGGCATCAGGTTTCATACCCTTCCACAATAATCATATCGCCGGCACTGACGGCGTTGCGAATTTCCTTGGCCGCTTGATAAGCTGCGCTTTCATAGCAGGCATATGCCGCTTCAATCGTGGGAAATTCAAGAACAACAGAGCGCGGGCGCGCTGTGCCCTCGCGCACCTCTTGTTTACCACCGCGTACCAAGAATTTAGCACCATATTCCTTGAATGGCGCCGCGTTTGCCTGCTGGTAAAGTTTATAGGTTTCCACATCGTCAATCGTGACATGGCCGATCCAGTAGCCTTTGGGCATTGGGTGTCTCCTGTTGCTTGAGCAAAGGTTACCCCATCAGGTCAAAGCCTTCAAAGCGCAAATTATCCAGTGCTATTCCCTGCGGATCTGTATTGAGCAACAAGAAACCAGCGATATCGGGCTGCGAGTTCTGACGGGTAAAGCCGAAACTATCCTCGGCCAAAGGGCCCAGCGTGAGCGTATCGATCACCGACCCGTCGCGGCGGAAGAACCGGACCGTTGCAAAACCTTGCTCGCCGCCTCTTATATCAAAAGCAAGCGAGGGTTGATCGCGATCAAAGAGGACGGCAAGCGATCCTTCGCCAACCGCTTCAACGCGCGGATAGGTGCGGTGGCCGTGGCCATGCAGCACGATTGTGCCCAGTAAGTGCATGGCTCCCAGGGTTTGGCCGGGGCCGCCGTCAAGCATTGTCAAAGGCACGACTGGGACACCGCTGATAACATCGAAATCACCGCTGGCGCCGCGGATTTGACCTGCAAAGCGCTCACCAAAAACGGCACCATCGCGAATAAGTACCTCGTCAATCCGGCTGCCGATCCCGATAGAGGAGATGACATCGTCGAAGTCGATAATCTTGCTAAAGCGCAGGCTGTCATGGGGCACCTGGCAAACAGCTCGGGTGCATGCCGTTTGCGCCGTAAGCGGCATCGCAAGGAAAAGGAAAATTGTGAACGCCACATACCGCATGGACGCAGGATACCACAGATCCCTTCATTGCCAAAACCTAAGCGAAAGGTGCGTGATGTCACGCACCTTCCAACTTAAACCAAACGCGAATTTTCTTTAGCTGCGCGCACGAAATCCTTGAACAAGGGGTGCGGATCAAAAGGCTTGGATTTCAGCTCTGGATGGAATTGAACGCCAATGAACCAAGGGTGATCGGACCATTCAACGATTTCTGGAAGGCGTCCGTCAGGGGACATGCCAGAGAATTTCAAACCTGCCGCTTCGAGCTTTTCTTTATACGCGATATCAACTTCATACCGGTGGCGATGACGCTCTTCGATGGCAGTCGATCCGTAAACCTCAGCAACTTTCGAGCCCGCTTCAAGCGTCGCATCATACGCGCCCAAGCGCATTGTGCCGCCCTTGTCATCATCCGCTTTGCGGCTGACCTTGGCGTTGCCCTGCACCCATTCTTTCAGGTGATATACGACAGGCTCGAAACGTTTCTTGCCGCTGGATTCGTGATCGAACTCTTCGGACCCCGCTGCCGAAACGCCTGCAACATTGCGCGCGGCTTCGATCACCGCCATCTGCATGCCTAGGCAAATACCAAGATAGGGGATGTTGTTCTCGCGCGCATATTGCGCCGCTTTGATCTTGCCTTCCGTGCCACGCTCGCCAAAGCCGCCCGGAACAAGGATCGCATGGAAGCCTTCCAGATAGGGCGCTGCATCTTCGCTATCAAAGACTTCTGCATCGACCCAAGAGACGTTTACCTTCACACGGTTGGCCATGCCGCCATGTGTCAGCGCTTCTTTAATCGACTTATAGGCGTCCTCAAGCTGGGTATATTTCCCGACAATCGCGACGTTGATTTCACCGTCCGTGTTATGAATGCGATCCGCCACATCTTCCCAAACGCGCAAATCGGGACGCGGGGCAGGGTTGATATCGAAAGCGTCCAGAACGGCCTGATCCAGACCTTGTTCGTGATAGGCCAGCGGGGCCTCGTAGATGGATTTCAGATCATAGGCCGCAACGACGCTTTCCTTGCGCACGTTACAGAAAAGCGCGATCTTCTCGCGCTCTTTTTCCGGAATCGGATGTTCAGAGCGGCATACAAGGCTATCGGGGGCAAGGCCGATGCTTTGCATTTCCTTGACCGAGTGCTGGGTTGGTTTGGTTTTCAACTCCCCAGAGGCCGCGAGAGAGGGCAGCAGCGTCAGGTGCATAAAGATGCATTGACCGCGCGGCTTGTCATGGCTGAACTGACGGATCGCTTCAAAGAACGGCAGACCTTCAATATCGCCAACCGTGCCGCCGATTTCGCATAGCATGAAATCCACCTCATCCTCGCCAATCGAAATGAAATCTTTGATTTCGTTGGTGACATGCGGGATCACCTGAATTGTCTTGCCCAGATAATCGCCGCGACGCTCTTTTTCGAGAACGTTGGTGTAAATGCGCCCCGATGAAATGGAATCGGTTTTGCGGGCAGGCACGCCGGTGAAACGCTCGTAATGGCCAAGGTCG
>NZ_JBAUHO010000104.1:0-5519 GCF_049680325.1 Planktotalea sp.
TGAACAGGTCAGGGTCACTTGTCGCCAGTTCATTTAGTGCCGCACGAATTTCAGCAGATACCTCGGCACCGCCCGTAGTCAGCCCGTGTAGATCGCTGTTGCCGCCGCAAATGGTGTCATTACCTGCGCCACCTTCGACAGAGTCACCGCCAAGGCCAGCAATAATCAGATCGTCCTCTGCGCTACCTGAAAGCGTGTCCCGGCCCCCGTTGCCAAGCAAAGTGTCGTTCCCGTCGTTCGCAACAATCAGATCATTGCCTAGACCGCCTGCAACAATGTCATCGCCTTCAGAACCATAGATAGTGTCATTTCCAGCGTCACCGTCAATAACATCATCGCCAAGGCCGCCAATCAGGGAATCGTTGCCGTCGCCGCCATGGAGCGTGTCATTATCGGACAGCCCAAAGAGCGTATCGTTGCCAATGCCGCCATAAAGCAGATCTTCGCCATCGGCGCCGTTCAGGCTATCGTCGCCATCCTCGCCGTGCAAAGTATCCGCGCCCATGTTGCCAATGAGTGTATCATCGCCATCGCCGCCTCGTACGCTATCGTTGTCAAAGCGTCCTTCAAGCAGATCATCGCCAGTGCCGCCAATTAGGGTATCCTCACCGTCGCCGCCGATCAGAGTATCGTCATCAGCGCCGCCATTGAGGAGGTCATTTCCGTCATCGCCCTCAAGGTGATCGTCGCCAACGCCGCCAAGCAATTGGTCATCACCCAAGCCACCATTCAGCGTGTCGTTGCCTGAATCGCCTGCAAGGGTGTCATTGCCATCATTGCCGCTAACTGAATCCGCCATGCTGCCACCGGATACGATGTCATCGCCGCTACCGCCGGAAAGGGTATCATTGCCATCGCCGCCAAACAGCGTGTCGTCACCGTTTCGGCCAAGAATACCGTCGTTTCCGTTTGTTCCGTTTATGAGATCATTCAATCCATCGCCGGTAAGCGGATCACCGTCAGCGCCATAATTCTCTTCATCGGAGGTTTCTGTGCCAAAGGGCGTGACGTCATCCTCATCGGAGGATGATCCAAAGTCGACAAAGCTCAGACCCAACAAAAGGGGGAGCATAACTAGGAGAATTTCCATTTCAAACCTCTGACTCGATACATAGACAAGTCGGTTCATCGCCGAGCTATGTGGCGAAAATTAGGTTTAAAATGATTTTAATTGAGTAAGCTCGTCGCGAAAGAGCAGCGCTCAGACTTTGCCCTCAAAGTCTTTGTGCACAAGTTTCGCATCGCAATAAGGGCATTCGACCCAGCCATGCTCGCCCGGAATTTGCAGCCAGACACGCGGATGTCCAAGCGCGCCTTCGCCGCCGTCGCAGGCCACGCGATAACTGTCTACGATTTTGGTCTCAGGTACAGGGGTTGTCATAGGGCATGTTCCCTTTGTCTGGCTGCCGCGTTAAACGCGTTATGAGCCAAGCAGCCCAAATCGGCAAGAGCGAGTAAGCACGTAGTGACACAAGACGCAATTCGGATCGAAAATCTGCACAAGACCTATGCAGGCAGCAAAGGCAGCCCCCCGAAAGAGGCGCTGCGCGGCGTTGATCTGACTATTCCTAGCGGTTCTATTTTTGGACTGCTTGGTCCCAATGGTGCAGGCAAATCGACACTCATCAATATCCTTGCGGGCCTCGTTCTGAAAACCTCGGGTAAGGTGTCGATCTGGGGCTTCGATCAGGATGTAAATCCGCGCCAGTCACGGGCATCCATCGGGGTAATGCCGCAAGAGCTAAACCTTGATCCGTTCTTTTCGCCGCGCGAAGCGCTGGATGTTCAGGCGGGTCTTTACGGCGTGCCAAAGGCGCAGCGCCGTTCTGATGAAATTCTTGAATTGGTTGGCTTGTCCGATAAGGCGAACGCCTATGCGCGCACGCTCTCTGGCGGTATGCGGCGCCGGCTTTTGCTTGGAAAAGCCTTGGTGCACACGCCCCATATTCTGGTTCTGGACGAACCGACGGCGGGCGTTGATATCGAGCTACGCCAAATGCTCTGGGCCAATGTACGGCGCTTGAACGAGCAGGGTATGACGATTGTGCTTACCACCCATTACCTCGAAGAAGCGGAAGAAATGTGCGACGAGATCGCTATCATCAATCACGGGCAAGTCGTTGCCCGCGATAGCACCGCGCATTTGCTGGGCAGCATTGATCTAAAGACGATGATAATTGAGCCAGACAAACCAACTGAAGTGTTTGATGCGCCAAGCGGTATCGATGTGACGCGCGATGCAAGCGGCGCGCTGCGGCTAAGCTACCGCGCCAGCAAAACCAGCGCGGATGCTGTGCTTGAGGCGGTTCGCAGCGCAGGCGTGACAATTCGAGACGTGCGCACAGAGCAGGCTGATTTGGAAGATGTGTTCCTTGAGTTGACGCGTAGCCGCTAAACAGCGCGCGTCACACGTGCCAGCCAGCAGTTGTTTTTGGCTGATCGCACATCGACGAACGAAAGGTCGGATTGCTGCAACAGCTCTTTGATTTTGCCTAAGGTCGCAGCCTGCGGAACAACGGCACCTGTGCCGTATTTGATCCTTTGATCTGCGGTATAGCCTTTAACAAGATACTCCGGCGACGCTTTGAGAACGTCAGGAATGCTAGCATTTTTAGGGGCGTCGCATTCGTCCTGGCATAAAAAGACCGGGCCTGTTTCTGCGTAGGGGTGCAGCCCGTCGAAAGGGCGATACGCCAGGATAAGAAATCCTGCGCCCTCAGGCACAAGTTTCAAGCAGTGGCGGCAAGGCACGCCCGCCCCGTCTGACACGCTTTTTTCGGGTGGATTTCCATAGGCATCCAAAGCACCGCTTTGAAAGGCGCGCGCTTGCTTGGTGGTCATACCAGAAATTGTGTAGGTCAATATGATTACTCCAGTTTAGGAGCCCAAATTGATCCCGCGCTTAAGACAAAGCGATCCGTTTCCTGCGCAATCAATCCGCGAACAGATGAGGGGTGTCGGCGATCTGCTGCGCTTTCTCGGGGCTGACACCCAAGAACTCGGCCAAGGGCGCCGCATTTTCCTGCGCTGAAACGCTTTCCTTGATCGTGTAAAGCGAGTCGAAATTCGCATCGTGCAGGCGATCTTTCTCAAAAGCGATCTCATTGCGGATGGTCGGTAACAAACGCTGTAACGTGTCTTCCGAAGTTTGCTCGCCTGCAAGGCCGATCCGTTTGGAATGGCCGATCAGGAATTCATCTGTGTAGTCACACTCGATTTCCAAGATCCGCGTGCCAGAACGGTCCGATCCGAAATCTTCAAGCAGGTAGAAGTTGCCAGGGTCCATGCAGACGATCAAACGATCGGCCTCGAAGTATTCGAACAGCATCCGCATCAAAGCGCGGCGATGGCGATGGCGTTTGGAAAGCGTGCTCTGAATGCCGCCCAGATCAGGAAGCGGTATGTCCTCTTCGTTGAAGATGTATTCAACGACAGGAATGTTGGTGCCGTGGCTGATGCTTTCAACAAGGCGTTTGGCGACATGCCACTTTTTGCACACCACAATCAGCAGTTCGCGGTTGCGTCCAAGTGTTGCTTCGGTTTCCCAAAAGCGCGAGGCAAAGCGCCGGCCAATGCGGCCGCGTTCGGTCAGGAACTTGAACAGGCTCGTGCCTTCGTTGGAAATCTGGAACACTTGGTTTTCGGCTGCGTAAAGCTTGCCAAGCCGCTCTTTGAGCTCCTTCGCTTCGGGGCTGATCTTGCGTGCGAACAGGAAATCCTGACTTAGTAGCAGATCATAGTGATCGTTATAGAATGTCACTGGCATCCCGTAATCCGAGAACATCAGGAACGTCAGGGTGCGCGTCTCGATCTCCTTCTCTGGGATCAAGTGGCGCACAAGCGTTTGAAAGAACGTCTCGTCGGGAATCCATGTTGTCTTGAAAAAGCGCATCACGTCTTTGCGTTTGCGGCAAAAATCAAGAATCCATTCGACGGTGCGCCGACGCAGACACCACCATTGCGACCCGATCTGGATCTGAAGGTCGCTGGGGATTTCGCGGGTCATTCCCAGCTTTTTCTGAATGTTGAACGATGTGTAGAACAAACGCTTTTGCGTGCGTTCATTAAAGAAATGGCGATAGATCAGCCGCTCTTCCTTGAAGCCGGTCTTGATCCAGTCGCTTTCGAAATAATCAAAGATTTCGATGTAGTCGACGTCGTTTGCATCAAGAAAAGCATGCGCGTATTCGGCGGATTTGACCGCCATGCAATCACCGGAAAGCATGTAGAAATGCGTAGCGCGCGGAAATGCGTCAACTGCCGCCTCTACCGCATAGAGCGTGGCTTGCACCAAAGACCAGGCACCCCAGCCACATTTGATCCGCTTGCGCGAAAAGGTGACGTTTGGATTATCTTTTAGGGATGCCTTAATCTTGGCGAAATGTTCTGGTTTAGCACGAGCATCGAAATGGATCGCCATATAGTCACCCGCAGCCGTCAATTGTTCGGCCTGCTGGATGATCGCCTCAGGGTCTTTGTGGCAAAGGAGAATGAAGGCGATTTTTGCCATACTGGAAACGATTGATCCTAAAAACGATGACTGTTTGTGCTTTGACTACAGTGTTAAAGAGGAATGTGCCTTGAATAAACAGGCTTTTTTCTGTTTTACATAGCGTAAGTGAAGATAAAGTAACCAATTGGCGGCAGTTTGCCGTCGGAGGCGAGTTAATATGGGTTTTCCCGGCACTTGGATGACCGAAAGCGAGAGCGTCGTGTACCGCGTCGTTCCAAAATGCGCCTGCTCTACCATCGGGCAGATCATGTACTATTCCGATCACGGCGAGTTTTTCGACGGTGATATCCATGATGCGACCGGCGGCATGCACAAATGGGCGCTTGATGAAAGCCAGCCTTTGATTACTCAGAACGTCAAAGCGCACAATTCGTATGCTTTTACTTGCGTTCGAAACCCATACACGCGCATTTTGTCGTCGTTCTTCGATAAAATTTGCGGCATCCAGCGCAATGGCAAGCGCTATCGTGGCAAGCTGGTTCCGCTTTTGATCCAGAAATACGGGATCGAAGTCGGCGGCGAGGATGGCAAGCAAGAGTTTGACCAGATCGCCAGCTTCCGTCGTTTCCTTCTGTTTGCACGCGACACCATTCGTTGGCGCCGCCCGATGGAGCCTGACATCCACTGGTCGGCAATGTCTGGCCATATTTCTACGTTCATCGTGAACGGCGGCCGCTACGACAAGATTTTCTGGACCGAGCAGTTCAATGACGGCATGCAGCAGGTCTTGGACAAGATCGAAATTCCGAACAAGGTTGATCTGAACGCGATCCCACGCTTCAACGAAAGCGAAGGCCATGGCCCCAAGCGCGCGCATCCTGTCGAGGATTACTTTGACGATCTGTCGATGCACTTGGTCTACGAGATCTACAAGCGGGACTTTGATCTGTTCAAATATGACTTCAAAGATCCGTCAAACAAGATGCCCATTGGCGAAATTGATCTGGATGAAGTCCACGCCAAACTAGGTGAATAGGTTCGGATCGCTTTGCGCGATCCGATCAAC
>NZ_JBAUHO010000105.1:0-2220 GCF_049680325.1 Planktotalea sp.
CCCGTCAGCATCCGTACCGGGAGGTACGCCATCAGCGCCTGAATTATCCTCAAGCGCACCTACAATCAGCGGCAGCATCTGGACACCTGCGGGCATAGCAACCTCGGACAACGGCGGGCGCTTCCACTCCAATGTATCGAAGCTGGAGCAGTTTTCACAGATCGGCTTCCATTCGTTGTGGATGTGCTGGCAGTTATCGCAAATCCACTGCGGACCGCGCGGCACGGCAATCGCCCGCGCCAACCAACCTTTGACAACCGTATCAGACGCACCCTCACCCCGTTCAATGACCGCCATCAGAGTGACCGAACGCGCGTCAGGGTCAGTTTCCACCAAATCTCCCAGCGCGCGACGCGCGGCGGGGAAATCCTCGTTTGCGATGTGCAGTTCTGCCAGCAGCATCTTGGTCTCGGGGTTTTCCGGCTTCACTTTGGTCAACGCGGCAAAGCGCTTGATCCGCACGCTTGGCGTCTCATCGGGGGCGATGGCTGCGAATGCAGCGGCAAGGTCCGGGTGCGGACGCGCCTCCCATGCTTTCTTGAGCACACGCGTCGCATAACGTGGTTTGTTCTGCTCAATATACCCATGTGCAGCCATAACCGCTGCGGGGATCAGATCAGGGGACAAACGGTTGGCTTCGATTGCGGCTTCGCGTTTCTCGATTGAGCTGTCATCCGCAATCACATCTTTCGCTTCGGATAGTGCCAATACCGCATCGCGGCGCTTGTGGACGTCACGTGGCAACTGGCCATTGCGGAGCTTCGCACTCAGTGTCTTGCGCGCGCCGGTCCAGTCTTCTTTCTCGGCTTGCAGGCGCAGCAAAATATCGCCCGTTTCTTCATGCTTGGGCTTTAACGCAAATGCCTTTTCCGCAAATTGCAGGGCGACGTCATTTTCACCCGCCGCCAGCTTTTGCTTCATGATTCCACGGACGCCGACAAAACGGGTTTGTTCGTTCTCGACCAGTTTACGGTATGTTTCTTCCGCCTTTTTGGTATCACCCGCCAGCTCTGCCGCTTGGGCGGTCAGCAAGTTCGTCAACTCCGGCTTGTTGAGGTATTTGTCAGCTTTGGCTGCTTTGGCCATTGCAACGCGGCCTTCGCCGCTCGCCAGCGCCATCAGGCCTTCGGAGAGTGCTTCAAAACCCTTCCGCTCGCGGTTGCGGTCAAAATAACGCGACAGGGCGGTTTCATCCCCGTTGAGGAATTTCCAGACCGCCACCAACAGCGCCAGAACCTTGAGCAGTAGCCAGACAACAAAGACGAGAGCGACCAACAGCAGCACAGACCCCAGTGGGCCAGGACTTACCTCATACCCGAGCGCACTAATTTGCAGCCCGCCGTCAGATTCCAGCAGGAAGCCCGCGCCCCATGCCAAAGCGCCAACAACGCCGATAAAAAAGATGATTTTGATCAGAGACCAGAGCATAAATTATTCCTTAGTCTGCCGTGAGGCGTTGTGACAAAGCATCTGCGGCCGCGCGGGCGGCAACGCGGGCATCAGCCGCTGCGCGCCAGTCTGCAATGGCAGCCTGCGCTTCTTCGGGCAGGGCATCAAGTTCCGCGAGTGTGGCTGACAGATCGCCGGTCTTTATCGCCGCTTCCGCGCGGGACAAAACAGCATCGGGGTCATCCCCCTCACGCGGGGCAACGGAACGCGCGCCCAGCGCACGCTTCAAAAAGCTGTTAAACCCTTGTTGGCCTTCCTCGACACTATTCGCACGCGCGGTCGCAAGCGCTGCGCGGGCCTGATCGGGAAAGTCTGATTGCAAAGCGCTCAGCGTCGCAACGCCGTTCTCCGCAACGGATGCAAGTGCGGGGTCAATATCGCCCGCTGCGGCTTTCAACTCTTCAAGCTGGCCGGCAAAAGGCTGACCCGCATCAAGGGCCGACACAATCTTTGCGATGGCAGCTTGGATTACGGCAGCTTTGGCGGCATCCGCCGTCGCCTCTTCAACGGTTTTTGCATTATCAAGAAGTGTCTGGATCTCGCTGCGTTGAGTTTCGATCGAGGATTGCAGCGCTTGCAGCTCGGCACTGTCGACAGACGCGCCGCCTGCAGGGCGATTTTCCAGAGCGGTCAAACGGGTTTCAATCGCTTCCAGTTGGGTCTCCAGTGGGGACAGGTCAACCGCCTGCATTTCGGCGGCGGGTGGCTCTGCTGTCTCCAGCGCGGCAATGCGTTCTTGTTGGGCGTTAAGGTCGCTGCGCAGCTTGGTTG
>NZ_JBAUHO010000106.1:0-10109 GCF_049680325.1 Planktotalea sp.
CCAAGCGCGAAACTGATCCAAAGCGGCGGATAGGGGGCGAAACGCATATCGAAAATGCGGATCACCCGCGCCATGAAAGAACCGACGGAGGCGTACATAAAGCCCGAAAACAATGGCACGCCCCAAAGTTTCAGCAAGCCGGGTTCGGGATAGGCCCAACTCCCCACGTTAACTTTGAAGATTTCCATCAAAGTGCCAGTGAGATGGAATAGCAAGATCACGCGGGCTTCTGCGAGCGTTTCAAGTTTGAAGATAAGAAAGAGCGCTTGTAGCGTGATAGCATAAATCACCAAGGCGTCATAACGCGCAATCGCCCAGCTATCCTGCCAGATCGCATCAGAAATGATGAGGCCTGCAAGCATGAGCGCGCCAAAGAGGCAGGCCCATGCCTGTTTGAAAGTGAACATCACAAGTTCTGTGACGGGCCTTGGCAGGGCACGGCGCACCCAATCTCCTAGGCGGCGTTCAAGGCGAAGGGTCGTTTGCTTATTACTCATCCAGCCTTTCTGCATGGCGTGGTAGGTATTTGCAATTGCCTTTGAGCAACGAAAAAGGGTGCGTGAAATCACGCACCCTACTGTTTAGTTCTTGCGCCAGTGACTGACTTAAAGGTTCGGATAAAGCGGGAAGCGCGCGCAAAGGCCGGCGACTTCGCCGCGCACTTTGGCTTCGATATCCGCGTTTCCGTCTTCACCATTGGCAGCCAGACCATCAACAACCTCGATGATCCAATCCGCGATCTGGCGGAACTCTGCTTCGCCAAAACCGCGCGTTGTGCCCGCAGGGGAGCCAAGGCGAATGCCCGATGTTACTGTCGGTTTTTCAGGATCGAACGGAACGCCGTTCTTGTTGCAGGTGATATGCGCGCGGCCCAAAGCCTTGTCGACGATATTGCCAGTCACGCCTTTGGGGCGAAGATCAACCAGCACCACATGGGTGTCAGTACCGTGCGTGACTGTATCAAGGCCGCCTTTGATCAACTGATCGCTAAGCGCCTGTGCGTTGACGATGACCTGCTTGATGTAGTCTTTGAACTCGGGACGCAGCGCTTCGCCAAAGGCAACGGCCTTTGCTGCGATCACATGCATCAAAGGGCCACCCTGAATACCTGGGAAAATGGCGGAATTGATCTTCTTCGCCAAAGCTTCGTCATTGGTCAGGATCATCCCGCCGCGTGGTCCACGCAGGGTTTTGTGCGTTGTTGTCGTTGCCACATGCGCGTGCGGGAAGGGCGATGGATGCTCGCCTGCTGCGACGAGGCCTGCGAAATGCGCCATGTCGACGTGCAAGTAAGCGCCAACCATATCAGCAATCTCGCGCATGCGCGCAAAATCAATCTGGCGCGGAATCGCTGAGCCACCCGCGATAATCATCTTTGGCTGATGCTCTTTCGCGAGCGCTTCAACCTGATCGTAATCCAGCAGATTGTCCTGCTTGCGCACGCCATATTGGATCGCGTTGAACCACTTGCCGGACTGGTTGGGCTTTGCACCGTGGGTCAAGTGTCCGCCCGCGTCCAAAGACATGCCTAGAATCGTGTCGCCAGGCTGCAAAAGCGCCTGAAACACACCCTGGTTGGCTTGGCTGCCAGAGTTCGGCTGCACATTCGCAAAGCCGCAATCGAATAGCTCTTTGGCGCGCTCGATCGCAAGATTCTCGGCGACGTCGACAAACTGGCAACCGCCATAATAACGGCGACCCGGATAGCCCTCGGCGTATTTATTGGTCATGACAGAGCCCTGCGCTTCCATCACTGCCGCGGACACAATATTCTCGGACGCGATCAATTCGATTTCGTCGCGCTGGCGAGCAAGCTCCGACGTGATCGAGCCGAAAATTTCAGGATCACGCTCGGATAGGGATTGCGTGAAAAAATCGCTCTTGGTGGTGGTCATAGGGTTTCTCCAACGAAGCTAGGACATGAGTTGCCGCATTTCCTAAAGGAAACACGGTCAATCTCAAGCGCCATATGCGACGAAATACCTATTTGCCGCGCCAAGACTGGCGGTTGGGTGAAACATGTGATTGTTTCGGGGACATAGGTTTCGGACAGGAAACAGCGCATGACACTCAAGATCGCATTTTTGGCTAGTGATACTGGCACTGCGCAAGCCGCGCGCGGCGCCCTGGTTACGCGCTATGGTAATTTTGAAAAAGAGATCGCCGATGTCATTGTTGCACTTGGCGGCGACGGGTTCATGCTGTCGGTACTGCACAGCACTCAGGACCTGCCTGCGCCTGTTTACGGCATGAACCGTGGAACGATCGGGTTTCTGATGAACGAATATGGTGAATCCGATCTGCAAGAACGCCTTTCCGAAGCGGTCGAAGAGGTAATCAACCCGCTTTCCATGAAGGCCGTCGATAGCAACGGCAAAAGCCACCGCGAACTGGCAATCAACGAAGTATCACTGCTGCGGGCCGGACCGCAGGCGGCCAAACTACGCATTTATATCGACGGTCGTTTACGCATGCAGGAATTGGTCTGCGATGGTGCGCTTCTCGCCACGCCTGCGGGTTCGACTGCCTATAATTACTCTGCACATGGGCCGATCCTGCCGATTGGCGCTGATGTGCTTGCTCTTACCGCTATGGCCGCGTTCCGCCCACGTCGTTGGCGCGGCGCGTTGGTGCCCAAATCTGCTGAAGTGCGCTTTGAGGTGATCGAACCCGAAAAACGCCCCGTAATGGCAGATGCAGACGGGCGCTCGGTGAAAAATGTGGTTCAGGTCGATATCAAATCCGAGCCAAGCATCGCGCACCGTATTCTGTTTGATCCCGGGCATGGCCTCGAAGAGCGCCTTATTCGAGAACAATTCGTCTAAGCGACAGTCAGGCGGGCTCCCTTCATTTTGCCCCTTAAACTCAAAAACCCTGCGCGGTTACGCGCAGGGCAGCGCGAGGGCTTCAGCCCTCGCAAAACCTGTCTTCGCCGATAGGCGAAGTCACTTTGCGTAACCGATGCCTTGAAGCGCAATCTTGATTTCATCGAGAATGGCAGGATCATCAATTGTCGCTGGCGCTTTGAAGTCCTCGCTATCGGCAATCTTTACCATCGTGCCGCGCAGGATCTTGCCCGAACGTGTCTTGGGTAATCGATCCACAACAACTGCCAGTTTGAATGCTGCCACGGGGCCGATCTTTTCGCGCACCAGTTTCACGCATTCGGCGACGACCTCCGCTTCAACACGCCCTGCGCCTGAATTCAGGCAAAGGAAGCCAACAGGCATTTGCCCTTTCAACTGATCGCTCACGCCAATCACGGCGCATTCGGCAACGTCTGGATGTGCGGCAAGAACTTCTTCCATCCCGCCCGTAGACAAACGGTGCCCTGCGACGTTAATCACATCATCCGTACGCGCCATAATGTAGAGGTAGCCATCCTCATCAATCATGCCGGCATCGCCTGTTTCGTAAAAGCCGGGGAATTGGGTAAGATAGCTTTTGCGGAAACGCTCTTCAGCGTTCCAAAGCGTCGGAAATGTGCCCGGGGGCAAGGGAAGCTTGACCGCGATCGCGCCCAGCTCGCCCGCTTTCATCGGATGACCGCCTTCATCAAGGATCTGCACATCATACCCGGGCATCGCCATGGACGGGCTGCCAAGTTTGACCGGCAGCTGCTCGATCCCCATCGGGTTGGCTGCGATTGCGTAACCCGTTTCAGTCTGCCACCAGTGGTCAATCACGGGTACCTTCAACTGGTTTTGCGCCCATTCAATCGTGTCAGGGTCCGCGCGCTCGCCCGCCAGGTAAACGATATTCAGACAGCTTAGATCGTATTTCTTTACATACTCTCCCTTGGGGTCTTCACGCTTTACAGCGCGGAACGCGGTGGGCGCGGTGAAGAAGCTTTTCACGTTGTGCTCAGAGATCACGCGCCAGAACGTGCCTGCATCGGGTGTGCCAACCGGCTTGCCCTCAAACACAATGGTCGTATTGCCGTGGATCAGAGGCGCATAACAAATGTAGGAATGCCCAACCACCCAGCCCACATCCGAGGCCGCCCAGAAAACATCGCCAGGATCGACGTTGTAGATGTTCTTCATCGTCCAGTTCAGCGCAACAAGGTGTCCGCCCGTGTGGCGTACAACGCCTTTCGGGGCACCCGTTGTGCCAGATGTGTAGAGAATATAGGCAGGGTGATTGCCTTCAACGGGCAAACAGTCCGCAGGCTCGACGCCCGCTTGGAAACCGTGCCAGTCGACATCGCGTTCACCCAGCTTTGCCACTTCCTGCTCGCGCTGGAAGATCACGCAGAATTCGGGTTTGTGCTCCGCCAGTTCAATCGCGCCGTCCACCAGTGGTTTGTAATGAACCACGCGGTTCGGCTCCAGTCCGCAGGATGCAGCGATGATCGCTTTAGGTGTCGCGTCGTCGATGCGCACGGCCAGCTCGTTCGCCGCAAATCCGCCAAACACAACCGAGTGGATAGCCCCGATGCGTGCACAAGCGAGCATAGCTTCCAAAGCCTCTGGAACCATCGGCATATAGATGATGACGCGATCACCCTTTTCGATGCCTTTAGCGCGCAAAGCACCCGCAAGCGACGCAACGCGGTCTTTTAGCTCGGAATAGGTGATCTTGTGGATCGTGCCCGTGATCGGGCTATCGTGGATGATTGCGACCTGATCGCCGCGCCCGTTTTCAACGTGGCGGTCCACAGCATTATAGCAGGTGTTCACCTTGGCATCAGCAAACCATTCAAAAAGGCCGTTGCCCTTGTCAGTAAGCGCCTTGGTTGGCGCTTCATCCCAATCAATCGCCTTGGCAGCATCAAGCCAAAATGCTTCCGGGTCTTTCTGCCAACTTGCATAGATGTCTTTATAGGCCATGGGATCCTCCTCAACTCATGTTGACTAAGGTGTTAGGCCGTGCCGGACAGATCGGGCAAGCATCAACTCTGTCCAAGGGACGGATTGCCGCAAGGAATTTGCAGAATTTGCGAAAATGGGCTTGCAGATTTTTGCAAACCCATTGCCTTTAGCACAAACAGGTAACGGAATTGGCGAATTTGCAAAGTTGCAAATCCTGCTTGGCCGACTCAGCCGTAGTTGGACACTGGTGTGCCAGCTACGGCCGCCATGTTGAGTAATCCGCGTGCGGTCACACCTGGCGCTACAATATGCGCGCGATTGCCCATGCCCATCAGCAACGGTCCAACTTCAAGGCCGCCAGCCTTCATCTTGAGCACGTTGCGCGTTGCGGATGCGGCATCGCCGCTGCCGAAAATCAGGATATTGGCAGGGCCCGTGATCCGCCCGCCTGGCAGCAATTTGTCGCGTAGGTCCTGATCCAATGCCGCGTCGACCTTCATTTCACCCTCATAAGCGAAATCGGTGCCCATTGCGTCCAAAATGGCTATGGCCGCGCGCAAACGCTTGCCCGGACCGTCGGCTTGCGTTCCAAATTGGGATTGGGAACAGAACGCCACGCGCGGCTCGATGCCAAAGCGGCGCGCGTGCCGCGCTGCGCCAATTGCGGTTTGCGCGATTTGTTCGGGCGTTGGTTGGGTCCAGACATGGGTATCGGCGACGAATAGGGGACCATCCTCCAGAACCATCATCGACAGCGCGCCATGCGGTTTGTGGGTATTGCTGCCCAAGATCTGGTTCACATAGTTCAGATGCCAACGGTATTCGCCAAACGTGCCGCAGATCATGCTGTCTGCCTCATCGCGGTGCACCATTACTGCGGCAATCGCAGTGGTGTTGGTGCGCATAACGGCGCGTGCGATGTCTGGCGTCACGCCTTGGCGGGCCATGATCGCGTGATAGGTTTCCCAATAATCGCGGTAACGCGGATCGTTTTCGGGGTTCACGATCTTGAAGTCACGCTCAGGGCGAATGGTAAGACCTGCACGCTCGCAGCGCGCATTGATGACATCCGGGCGACCAATCAGGATCGGGGTTTCTGTGGTCTCTTCCAGAACGGCTTGGGCGGCGCGCAGTACGCGCTCGTCTTCGCCCTCTGCAAAAACAATGCGGCGCGAAGCGGTGGCGGCGGCCTCGAAGACAGGGCGCATAAGCAGGGCGGATTTGAAGACGCTTTGATTAAGCTTGGCGCGGTAGGCATCAAGATCAGCCAGCGGTTTGGTCGCAACGCCCGTTTCCATTGCGGCCTTTGCAACAGCAGAGGAAACAACAGCGGACAAGCGCGGATCAAAGGGTTTCGGGATCAGGTAATCGACACCGAAGGTCAGTTGCTCGCCCTGATAGGCAGCGGCAGCTTCTGCGCTGGTTGTGGCGCGGGCAAGCTCTGCGATGCCCGCAATGCAAGCCAGTTGCATTGCGTCGTTGATCTCCGTTGCCCCAACATCGAGCGCTCCGCGGAAGATGAAGGGAAAGCACAAAACATTGTTTACCTGATTTGGATAATCACTGCGGCCTGTTGCGATGATCGCGTTCGGCGCAACCTCGCGTGCGGCGCTTGGATCAATTTCAGGGTTCGGGTTGGCAAGCGCGAAAATGATCGGCTTATCGGTCATTCTGGCAACCATTTCCGGTTTCAGTACGTTCGGCCCAGACAGGCCAAGGAACATATCCGCGCCGTCGATCACGTCGTCCAGCGTGCGCAGATCGCTTTTCTGGGCGAACTCGGATTTTTGAGGGTTCATGTCCTCTGTACGGCCCTCGTAAACGAGGCCGTGAATATCACACAGCCAGACATTCTCGCGCTTGACGCCCAGTTTCAGAAGCATGTTGAGGCAGGCAATGCCCGCCGCACCGCCGCCCGTAGAAACGATCTTGATATCTTCAAACGTCTTGCCGGACACATGCAGCGCATTTGTCGCGGCCGCACCAACAACAATGGCTGTGCCGTGCTGATCGTCATGGAACACAGGGATGTTCATCCGCTCGCGGCAGATTTTTTCCACGATAAAGCAATCGGGGGCTTTGATGTCTTCAAGGTTGATCGCACCGAACGTCGGCTCTAGCGCGCAGACAATATCTGCCAGCTTTTCAGGATCGCTTTCGTTAACTTCGATGTCAAAACAGTCAATCCCTGCGAATTGTTTGAACAGGACGGCTTTGCCCTCCATCACAGGTTTGGAGGCCAGCGCACCGATGTTGCCAAGGCCCAGAACCGCAGTGCCATTGGTGATGACCGCAACCAGATTGCCGCGCGCAGTGTAGCGCGAAGCATCTGACGGCGTCTTGCTGATTTCGATGCAGGCTTCCGCCACGCCAGGGGAATAGGCGCGGGCGAGGTCCCGTCCGTTGGCCAGGGGTTTGGTCGCGCGGATTTCCAGCTTTCCGGGCTTGGGGAACTCATGGTAATCCAACGCTGCTTTGCGCGTGTTTTCTTTCGCTTGATCTGCTGTATCGTCAGTCATTCGGAGGTCCCCTAAAGTCGTGCGTATCGTGATCTATGAATAAGCGGCATCGCTTTGCCAAGCTACGCGTCGTCAATTTGATACAGTTTCCTTGATATCTTGCAAATAGCGTGTTGCGTTGTCACTCTGCTTCAATTGCGACACCAGAGTCGCGGAGCAAGGGGCGGACATGTCAGAGATTAAAGCAGAGATTTATGGACCGACCAGCGATATTCGCGCGGACATCGCTTTTTTCACCAAAACGCTCGGCTTCAAGATGGATATGATTTACCCCGCAGATGATCCGCAGGTCGCAGTGTTTTCCGGTAATGGGGTATCTTTGCGCTTGGATCAGGCGTGCGAGGCCGCGCCCGTCACATTACGGCTGCGCTGTGATGAGCCAGGCGACATGGGCGGCGTCGGTGAGCAGATCGCGCCGGGCGGAACAATTGTTCAAGTCACCGAAATGCACCCGCCTTTGGTTCTGCCGCAAACGCTGCATTCTTTTGTCGTGCGCCGCCTTGCCGATCAGGCCCCTTGGGTCGTGGGCCGCGCGGGCATGCATTACCGCGATTTGATCCCTGACCGTTTGGGCGGCTCGATCATCGCCAGCCATATTCGTATTCCCGACGGTGGCCCTGTGCCCGATATGGTGCATTATCACACGGTCGGCTTCCAGCTGATCTTTTGTTACCGTGGCTGGGTCGATCTGGTCTATGAAGATCAGGGTGAGCCTTTTCGCCTCTATGCAGGGAACTGCGTGATCCAGCCCCCCGAAATCCGACATCGCGTTTTATTCGCATCGGACAATATCGAAGTGATCGAAATCGGTGTCCCTGCGGAACATATCACAACAATTGACCACACTATGGAATTGCCCAACGGCCCAGCGAACCCGAACCGTGTGTTTCAAGGTCAGAAATTTGTGCACCACAAGGCGGACGAGGCCAATTGGAAACCCTTTCGCCTGACTGGTTTTACCAGCCGCGATACTTTGATCGCCCAGAATACACAAAACGTAGCGGGGGTGCATGTGGTGAAACCCGGCGAAGGCGCACCAGAATGGGCGGCGCATGACAGTGATATCCACTTTACCTTTGTGATGGAGGGCAGCATGACCCTTGAGGGCGAAGGGCGCGATCCGTATCAGCTTGAGGCCGGGGATGCCTTTGTGACGCCGCCCTCGATGCTGACGCGCTACTCGAACGCGTCTAATGATCTGGAGCTGCTTGAAGTGTCTTTGCCCGGCACATTCAGAACCTGGACAGGAGAACCCGAATGACCCTACGCGACGCCGCCGCAGAAGTGCGGGAAAACGCGCATGCGCCGTATTCAAATTTCAAGGTTGGCGCGGCCATTCGCACGGCCTCGGGCTCCGTTTTTCAGGGCTGCAATGTGGAAAATGTCGCCTACCCCGAGGGCACCTGCGCAGAAGCGGGCGCTATCGCGGCCATGTGTGCGGCGGGCGAGCGTGAAATCGCAGAAGTATACGTGATTGCGCAAAGCCCCGCGCCCGTGCCGCCCTGCGGCGGGTGTCGCCAGAAGATTGCGGAATTTGCCGCGCGTGATGTGGTGGTCACCTTGGCAACGACCGAAGGGACAGAGCTGCGCATGACGGTGGCAGAACTGCTTCCCGGTGCGTTTGATGCCAGCTTTATGGAAGGGTCATAAGTGGATGCGCGCGCGATCATAGCAGCCTTGCGGCGCGGTGAAAGCTTGGATGCTGCGTCGCTTGACTGGTTCGCGCGTGGCCTTGCCGATCAGACAGTGAGCGACGCGCAGGCAGGGGCCTTTGCCATGGCGGTCTGCTTGCAAGGGTTGGGACGCGACGGGCGCACAGCGCTTACGATTGCGATGCGCAACAGCGGCGAAACCCTGCAATGGGATCTTGGTGGGCCAGTTCTCGACAAGCATTCTACGGGCGGTGTCGGCGATTGCGTGAGCCTCGTTCTCGCACCTGCTTTGGCCGCTTGTGGTGCTTATGTGCCGATGATTTCAGGGCGTGGCCTTGGTCACACGGGCGGAACGCTTGATAAAATGGAAAGCATTCCGGGTCTGTCTACCACCCTCGATCAAAGCGGATTTCACCGCATCGTCAAACACGCGGGATGTGCCATTGTCAGTGCCAGCGCTGATATCGCACCCGCTGACAAACGTCTTTATGCAATCCGCGACGTGACGGCGACGGTGGAAAGTCTTGATCTGATTACCGCGTCAATCCTGTCCAAGAAACTGGCTGCGGGACTGGACGGGTTGGTGTTGGACGTCAAGGTCGGCTCTGGTGCGTTCATGAAAAACGCGGATGAGGCGCGGGCGCTGGCAACGGCCCTGGTGGAAACCGCGAACCATGCGGGTTGCCCGACAACAGCGCTGATTACGGACATGAATGCGCCGCTTGCTCCTGCTTTGGGCAACGCGCTGGAGGTCTGCGAAGTGATGCAGGTGTTGAACGGAACGCAGCGCGGCCCGCTTTATGAACTGACCCTGGCGCTTGGCGCGCAACTGCTGTTCAGCGCGGGCCAAGCGCAAACCGGAGATGCGGCGCGCGAAGCATTGAGCAACGCAATCGTCAGCGGCGCTGCGGCAGTGCGGTTCGGGAAAATGATTGCAGCGATGGGCGGCCCGATGGGCTTTGTCGAAAACCCGCAGCGCTATTTGCCTGAAGCACCGGTCATTCGCGAGGTCACAGCAAAGCAGGATGGCATCATCACCGCAATTGATGGCGAGGCATTGGGTTTGGCCGTCGTCGCGCTGGGCGGTGGGCGCCAGGTCGAAAGCGATCTGATCGATCCTGCTG
>NZ_JBAUHO010000107.1:0-2866 GCF_049680325.1 Planktotalea sp.
GCATCCTTGACAGGAGCGGCGACTTCTGGGGCGCTGTTCTCGGGTTCGGCGGGAGACATGACCGCCGCCCCCGGCTTGAAGTCAGGATAGGCCAATGACAGGCCCGAGGCACCAGCGGCAGCAACGACGCCGCCCCAAATTAGTCCGGAAAACACACCTCTAGCCACTGTAGCCCCGCCTCAAACTGATATATCTAACGTGGCAGTAAGTTTGACGCTTTGCGGCGCGCAAGACAAGGGGCCTCTTGACCCTTGCGCGTGCAACTGAACATGTAGGGCGCAACTCGGCCTGTGTGTTTTGCAGAGCCACGCTAGAAATGGGACTTTGAATGCTGCTATTGATCGATAATTACGATAGTTTCACCTATAATCTGGTGCACTATCTGGGCGAGCTTGGGACAGAGGTCAAAGTCATCCGTAACGATGCGATGAGCGCGCGCGAGGCGATGGCGTTAAATCCGGCCGGAATCCTGTTGTCCCCGGGTCCATGTGATCCCGATCAGGCTGGCATTTGCCTGGACATGGTCACACTTGCCGCCGAAACGCGCACGCCATTGATGGGCGTTTGCCTTGGCCACCAAAGCATTGGTCAGGCCTTCGGTGGCAAAGTCGTGCGTTGCCATGAAATCGTGCACGGAAAGCTTGGTCAGATGTCACATGCGGGTGCAGGGCTTTTCGCCGGACTGCCCAGCCCTTTCGCGGCCACGCGATATCATTCGCTTGTCGTTGAGCGTGAGAGCCTGCCAGAGGCGCTGAAAATCACGGCAGAATTGGACGACGGGACGATCATGGGGCTTGAGCATCGTGACCTGCCTATTCACGGCGTGCAGTTCCATCCTGAATCGATCCGCTCCGAACATGGTCACGCCATGCTTCAAAACTTCCTGAACACAATGAAAGTGACCGCATGAGCGACGCGCTAAAGCCCCTGATTGACGCAGCTGCCGATCGCGCCCTTTCGCGCGCAGAAGCAGAAGCCGCCTTTGAAATCCTGTTCACCGGCGAAGCGACGCCAAGCCAGATTGGCGGGTTGTTGATGGCTTTGCGCACTCGCGGTGAAACCGTCGATGAATATGCTGCCGCGGCCTATGTGATGCGCGCTAAGTGCAATGCGGTGAAAGCCCCCGTTGGTGCCATGGATATCGTTGGCACGGGCGGTGACGGAAAAGGAACGCTGAACATTTCGACCGCGACCGCTTTTGTCGTGGCTGGTGCCGGGGTGCCAGTTGCCAAACATGGCAACCGCAACCTGAGTTCCAAATCAGGCGCAGCAGATGCGTTGGGGCAGATGGGCATCGACGTCATGGTTGGCGCAGATGTGGTTGAGGCCGCGCTTAACCAATGCGGCATCGCCTTTATGATGGCCCCGATGCACCACCCCGCGACACGTCACGTGATGCCGACCCGCGCAGAGCTTGGCACGCGCACGATCTTCAACATTCTTGGCCCTCTCACCAACCCCGCAGGTGTCAAACGCCAGCTTACCGGTGCCTATCGCCGTGATCTGATCCGCCCCATGGCCGAAACGCTGGGCCAGCTTGGCTCTGAGTTTGCATGGCTGGTGCATGGCAGCGATGGCACCGATGAGCTAAGCATTGCAGGGGTGTCATGGGTCGCGGCGCTTGAAAACGGCGCCATTCGCGAATTCGAGGTGAACCCGGAGGACGCGGGCCTACCGGTGCATCCGTTTGAGGCCATCCTTGGCGGCACGCCCGAGGATAACGGGAAAGCCTTCCGTGCGCTACTTGATGGCACTCAGAACGCCTATCGCGATGCGGTCTTGTTGAACACAGCCGCAGCGCTGGTCGTCGCGGGAAAAGCAAATGATCTGAAAAGCGGTGTCGAAATGGGCCGCGAAAGCATTGATAGCGGCGCGGCCAAAGGCAAGGTCGACGCGCTCGCAAAAGCCACACAAGGGGCAAACCCATGAGCCAGACTGCCCTAGACCGTATCAAAGCCTACAAGCTTGATGAAATCGAAGCCGACAAAGCGGCCAAGCCCCTTGCCGACGTTGAAGCAGAGGCAAGAGCAGCCAGCCCGACACGCGGCTTTGCCGATGCGCTCATGCGCGCCTCTCGCGAGGGGTATGGATTGATCGCAGAGGTTAAAAAAGCCTCGCCGTCAAAGGGGTTGATCCGCGAAGATTTCGATCCCGCCACGTTGGCACAAGCCTATGAGCGCGGCGGCGCGACGTGTCTGTCCGTGTTGACCGACACGCCCAGTTTTCAAGGAGCCAAGCATTTCCTGAGCGATGCACGCGACGCGGTTGAGCTACCTGCTTTGCGCAAGGATTTCATGTATGACACCTATCAGGTCGCGGAGGCGCGCGCTCTCGGGGCTGATTGTATTCTGGTTATTCTTGCCTCGGTCAGTGATGCGCAGGCCGCCGAGCTGGAAGATGCCGCTTTTGAATGGGGTATGGATGTGCTGCTGGAAGTACATGACGCTGCCGAACTTGAGCGTGCATCACGATTGAAATCGCCTTTGATGGGGATCAACAACCGCAACCTCAAAACATTCGAGACCTCGCTTGATACCACCCGCCAGCTAAGCCGCATGGTGCCTGAAGATCGCCTGATTATTTCGGAAAGCGGATTATTCACCCCTGCTGATCTGGCCGATATGGCCCGTTACGGTGCGCGCACCTTCTTGATTGGCGAAAGCCTGATGCGACAGGACGATGTCGAAGCCGCGACGCGCAACCTGCTACGCAACCCTGCTGGAAGCGCAGGCATGGGCGCATGAGCGGGCTGACCCATTTCAACGCCAAGGGTGAAGCGCATATGGTCGATGTTTCGGCCAAGGAGATCACCGCGCGCATCGCAACTGCAAGCGGCTGGGTGCGCATGAGCCAAAGTGCCTTTGAC
>NZ_JBAUHO010000108.1:0-17021 GCF_049680325.1 Planktotalea sp.
CATCAGGGGTGAGCGCATTCAGATCAAGCCCGGCGAGACGGTCGCGCAGGGCGCAGAGATAGCTATCAAGGATGTCAAAAAGCAATGCATGCTTGCTGTCATAGTAGTGATAAATATTCGCCTTGGACACGCCCGCCGCAACCGCAACCTGCGCCATTGAGGCGCGCGCAATGCCCTCTTCGGCAAAGACGCGCGCTGCCTCTTTCAGAATATGCAGACGCTTTTCAGCGTGATCTTTGGCGATGGGGCGCGGCATCAGCCCCGATTATCCACGACGCGTACAGCTTTGCCTTGCGAGCGTGCGACAGTACCAGGATCGCCGACAATCACTTCGGTCGAAACGCCAACCATATCCTTGATCCGCTTGGTCAGCATCCGCGCGGCGGCGTCTTTGGCCGCTTCCGTATTCGCATCTGGCAGCATCTCAACATGCACGCGCATCGCGTCCATGCGGCCAGATTTATACAACTCGATCTGGAAATAAGGACCAAGACCGCCCGTCGCCATCACCTGTTCTTCTATTTGCGTCGGAAAAACATTCACGCCGCGCAGGATCATCATATCATCAGAGCGCCCTGTGATCTTTGCAATCCGCCGCATCGAGCGCGCTGTCCCCGGCAAAAGCCGCGTCAGATCGCGGGTGCGATAACGAACAATCGGCATGCCTTCCTTGGTCAGCGTGGTAAAGACCAACTCGCCCTCCTCCCCGTCCGGCAGCACTTCGCCTGTTTCGGGATTGATAATCTCGGGATAGAAATGATCTTCCCAAATGACCGGTCCATCCTTCGTTTCAACGCATTCATTGGCGACCCCCGGCCCCATCACCTCGGACAAACCGTAGATATCCACCGCGTTCAGATCAAAGGCGTCTTCAATCTCTTTTCGCATCGCTTCGGTCCACGGCTCTGCGCCAAAGACCGCGACCTCAAGCGAACTTTTGCGCGGATCAAGCCCAGCTTTATGAAACGCCTCTAGGATATTGAGCATGTAAGACGGCGTCACCAGAATGCCGCGCGGCTTGAAATCATTGATAAGGCCAACCTGCTTTTCGGTCTGGCCACCGCCCATAGGCACCACCGTCGCGCCCAGCTTTTCAATGCCGTAATGCGCGCCAAGGCCGCCTGTGAAAAGGCCATAGCCATAAGCGTTGTGAATTAAATCGCCCTTGCGCAACCCTGCCGCACGCAAGCTGCGCGCCACAAGGTTCGCCCAGGTGTCGATATCTTTGGCCGTATAACCGACAACCGTCGCCTTGCCTGTTGTGCCAGAGGACGCATGCAATCGCATGATCTGCTCGCGCGGGACGGCGAACATGCCAAAGGGGTAATTGTCGCGCAGATCGTTTTTGTAGGTGAAGGGGAACTTCGCGAGATCAGCAAGGCTTTGCAAATCGTCGGGGCTTACCCCCGCCTCGTCAAACCGCGCTTTATACATCGGCACATTGTCATAGGCGTGGCGCAGCGACCATTTCATCCGCTCAAGTTGCAGCGCGGCAATTTCGGCGCGCGGCGCAATTTCGATCGGATCAAGGATAGAGGGATCAGGTTTCAAGTTGCTCATATCTGTTCCTCGTCAAATAGCTGGCCTTTTATTGCGCGCGATAGCCCGCGCATTTCCGCGATGGTGCGCCCGTCCTGATTGCTCACGCGCACATCGTAAATTCCGTTACGCCCGTTCAGCGCGGTCTCATGCGCTTCGGCGGTCAGAACATCGCCAAGCTGCCCCGGCGCGATGAATGTAATCATATTGTTCTGCGCTACCGTGTTCTGGTTGCGCGAATTGCAGGCAAAGGCAAAGCAGCTGTCTGCCAGCGTGAAGATCACCCCGCCGTGGCAGATATCATGGCCGTTGCAATGGTGATTTTCTACCTTGAGCGTCATGCGCGCGAACCCTTCGCGCACCTCGCCCATTTCGATCCCTAGCCAAGGGGAAGCACGGTCATTTGCCCACATGGCGGCACTGGCGCGCGCGGCGCGTTCATCTGGTGTCATTGGCCCCTCCCAAAGCGGCATTTTCATTATTCCTTGCATAACCCGTCCAAGCGGTCAATTAATAACGAAACACTTTGGGAGATGCCGCCATGAGCCTGCTTCAGATCAACTCTTTTGCCGCCGGAGTGTGGATTGCCCCCGACAGCGCCGCCCGTCCGATCGAGAATGCCGTCACAGGCGAAAAGATGGCACAGGCGGGTAACGCTTCGCTGGATGTGCAGGCCATGCTCGATCATGCGCGCACCGTTGGCGGTGCGAACCTGCGCGCCCTTACCTTTCATGACCGCGCCCGCATGCTCAAGGCGCTGGCAGGTGTTTTGAATGACCATAAACAGGCGCTCTACGATATCAGCTTTGCCACTGGTGCCACGCAATCCGATCACCTGATCGACATAGACGGCGGCATCGGCACGATGTTCGTCTTCGCCTCCAAAGGACGCCGCGAAATGCCCGATGGGCATGTCTATCTCGACGGCGAAATCGAACAGCTTTCGCGCAGCGGCACTTTTCTGGGCCAGCACATTTGCACGCCCTTGCAAGGTGTCGCAGTGCATATCAACGCCTTCAACTTCCCCGTTTGGGGCATGCTCGAAAAACTCGCGCCCACCCTTCTTGCCGGCGTGCCTGCGATCGTGAAACCCGCCACTGCAACATGCTACGTGACCGAACTGGCTGTGCGCATCATGCTGGATTCTGGCATCCTTCCAGAAGGTGCGTTGCAGCTGGTTAGCGGTGGCTTGGGCGATATGCTGGATCACCTGACTTTGCAGGATGTCGTCAGCTTCACGGGCTCCGCGCAAACTGCGCTCAAACTCCGCTCCAATCCCCATATTCTTGAAAACTCGATCCGCTTTGTGGCTGAACAAGACAGCCTTAACGCGTCCATTCTTGGCCCCGACGCGGCCCCTGGAACGCCAGAATTTGACCTCTTCATTAATGAGGTCCAGCGCGAAATGACCACGAAAGCGGGCCAGAAATGCACCGCCATTCGCCGCATCATCGCGCCCGAAGATCATGTCGGGGCGGTCATCAGCGCCCTCTCAGATCGCCTCGCCAAAACCGTGATCGGAGATCCCAGCAACGCAGAAACGCGCATGGGCGCGCTGGTGTCCAATGCGCAGAAACGCGATGTGTTGGAAAAGGCCGCGATCATTGGATCAGAGGCGACGCAGGTTTATGGCAATGATGAGTTCCACAATCACAAAGGCGCGTTCGTGACGCCGATGGTTTTTCACTGTGACGATCCCGATAGCGCCAAGCGCGTGCATGACACCGAAGCCTTCGGACCCGTCTCAACCGTCATGGGTTACCGCGATATACCCCACGCCATTGCATTGGCGAACAAGGGCCAAGGCTCTCTCGTCGCCTCAGTCATCACCCATAATACAGACGTGGCACGTGAAGTCGCCATAAGCGCCGGTGCGTTTCATGGGCGGCTCTATTTCAACAACCGCGACTCTATGGGGGAATCGACAGGCCACGGCTCACCTTTGCCCCATATGGTGCATGGTGGTCCGGGTCGTGCGGGCGGCGGCGAGGAACTGGGCGGCGTGCGCGGCGTGATGCACTATATGCAGCGCACCGCGATCCAAGGCAGCCCCGACATCCTGACAGCGATCGGCGGTACATGGGTCGACGGCGCGGCTGAACACAAAGCCCCCGCGCATCCCTTCACCCGCACTTTCCACGAGGTCCAGATCGGCGAAACCATTCACACCGATCCGCGCACCGTCACCCTTGAGGATATCGAACATTTTGCCAATTTCACTGGCGACACCTTCTATGCGCATATGGATGATGCCGCCGCCAAGCGAAATCCGTTCTTTCCAGGCCGCGTCGCCCATGGCTATCTTTTGCTCAGCTTTGCCGCTGGCCTGTTTGTCGAACCGAACGAAGGCCCTGTCCTTGCCAACACCGGCCTTGATAACCTACGCTTTATGAAACCTGTACAAGCGGGTGATAGCATAAAGGTTCGCCTTACCGTCAAAAAGAAGACCCCGCGCAATGATGAGTACGGCGAAGTACGCTGGCACGTGACGCTTACCAATCAAGAGGATGACAAGGTCGCGGAATACGAGCTTCTAACAATGAACGCTTTCGAGAGGTAGCACAGTTATGCAAGTTGATTTTCTCTTTGATTTCTCAAGTCCGAACGCCTACCTCGCGCATCGTCTTATCCCCGGCATAGAGGCCCGCACCGGTGTCACATTCACCTATGTGCCCTGCCTTTTGGGCGGCATTTTCAACGCAACGAACAACAAATCACCCATGGAAACCAACGCCCATGTGGAGAACAAGATCAAATACGACTGGTTGGAGTTCGAACGCTTCCTCAACAAGCACAAGCTGACCGAATTCAGCTTCAATCCCAATTTTCCACTGCGCACCGTGTTTCTGATGCGCGCGGCAATTGTCGTGTCTAACACTGGCGATCTTCGCAAATTTGTTGACGCCGGGATGACGCTCGCTTGGGAAGATCAGATCAATGTTTCCGATCCCGCAATAGCTGCGGCTGCGCTTACTGAGGCGGGCTTCGACGGTGCTGCGTTGTTGGAAGCGACGAAAGACGACGCTATCAAAGCGCAGCTCTTTGACAGTACCAACGCCGCAGTCGCGCGCGGCGCATTCGGCATGCCCACCTTTTATGTCGAGGATGATATCTACTTCGGCAAGGATCGCCTTCGCGATGTCGAGGAAGACATCATGTCCCGTCTGGGTTAACTCGCGTCAGGCTGCGCTTCTGGCCTGGCTTTCTGGAACGCTTCCAGCTTCATCGCTTCTGTTTCGATCTCCAGCAGGCGCTCGAAGCCAGCCATGTCAACGCCCCAACGATGTGCATTATAAAGCTGCGCAACAAGACAAAGATCACATAGCAACGGCTCATCGCCGAAACTGAATTTATGATCGCCCTTCGGCAAAAGCGCGAGATAGGCGCGAAAGCCCTCAACCATCCAATGACGCATCCACGCGACGCCATCATCTTGGCTTGCCCCATGTTCTGCCTTAAGCCGCCCGACAACCTTCAGATTGTTGACGGGATGGATATCTAGGGCAATCGTATGCGCCGCCGCCAGCACCTTTGCGCGCGCAATAGGATCAGCAGGCAGCAAGGCAGGCTCGGGTTTCAGATGATCCAGATAATCCAGGATCGCCATGGACTGCGTCAGGACTTGCCCGTCTTCCAACACCAAACTCGGCACACCCTGCCCGGGGTTCACCGCAGTATACTCATCCGAGCGCTGCGCACCCGCGACCAAGTCAACCGAGCGGATCTCATATGCCAAGCCTTTCAGGTTCAGCGCCGCGCGTACGCGATATGAAGTTGTCGAGCGCCAGTACGAATAAAGAACCATCATTTCGCTGCCGCCTTGAGCGCTGCGCGCAGCACTTCGCCGTCACCAATGTGGTTGGCCAGTACAAGGATAAGCCGCGCGTTGAACGCATCGCTTTCCTCTTTGCTAAGCCCCTCATGTGCATCCAGCAAATCTGCATAGAAATCATCAGGGCGCTCGATATTCGGGTTCAGGTTCAGATCGCTCATGCTTAGGCCTCCTGCCCGATTGCGCGGCGCAATGCGGATCGCAGCGCGTCTTCGTCAAATGTGTTAAACCGCGCGGCCACATGTTGGTCGGGGCGGATAAGATAAACCGCTGAATTGGCATCCCCAAGGTAGCGCGCCGCTAGCTGACCGCTGGAATCATCCTTGCTCGATATAGTGACTAAACGGGGCTTTAGACCCGCTTCTTCAAAGCTGGCGGGCAGCATTGCATCAATCGCCAGCACGACAAAATCATCGCCAAGGTGCCGCAACAAAAACCCGTCACCCATAGGCGCATCTGGACAGGAACTTCCGGGGCGCGCACGCGCAGGACCGCCCGTCAGCGCATCTGGTGTATTCAAGGCACTTCCATCGTAAACGCAAGGCACAGACAGACGGCCAGAATTCACCAAGGGCCGCGCAAAGGCATGTTTCTCGGACAGGTTCAAAACCGCGTTGCGGAAAACTTTGCTGATCTCGGATTTGGGCGTTATGAAATCCGTCGCACGGGTTGAATTCTGAATGTTCTCATCCGCACCAAACGCGCGTTCGCTATTATAGCTGTCCATCAAACGTTCAGGTGCTGTTCCCGCCAGCACCATGCCCAGCTTCCAGCCCAGATTGTCCACGTCCTGCATGCCGGAATTCGCGCCGCGTGCGCCGAATGGCGACACCTGATGTGCGCTATCGCCCGCAAAGATCACCCGTCCCTCACGAAAGCGATCCATGCGCTTGCATTGGAATGTGTAGATTGATGACCAGACCATTTCATAGTCAACATCCGGACCTAGCATTGCATCAAGCCGCGCGCGGATGTTCTCTTCTTTCATCTCTTCCTTGCGATCCACGTCCCAACCTATCTGGAAATCAATGCGCCAGACGTCATCCGGTTGTTTGTGCAGCAGCGCCGAGGCACCAGATTTGAACGTGGGCTCAAACCAGAACCAACGCTCTGTCGGAAAATTCGCATCGCCCTGCATCTTGATATCCGCGATCAGGAAACTATCCTGAAAAACACGGCCCTCGAATTCCAGCCCTAGCATGCCACGCAGCGGTGAATTCGCGCCATCCGCTCCGATAAGCCAATCTGCTTCGATCGTGTAGGGTCCATCAGGCGTCATCACATCGATCACGACATGATCGTCCATCAATTTGACCGCATCGACACGGTTCTTCCCGCGCAATTCAATCGGAGCACCTTCTGCCTGCAATTCGCGAACGCGCTCGATCATGAACTGTTCGAAATAGGGCTGCTGCATGTTGATGAACGCAGGAAACTTGTGGCCGTCTTCTGGAAGCAGGTTGAACTCGAACACCTTACGATCTTCGTGGAACACTTTGCCCACATTCCAAACAACGCCCTTCGCCAACATCGGATCACCGCAGCCATAGCGATCGGCGATCTCAAGCGAACGTTTGGCAAAACAAATCGCGCGGCTGCCCATGCCAACGCCCTCATGGTCATCCAGCACAATCGCAGGTATCCCCTGCCGCCCCAGATCAAGCGCGGTTGCAACCCCGATCGGGCCGCCACCCATAATCACAACAGGATGCCGCGTTGGCGTTGCTGCATCCTGATCGGCGTTACGCTCATAAGGATAGGCCTTGAATGCCAGCTTATATCGTTCGTCCAACATTTCGGGTCCTCCCAAACCAAACTTATAAAGATGCGCTAGAAATACATCGTTACGTTTGTAACTGTTTTGCGTGGCGTGGGTTTCAAAGTCAATATGGTTTCAAATGTAACTTTATAGAAATAGCGCCGCTCACATGTCGTCCCAGCGTCGCAAAAGCCAATACCATTGCGATGGCTGCGCAAGAATCTGTGCGGACAGGCTGTCATTAAAAACACGCGTCATCGTCACGCTATCGGTATGGGGGATCGGATTTTCAAATTCGACGCGGTAGGCATTCCCGTCGTCGATGCGAATACCAAAAGCAGGCACCATCAGCAGATCATACTTTAGCGCAAGCTGCGCTGCAGAAAGAGATGTCAAAGCGTCTTGCCCAAGAAAAGGCAGCCGAACACCCTGCGAATACTTTTCATCCAGCAAGATCGAAATGATACCGCCCGCCTTCACGTGCGAAACCAGCGCTTTTGTTCCTGCACGACCCGTTGGCAGAATAGGCCTGCCACCTGCCTCGATGCCCGCTAGAATGCGGCGTTCGTAATGGCGGTTCTTGTTGGGGCGATAGACCGCCCCGCTTTCAAGGCCATGCATCTTTAGAACCGCACGCACCGCTTCCCATTGCCCGAAATGCCCCGAAACAATAATCGCGCCCCGGCCCTCGGATTGCGCCTTTTTTAAGTCGGCAAGGCCAGTGCCCGACACCCTGAACTTGTGATGCTGGGTCTGGAATTCGGCCAGATGATAAATCTCGAACAATGTGCGGCCCATGTGCCGGCCCATGTCCTGACCAAGCCGAGCGCGATCACCGCGTTTCATATTCGGAAAGATACGTCTTGCTTCACGATCAAAGCGACGCCCTGCCGGGGGAAACCACCGCATAACGGCAGCAAAGGTCGTGCCAAGCCCGCGAGAGCGCATTTCAAAGGCGCGCCATTTGATAACCGTAAGCGCAGACCACAAGGGAAAGTACCTAGCGTGATGCAACGCCGATTTGAGTGAGCTAGGTATCATAGCGCTGTATGGTCCCGTTCTGGTGCAAAACCAATCGAAAACGTGCAAGCGCTATTTGGCGTTGCCTCGATCAAGGCAAACTACGGGCCAAAAATATCAGCCCGCAGCCTTCTTACGCCAAAGAAAAGATAGCTTTATGCGACAGCCGCAATCACAATGATCTCAACCTTGAACTCAGGCGTCGCCAACTTGGCTTCACCTGTCGCGCGTGCAGGGGCCGCACCCTCTGGCACCCAAGCATCCCATGCGGCGTTCATTTCGGCAAAATCAGCCATGTCCGCCATCCAGATCGTGGCAGAAAGCATCTGCTCGCGGCTTGATCCCACTTCTGCCAAAAGCGCGTCAACCTTGGCCAAACAGCCTTCGGTCTGTGCAGTCACGCTGGTGCCTTCACTCACCTGACCAGCAAGATAGGCTGTGCCATTGTGAATAACGGCCTGACTCATGCGGGCGTTCGTATGCAATCTTTTGATCATCTCAGTCTCCTATTTATTCCGCTTGTGTAATCGTCAGCTCAACCGGGGCAAGCCCGTCAATCGAACCGTGCAAAACATCCCCCGCACCAACAGGGCCTACGCCCGCAGGTGTTCCGGTCATAATCACATCCCCTGCCTGCAAGTGATAAAGAGCCGACAGATCCGCAATGATCGCAGGGACGGAATGGATCAATTCTGCAAGGCTGGCATCCTGACGCGCCGCGCCGTTCACGCTTAACGCGATACGCTGATCGGCTATTTCACCAAATGCCTCCGCTTTGCTGGCAACACCAAAGACCGCGGCGTTTTCGAAATCCTTGGATGTATCCCAAGGACGCCGTTTGTCCTTGGATGCATTTTGCAAATCGCGCCGCGTCATATCAAGCGAAGCGCAATAGCCATAAACAACGCTCAAGGCGTCATCTTGCGAGATACGAAACGCGGGGGCACCGATCAAAACCGTCAGCTCCATCTCGTGATGGTAATTTTCTGTTCCTAAAGGATAGGGAATGCGCGCGCCGCTCGCGACAGCATGTTGAGCAGCCTTAGTGAAATAGAACGGCGCCTCATAGTCGGGCACATTGCCCATCTCTGCGGCATGGGCCGCATAATTCCGTCCAACGCAGAAAATCCTGTTTATTGGAAAAGCCGCGCTTTCCCCGTCAACACGAATGCTGGTGGTCGGGGCGATAGGGAACAGAAAATCGGTCATGGGTCTCTCCTAAATTCAAAGGCACATCGCCCGCTCCGCGCGCCCGTGTCAAGCATAGGCGGCAGGTTGGAGTGACCAAAGTTCTGACTAGTGCGCAGTCTCGCCCTCTAGCTCTACAGTGAAGAACCAATCGCCATCGGGGTCTCTTTCAACCACTTCGTCAGGCACAACCAGTGGCCCTGAAAGAAACACATTCGATCCGAAATGATGATGCAAGCGCGCCAGCTTTTCCTGCCGTGCCCCCGTCAATTCCTCGAAGAATTTTGAATAGTTCTCCGTCGCCTTCAGCTCGTCAATTTTGGCGCGGTGGCATTTGACCGAGTGCTCATGCGCGGCGGCAATTTCCGGATCGGACATCAACCGAGCCAGCTCTTCCTTCATCATCGGCAAGCGCGACAGGATCGAGGTTTCTTTCTCATAGTTGTTGTTCATGCGGAACCAGTAGGCGAGACCCTGATCGCGGTCCACATGGTTCACGCGGCCACGGTCCCGTTTGACCAGAAAGCTCTCGGCAGAGCGCACAGCGTAGTGATTAAGCTGCACCAGATCATAACCATAGGTCTCGATCGTCGAGCGCCAGCCATTGCGATACATCTCGCGCGGCAGCGGATTGCCTGATCCATTGACCCAATTGATATCTTCCCAGAGTTGCGGGTTCAGCCCTTTGGGACGATGCACGCCCAGCTTCTTGAACAAGCCGATATTCTGGAACAGCGTCTTGAACCCCCAGGCCTGATGCGGCTTGCGCGCGAATTCGGGCGCGCAGCGCAGGAACTGTTCGGTGATCGGCCCGTCAACATAATCATGCACATCACCATTGCCGAACAAACGCCAGGTCATCGCGATCATATTGGCATCAGGCACAGCCGCAAAAAGCGCGTCCAACGTGCCATCCCCAACCTTGATATTCACGAACTCGTCCACATCAATGCAGGTCGCCCATTTGGCCTTCTTAATGACGTCTTCTTCTTCAGCTGATTGAAGCGCCGCGTGCTGCGGTTTCAGATCCATCTCTCGAAAACGGTTCTCGCGCCATTGGCAAAGGCCCTTGCGCTCCAGCATTTGCAGCATTGTATCCGTGCCGTCTGTGCAGTCATTCGTGTAAACGATGATATCGTCAAACCCGATCGCGCGGTGATACGCGAGCCATTCCAGAATGAATGGACCCTCGTTCTTCATCGTCGTCACAATCGCGCAGCGGCCCCTGCCCTTTGACACGCTGTCCTGCTCGATTTCGGGCATACGCACAGGGTTATGGCCCCAAAACTCTGTCGCCTGTTCAAGCAATGGTGGATGTTCAATCAGCGATGTTTTCGGCACGATCTTGGAAATCGCCTCGCTCGGATGGCGCAGTGACATGTGGCGATAAAATCCCATCGTGCGGTTTTTGTCTGCCACAGCATTCCCCATACGCACCAACCGCCAAACCGCGTCTTCGGGTGCCTTGGACGGTGCGATGCACCAGCGCTGACGCCCACCACCTGCGTCGAATTGCACACAAATATGATCGGCAAACAACGTCGGTTGATCGTTACGCACGCGCCAAGGATAACAATGACGCCCGATCAGCGCGATCAACCCGCCCTCTGCCCCGACTGCCGCGTCAAAGACCGACACTTCGCCGCGCACCAGCAGATCATGGACATCGATATTCGCAACCGCGCGCACATGATCTAGGAACCGCGCACGGGCAATTTCGTAAAAACAAAGTGCCCCCAAAGGCGCATCCCAAGGGCTGGGCGGCGGCACAACCATGCGATCTTTACCGGGCGATTCAGCAACGCAGAACGGGTGCGCTTCCGCAGGCATGTCTGGCTTGCCGAAAGGTACGTCACTGCTGAGAAGCACGACCGTACACTCCAGTTTCGCTGCACCCTTTTTCAGCGTTTTGGCAAAGCCTTTGTCACTGCCAGGTTCAGCGCGATCAAAAATCACCGCAGCTGTCATTGCATGCTGTTCGATATGATAGCGCAGCCACGTCAAAACCGTTTCGGCGCTTTCACCATTGCGCACCGCTACCAACGCATTCGCGCCTTCCAGCAACTCCAGCTCCGCTTCAGCGGGGGTGATTTCAACAGGCTTGCCCGCGAACTCAAATTCCAGAGCGACGTTCTTCGGGATGTCATAGGTCACATAAGGTGCGCCGCCAACGGACCGTGTTTCGAGCACCGTCGCACGCTTGGGCGCAATAACCTGTTCCAATTCGACGCCGGCATCAAAGAACAGGGTTACAAGACGCGCACCATCAACATGCGCCTCAACTGCGTCCAAAAGGGTTATGCCCCCTTCGGTCTGGCTGGCCAAAAGACGTTCAATCACACGCGCACTCATAACTTGTCTTTCTGTAAAGTCTCAACCTGCGCAAGGATAAACGCACGGCCCTGTTCCCGCGTTGGCGGTGTGCTGCCTGTCAGTAGGCCAAGGCGAAAATGCAAGCGCAATGTATCAATGTCACCCATCGCGTCGTTGTAAAGTCTTGCCTGCGCGGCAAGGCATTCTGCAACCTCACGGGACGTGTCTGGCAAACACGCCAGTTCGGCGCGACTTGCTGGCAGCATCGGCAAAATCTCGGGAGCATCCTGTGAATTCCAGTTGCGCTCGGTCCAATAGGTCAGGCCGATTTCACGCTCCATATGATTGGGCAAACCACGCGCGCGCTTGGCAACAAATTCCTCGGTTGATCGCAATGAATAGTGGTTCAGCCACGCTTTGCGTGTGCCCTGCCCTATCCCGTAAAGCGATATCGCCCCGTCTTGCGCAACAAAGCCTTGCGGCAGTTCCGCCCCCTCTGGACCAAGCCAACGTGCGGGTTTGGATTTTTTGGCGCGCGGGCGATGCACCCCGAGCGCACGAAACGCAGATGGTCGGTGCAGGGTCTTGAACAAATGCCCCATCGGGAAATGCAGGTCCATCGGCGCTGCGCGCGTAAACCGCTCCGGGGTCAACCCCTCCCCGCGGCGCTCTTGCCCGTTTGAACCATACAAACGCCAAGGCAATGCAAGCGCATCAAACGCGCCCTGCTCTGCCTCAAGCTCTGCAATCAGATCACGAACCGTGCCTCCCTTGGGCAAGCACAAGAATTCATCGCAATCAAAGAACATCGCCCAGTCAGCGTCTTGCAACCAATCATGGTCCTGCGCCAACTTCAGCGCCTGCCATTGAACAGACTTCTTTCCCTTGGGTGAAAAAGAAACATGCCGCACGCGCGGATCAGCTGCCAAAGCATCCAACACCTCGCCCGTTGCATCCGTGTTGTCATGCGAAAACACCAGCATCCGATCAAAACCGGCGGCAAGGTGGTGCGCAATCCATTCAGGCGCGTAAGCGCCATCATTGCGCATGCATGTGATACCCAGAATACTCAAATCTGCTCTCTGCTCTCGCGATATTCGCGTTTTTTTCTTGCTTATAGGGCACTTCCGTAAACAAAGTCACGTAAACCCAGTTGATTGTTTCCGATTTGTTGGCAATGAGTCACAAAACGAAGAGGCGTACCTAATGATTACATTCGATCAAGCTATGGCCGCAATGGATGCGCCCCAAATCACTGAAATCAATACAGATGCGCTGGATGACAGCGACGTTCTGAATTTGATTTTGCAGCGCTCAGAGATCATTCGCGATCAAGAAAACTACAACCGCTACATCCGTGCATGGACACGCGGCAACGACACGCCGATTCTGGAACTGATCCAAACCATGGGCCGCGACACACTAATCCGCCGTGCTGCCGCTTTTATTTTCCTCGAATTTGAACAACTGCGCCACATCTTCGATGACAAAGCCCCGAAGAAAGTTGCTGATATCGGCTGCGGCTATGCGCTTTTCGATTTGTTTCTTGCCAAGGAATACGACAGCAAACTCGCGTTGATTGATTTGGAAAGCAACGACAACCGTCACTTTGGTTTCAAGGAATCCGGCGCGGCTTATTCAAGCCTCACCAATGCCTCCAAGTTCCTTACGGACAATGGCGTCAAAAAGGCTTCGATAAAAACCTACAATCCAGAAACCGATGATCTCAGCAAGATCACCAAGCTGGACTATGCCTTTAGCTTTATCTCTTGCGGCTTCCATTATCCTTGGTCGACGTATGAGGAGTTCTTCAAAACAAACGTCGCGCCTGAGGGACGTATCATTCTCGACATCCGCAGCCACAAACTGGGCGAACACGTGCGCGAAATGTCCGGCATGGGCTTTGTGCGTTCTGTGGTAATGGCTGCGAACAATACCGCAGATCGGATTATGATCGTGAAGTCATTGAAGGCGGCGTAACTGCCTTCAAACCTTCAGAAATGGCTTGAAAACTTGCCGATAATTTCGGTCATCTTGGCGCGCGGTAGCTCGGTTTTATTCACAGTAAATCGCGCCATGTTGCCGACTGTTTCTTCTTTTTCAAGATAATCCTCAATTACGTGATAGCCTTTGCGGCCTTCGTAATCGTCAAACAACAGAACCGTTTCACGCTCACACCGCAGCATTGCAGTCAACGCACAAGCCACGCGAAACCGGCCGTCGACCAGAATAACATCGGGATGTTTGAATTCCGGAGTGTCCCAAATTGACAGCGGATAAAAGTGATAGCGCTGAAAACCCTCCGTATCGACGGGGCTGCCCCATTTGCCAGTCACACCAATGTTGATGTGCTGCATCATAGGCTTCGAGACAGGCTGTGCCTCGTTGAACCAACGGCGCATCTGGCGGGTCCAGAGCTTGCTGCTTTCTACAGAGAAGATCGTCTTGCCCGGCATCTCGGATGCCATCACCGTTGATCCGCCACTGCCATATTCCAGTATGACATCAGCCGCCTCATAGTGCTTTCGCACCAGATCCGCGACCTCGGGAGTGAACGTGAGTTCGGGTCGTTCCATTATGCAGCTACCTGTTTTGCCCCATCAGACGGTAGCGCAGGAAAAGCCGACCGCAAAGCGCCTTCTGCAAACCAGGTTTCCCAACACAGACGGCCGAAATCGGCATTCATATGAAAAACGTCAAGCGCACGATGTTCCGCGCCCCCGCCCTTGCGAAATTGCTTGGAGCCTTCCGCAAAGCTTTTCCGCGTCATCACGCCATCGACGATTGTCTCTTTTGGCTGGCGCAACACTTGAAAACCCTCTGCCTCAAGTCGGGCATCAAAGTTATCCATTATCTTTTGAACAAATGCTCCGTCCCCTGCTGCGATCAGCGGGCGGTACATCGCTTCGCGCCATTCAATCTGCGTAAGAACTTCGCTTAGGAACGGTTGCCAAACAATAAAGATCGGCGCGTTGGTATGCGCGCGCAGCGTGCGTGCAGTATGCAACATCATGCCTGATTTCAGCTCGTCCCAAAGCGCCTCTTCCAGCGTGGCATCACTGACAAAGTTGCGGGCCGTTTCATGGTTATGTGTGCTGGGCGTCGCAAAATTCGCGTAGTCACGGATCAGGTTGTTCGGGAAGAATTTCATCCCCGTCAGCACGAACGCTTCATAACGATCCGCTTCAACAAAATCGCCCGTTGTCGCAATGCCCTTAAAAAATGCTGCGGCTTCGGGATCAAGCGGGCCGAGTTTGCCCTCGATTTCCCCGAAGCTTTTCATGCCATCTTTCAGACAGCCAAAAAAATCGGCGTGAACGTGATCCGCAAAGCCGGTCAGCGGGGGCCATCCATCCTTGAGGGCGGCGACATGGGAATTTCCGATTACACATAGGTGGGATGTCATTTGTTAAATGCCTCCAACAGAACTTCTTCACATACCAGATCATCATCGCTTGTTGGCTCGTCGGTTTCTGGTTTTGCTTTGGCGTCGGGCGCGGCTTTCACTGCCCCGCCTCGCGGATCATGCTCGCTAAGGAACAGGCGCATGGCATTTTCGACACCGGGCGCAGAGACAGAGCGCAGGTTGCGTTCATAAAAGATACCGCGCGATGATGGTGCCGTAATCAACTCATATGACGGGTAATAATCAATCAGCTTGTTGCGCTGGCTCAGCTCACCGCACACCCCGCGCAAGACCGACTTGGAATAGGTGCTGGCGGACAGAACATGATCGCCGCAGGCCGTAGCCGTCAAAGGCACGGGGGAAACGGTAATGATACATTTCAAACGCCGCCCGCGATGGGCGCGCATAAGTTTGAGAAAGCTGGAGAACGCTTCGATCGTCTCGGAATGTGTATAGTTGTGGAACGCGTAGACCTCTGGATCAAACGTGCCTGCAATCGTGCCGGGGGCCGTCGGATAAACCGTACCTGTTTCGCGATGAACCCAGGCCTCGGTCAGACCGAAGGTGAAGACAAACACATCCATCTCCATGAACATTTCGGCCACATTGCGTAGATGGAAACGGCGCGCCATGCGCACCTCTTCTTCGCTGGCCCAACCCCCTGGCTCAACGCCGGGGCGCTGCGCGTCATAGAAACGTCCGTCCTTTTCCCAGATCGGTTCGGCAGGCTCGTGCCCGTCCAGCGCCTCTCGGGCCAGTTGCAGCAACTGCGTCGGGGTGTAAATGTTGCCATATCGGCAGGTGTAGATCCCGAACGAACGCGCCTTGGCCGCCTCTTCGCCCATTCCGCTTGGCGCCGGCTCCATCTGCATGACGTTAAAGCTGCGCCCTTTCAGATGGCGCGCAATATGCTGGGCAAAACAACTACCCGCCGTTGCAATCGCTTCGCTTTTGCGAATGCCGAACTTGCGCCGATAAAGATCATCCATCGCAAGAGGGCTTTGTTCAGCGACACCGCTGCTCCAAAACGCACGCGGGTCTAACCCTGAATATGGGGAACTGCTCATCAATATTATCCTGCCTATACGATCTTTGTCGTGCTTGATCCAACTTAACAGGTCTATTTTGGCAACAATATGACGCTGAAAGAAAAATTGTTTCTACAATCAAGCGTTGCGATCATTGGGCCACAGTCTGTCGATGAAAACTATGGTTCCTGACCTTGTGGGAACCCCAAAATGACCGCAGCTTTCCTTGCTTTCGACCCAATTGCTACCTAGCCTCGAGTGCGAAACGAGATGGAGCACGGCAATGACCCAAAGAACTTTCTGGCGACGACCGCATTGATGGCCTTCTTTCGACGGTAGAACCGACGGTTTCGCCTGTTCTTTCATGGCACACCGCCAACGAACTTGGCACGGCCGTATCGCTGGATATCAGTTTTCTGGCTTCTGCCACGAATGGCGTCAGCGGCTTTGATGCTATGGACGCAATCCTGCAAGCCGACACACTGGCCGCGCTCCAACACTACTCTGACGTTGCTAACATCACGTTCAATTCTGTCGGTGCAGGCCTTGGAGATTTGAATTTTGGTACAGCGGCCTTGCCCGGTACGCCATACTCTTACACTGCGGGCGTCGCTTACTACGGGTATTCCTATAATTCACAATCTGCGCATTTGACCAATGCCAATGTCTATATCACCAACGCAGTAAGCGGATATGACAACGCCGATGTCGGGGACGCCTCCTACACGACATTGCTACATGAAATCGCACATAATGCCGCGTTTCGGATTATGCCGCGCCGATCCGAACGACCAGTTGCGTTTCAGTTAGATCGGCGCGGCGTGTCGGCATAATTCAGAGCGCTTCGAGGAACGCCAAGAGTTCGTCACCCGGTCGATATCGTCCACCCGTCTGGTCAACCGGCTTTGTCAGAGCCATCGCCCTTTCTTTCAGTTC
>NZ_JBAUHO010000109.1:0-25862 GCF_049680325.1 Planktotalea sp.
GTGCAAATCCCACAAGCGTTACGAAAATAGTCACGCGCATGCCTTTGACCAAAGTGCCAAGAATTTGCGTGTGCAGATCGTCCGTAACAATCCGGTAAAGGAAAAACACGCCGATGCCCGCGGCCAATAATAGCCACCAAGGAAAATCATCGTCTTGATGCGGCGAAGGGATCATGCGGGTTTTGAGGTTCCAGAAAAAAGGCGCTCCAAACAGGAGCGCCTTGGCAGCGGCTTGTTATCCGCCAATTTTGTAATCGAGGAACCACTTTTTGTTGAGCGCCTCAATAGTGCCGTCGGCAGTCATATCCGCAATCGCTGCGTTCATGGCTTCAACCAAATCGCTGCCTTTCGGGAAGATAAAGCCAAAGTCCTCGGTGCCCAGCTTTTCGCCGATGATCTTGAGCGCACCATCAGACGCCTCGACATAGCCATTGCCAGCGGTGCCATCCGTCAGAACAAGATCTACGTCGCCTGTGCGCAACGCCTGAACCGTCGCGCCAAAAGTTTCCATTAACTGGATGCGCGGGTTCGATTCATTTCCGTCCAATACGTCGTAGACACCCACATAGAACGGCGTCGTACCAGGCTGCGCCGCCATCATTAGATCGGCATTTTCTGCGAAACTTTTGGCGTCGGTAAAGCGGTCTTCATCACCGCGCACCAGCATCACCATTTCAGAAGTCATGTATTTGTCCGAGAAATCGACCTTCTCTTTACGGTCTTCGCGGATCGTGATGCCCGTCATGCCCATATCGAACTGCCCTTGGGATACGGCAGGGATCATCGCGTCCCAGGAGATATTTTCATACGACACGTTGATGTTGATGCGCTTGGCAATCTCTGCCATCGCGTCATATTCCCAACCGATGGCGTCGCCTGTTCCAGGCTCAATAAATTGCAGTGGCGGGTAGGCGTTTTCGGTTACAACGACCACGTCGCGCCCTTCAAGATTAGGCAAATGGCCACCGGCAAATGCAGTGGATGCAAGCGCCGCAAAACCAAGCGCGGCAAGTGTAGCTGTCAGTTTCATTGTGATCTCCTAGGTTGAATTCGTTTCACTATGGCGCGGGCAACAGATTCCATCAACCACCGCAAATCGGACAATCGGGGCGCGGTTTCAGTGACAGTTTTCGCGTCTCCCCGAATAGCGCATCATAGATCAGCATCTCGCCGCGCAGCACTGTCCCTGCGCCTGTTATCAACTTGATCGCCTCCTGTGCCATCATTGCGCCGATGACTCCGGGCAGCGGGCCAATCACACCGGCTTCGGCGCAGGATGGCGCAAGCTCAGGTGCCGGGGCTTTGGGGAAAATGCACTGATAACAGGGCGCGCCGTTTGCAGGATCGAAGATGCTGAGCTGACCTTCCCACTGGCTAAGCGCGCCTGAAATCAGCGGTAGGCCCAATGCCACAGCGGTGCGGTTGGCCAAATATCGAGTGTCAAAATTATCGGTACCGTCAAGGATCAGTTCGTACTCGGCGAACAACGTACTCGCATTTTCCAGCGATAAGCGTCGATGGTATGGCCTAACCTCAATATGCGGATTCTGCGCTAGCATGGCACTTTGAGCTGAAAACACCTTGGGCGTGCCAATCGCATCATCTCGGTGGATCACCTGTCTTTGCAGATTGGCGTTCTCGACCACATCATCATCAATAACGCCAATCGTGCCAACGCCTGCAGCCGCCAGATATTGCAAGGCAGGCGCGCCAAGCCCCCCCGCCCCGATGACCAGAACCTTTGCATTCTTGAGCTTTCTCTGCCCCATGCCCCCGATTTCGCGCAGTACGATGTGGCGGGCATATCGCTCTAACTCACTGTCGCTGAAACCACCTGTTTTGGCTGCTACGCCAATCGGTTCGACGTTTTGCGCACGCTGGCGCAACCGCAAAAGCACTTGGCGATAGGCAAGCGCAATTGCCGCAAAGCCCGCGAAAATCAGATAAGGCGCGGGCGAGCCGCCTAAAGCGACGCGCAGCGAATGATCCTCTGGGAACGTCAACAGCACGCCAATCACAGCAGTGAAAAGGACCGCAATAAGCATCCAGCGCTGCGCCTTGGGCGCTTTAAAATATGCGCCAAACCCGTAAATGACGCAGGCCATTAGAAAGACAATTGCCATCAACTACGTCCGGTTGAGCCGAACCCGCCGCCGCCGCGCTGGGTCTCGGACAAGTGGTCTACGATTTCGAACCGGGCACGCACGACAGGGGCCAAAACCATCTGGGCGATCCGCTCGCCGTGGGCCACCGTAAAGGGCGCGTCGCCCGCATTCATAACGATAACACCCAACGGGCCACGATAATCGCTATCGATTGTGCCGGGCGCATTTGGCAATGTAATGCCATGTTTCAACGCCAAACCCGAACGCGGTCTGAGTTGCACTTCAAACCCCGCCGGTATCGCCAATCGCAAACCCGTTGGAATCAACGCGCGCGCGCCCACTGCCAAAACCAGTTCTTTTCGATCAGGCAGATTTGCCCGCAAATCCGCGCCCGCTGCACCCGCACTCGCGTAGAACGGCAGGCCAAGCGATTGATCCGCGCCCTCTTCCCAAACGAATTCAATGCGCATTCGCACCCCTCTTCATTTTGCCAAGTAAACTCAAATACAACGTTGCCTAGCCTGCCAAAACATCAGCAATTTTTTGCGCCAACCTTTCGGCGACGGCCGCTTTGCTCATACGCGGCCAGTCTTCGGCTCCGCCTTGCGAAATCAGCATCACGTCATTCTCAGTGCCACCCATGATGCCCGTTTCAGGGGAAACATCATTGGCCACGATCCAGTCACAGCCTTTTCGCGCGCGTTTAGCCGTCGCATTGGCGATCACATCATCGGTTTCTGCCGCAAAGCCCACGACAAGCCCGGGGCGCCCTTCTTTCATCTGGCTGACCTGCGCAAGAATATCGGGGTTTTCCGCAAATTCGAGAACCGGCAGTTGACCGTTCTTCTTTTTGATCTTCGAGTTACTTTCGGAGGCGACGCGCCAATCAGCCACCGCCGCTGCAAACACGCCTGCATCAACAGGTAGGGCCGCAGTGACAGCGTCCAGCATCTGTGCGGCGCTTTGAACTTTGACCACCTCTACCCCTTCTGGCGGCGCAACGTCGGCTGGACCTGTGACGAAAACCACCTCGGCACCAAGGCGGGCCAAAGCCGCACCAATCGCCGTGCCTTGCGCGCCTGATGACCGGTTGGCGATGTAGCGCACTGGATCAATCGGTTCATGGGTTGGCCCAGACGTCACCAAAATACGTTTGCCTTTTAGCGGTCCATTGCCCAGCGCCGCATCAATTGCAGCAACGATTTCCATCGGCTCAGCCATGCGGCCCGGTCCATATTCACCGCAGGCCATATCGCCCTCGTTCGGCCCGACAAAGGACGCACCGTCACCCTTAAGCGCGGCGACATTTCTTTGGGTCGCGGGGTGATCCCACATTCGCACATTCATGGACGGCGCAATAAGAACTGGGGTATCCGTGGCAAGCAACAATGTAGAAGCCAGATCATCCGCACGTCCCTGCGCCATCTTCGCCATCAGATCCGCGGTGCCCGGAGCAACAACCAGAAGATCCGCCGAACGTGATAGCTGGATATGGCCCATCTCCGCTTCTTTGGTCAGATCGAAAAGGTCGCTATGGACTTCGACGCCAGCCAGCGCCGAAACAGACAAAGGTGTCACAAATTCACTGCCTGCGCGCGTCAGAACGGGCGTCACCGTCGCGCCCCGTTCCCGCAAACGGCGGATCAGCTCTAGTGATTTATAGGCTGCGATCCCGCCGCCGATGATTAAAAGGATATGTTTGGATGAAAGCATGATGCGCCCCAAGCTGTTTGTGACAAGCTATGCGGGGCGCGCGCAGGGTACAAGTCGCGATCCTCACGCAAGAAATGCATGAACCTCGTCGCTTTGCGCTTCTAAAGATTTACGCATTTTCTGGAACGCGGCGGCTTCAAGCTGTCTGATGCGCTCTTTTGAAAGACCAAGCTCGTTTCCCAAACTTTCAAGCGTTCGTGGTTCATCCTTTAGTTTTCGTTCTCGCACGATGAAACGCTCACGCTCGTTCAATGCATTCATCGCGCCGAGCAACCATTCGCGCAATTGTTCTGTGTCATGCGCATGCTCGACAATTTCCTCGGCCTGCGCGCTTTCATCTTCCAATGCGTCGATCCATTCGCGCCCTTCATCCTCGATCGATTGTGTCGCGTTGAGCGAAAAATCCGAACCTGACAAGCGCCCATGCATCATCTCGACGTCATTCATCGACACACCAATTTCGGTGGAAATCGATTGCAGCAATTGATACTGATCCAGCGTTTCTCCGCGCTGCATAGCTTCGCGCTCAAGCCGTGCCTGCACGCGGCGCATGTTGAAAAACAATGATTTTTGCGAAGAGGTCGAACCAGTGCGCACCATCGACCAATTGCGCATCACATGATCCTGAATTGAGGCTTTGATCCACCAAACCGCATAAGTCGAAAAACGAACGCCGCGGTCGGGATCGAACTTGTCTGCCGCTTTCATCAACCCCAAGCCCGCCTCTTGGATCAGATCATTCATTGGCGCGCCATAGCGGCGGAATTTATACGCCATGGAGATCGCTAGGCGCATGTAGGCAGAAATCAAACGGTGTAGCGCTGCCTCGTCGCGTTGATCTCGCCAAGCATAGGCAAGTTTCAATTCCGTTTCGGCATCCAGCATTTCCGCCTTCATTGCCCGCCGTGAAAACTTTACATCACTTACATTGTCCAATGCCATCGTCTTCCCCCTTTAATGACAGTTTCGTCATCGCCAAAGCGCATGTGGTTTTCTTCACGCTTTGTTAAAGGTACGCAGAAGAGATCAAAGCGGATCACATGGAGCTGCAAAAATGTCTGGAACCCTAACACTTGTGATCGGCGGTGCCGCCTCCGGAAAGTCTGCTTTTGCCGAGGGTCTGGTGATGCAAACCGGCTTGGACAAGATCTATGTCGCGACCGCCCGTGTGCTGGATCCCGAGATGGAGCACAAAGTCACAAGGCACAAAGAAATGCGCGGCGCGGGCTGGCAGACGATTGAGGCGCCGCTTTCGCCAGATGCAGTGCTTCAAGCAGCTTCCAGCACTGAAGTTGTTTTGCTGGACTGTGCCACAATGTGGCTGATGAACCATCTCATGGAAGAACGCGATCTATCAGCCGCCCGCACCGAATTGCTGGATTCGCTTGAATGTTGCGCCGCCGATTGCGTTGTCGTTACTAATGAATTGGGCTTGGGAATTGTGCCTGCCGATCCACTCTCTCGCCGCTTTCGACAGGAACAGGGCGAATTAAATCAGGTTTTGGCCGCACAGGCGGATATCGTTTACAATGTTGTCGCGGGCCTTCCACAACTGCTTAAAGGCAGCGTTTAAACATGCAGCGCTTGTTTCTCGTGCGGCATGGGCCAACACATGCAAAGGGGATGATCGGCTGGACTGACCTACCCGCTGATCTGTCAGACACCCAAGCCCTTTCACGGCTTAACGCCTATCTTCCACAGGACGCGCGGGTTATTTCTTCCGATCTGGTTCGCACGATTGAAACAGCCAATGCGTTTCAAGGGGCTCGTACAAGATTGCCACATGACGCAGCTTTGCGTGAAATGCACTTTGGAGCTTGGGAAAACAGGGGTTTCAAAGACGTCGCCGCCGAAACGCCAGAGCATATCCGCTCTTTTTACGAGCAACCTGGCGACGTCGCCCCGCCAAATGGTGAAAGCTGGAATGCACTGCGCGCGCGCGTCTCTCCCGCAATAGACTTTGCTCTTGCGGCTTGCGAAAGCGATCTTATCGTAGTTTGCCATTTCGGCGTTGTTCTTAGCCAGTTGCAACGCGCAACCGGCCTTCACAGCTATCAGACTTTTGCGCAGCGCATCGACAACCTGTCTGTCACCGAAGTGCTGATCGATGATGGAAAATGGCGCGCGGGCGCAATCAATCACCGTCCGTGATGGTTTTTTAACAAATCATCGTTTGTTGGAATGTGCTTCGTTGAAATAGCTTCGGCGGCATGAGCTATGATCTTTATATTGGCGAATACGCCTATTCGAGTTGGTCCCTGCGTGGTTGGCTTCTCGTGAACCGTTTCGGGCTGAATGCGCGAAGCAAAATGGTCCCATTTCTAGCGCAGGATGTTGCACAGCAAATGGCATCTGTCGGCGTTGCGCGCACGGTGCCAACGCTTGTGACCGATGACGGAGCAGTGATTTCTGAATCCGCGGCAATTGCCGAAGAATTGGCGACGCGACATCCGAATGCCGGCATTTGGCCGAACGAAAGCAAAGCGCGCGCCGTTGCAAGAACGCTGGTCGCTGAAATGGCATCAGGTTTCACGGCGCTACGGTCGGATTGCCCGATGAACTTGCGGGTGTGTTATTCTGAAAGTGCGCCGCGCGCCGAAGTCCTTGAGGATCTTGCCCGAATTGAAAAAATCTGGGCCCATGCGCGTAAACATCGCGTTTCTGACGGGCCTTGGTTGCTGGGCGATTATTCAGCTGCTGATGCTTTTTTTGCACCTGTTGCGGGGCGTATTGCGGGCTATTCGCTACCCGTTGGAAAAGCCGCTGCCGCCTATGTTGCGGCCCATCTTGCTGATCCTGCCTTTCGACGCTGGCGCGCGATGGGTCTTGTGCATGGGCCCGAACTGCCCTGGTATCGCAAGGACTATCCAACAACCAACTGGCCCGGCCCGACGCCGCGCGCAGCGAAGGAAGTTGACAACGGAACCCCCGAAAATGACGCCTGCCCGTATTCTGGAAAGGCAATCACCCATTTGATGGAAATGGACGGTCGTATCTTTGGCTTTTGCAATCCTTTCTGCCGCGCCAAAACCGTTGCAGACCCTGAGGCGTGGCCTGCGTTTATGGCGCTCGTTTAAAGAGCGTTTACCTTTCCTAAAGGCTTTCTCCGCTAGGCCAGTATGGTTAACAGGAGAAGCCCATTGGTCGCGCATGCCTATACAGTTGCCTTTGAAGGTGTCAGCGCGCGCAGCGTTGAAGTGCAATGCGCCGTGACCCCCGGTTTACCTGCCTTTTCTATCGTCGGGCTACCTGACAAGGCCGTATCCGAAGCCCGTGACAGGGTGCGTGCCGCCTTGTCTGCGATGTCCATTGCGCTACCGTCCAAACGGATCACAATTAACCTTTCCCCTGCTGATCTACCCAAAGAAGGTTCGCACTTTGACCTTCCAATCGCCCTTTCCCTGCTCGCAGCAATTGACATAATTCCGGCAGAGGAAGTCGAACGCACGATATCTTTGGGTGAGCTATCGTTGGATGGCACACTTGTTCCCGTGATCGGTGCCTTGCCTGCCGCGATGACGGCAGCGCAAGAGGAACGGTCCTTGCTCTGCCCCGCAGCATCTGGTGCAGAGGCAGCCTGGGTCGGCTCCGCAGAGGTGATCGCCGCCAAGTCGCTTGCCGAAGTCATTCGCCATTTCACAGGGCAATGCCCCTTGGCCCCCGCGCAACCGGGCACAGTTACCAGCGAAACCAACGGAAAAGACCTTCGCGATGTAAAGGGGCAGGAACGCGCCAAACGGGCGCTGGAAATTGCGGCGGCGGGGCGTCACCACATTCTGCTTGTCGGAACGCCCGGTTCGGGTAAATCCATGCTCGCGGCGCGTCTTCCGGGATTATTGCCACCACTCAGCCCGATGGAAGCACTTGAAACCTCGATGATCCATTCGCTTTCCGGCTTGCTTGATGAAGGCGGTATTTCCCGAACGCGCCCGTTTCGCGAACCCCATCACACCGCATCCATGGCTGCGATCATCGGCGGTGGCAGAACGGCCAAACCGGGAGAAGTTTCCCTCGCCCATAACGGCGTGCTGTTTATGGATGAATTCCCTGAGTTTTCTCGCCAGGTGCTGGAAACCCTGCGCCAGCCCATTGAAACGGGCGAGGTCATGATCGCGCGCGCCAATGCGCATATCAAATATCCCTGCCGTTTCATGCTGGTTGCAGCCGCCAATCCTTGCCGCTGTGGATATGCATTCGACCCTGCGCGCGCCTGCTCAAAGATGCCGCTGTGTTCGCAAGACTATATGGGACGTATTTCGGGGCCACTTATGGATCGTTTTGATTTGCGGGTCGAAGTGCCGCCCGTGCATTTCACCGATCTCGATCTACCGGAAAGCGGAGAAAGCAGCGCGGAGGTCGCCCAACGCGTTGCCACTGCGCGTGCGATACAGGACATTCGTTATCGCGAACATGATGGAATGCGCGCCAATGCCGATGCCGAGGGCGCGAAACTTAACGCGGTCACGCAGCTATGTAGCGAAGGCAAAAGCTACCTCACCCAAGGGGCAGAACGGTTCGGGCTGAGCGCGCGAGGATATCACCGGATTTTGCGTATCGCCCGCACGATTGCCGATCTGGATGGTGCAGATAACATCGCGCCCATGCATGTGGCGGAGGCGCTTAGCTTCCGACTATCAAATTTCGAAGCCGCCTGATTATTTGCGTTTATTCTCAATCGCCTGCCAGATTTTTTCCGCGATGTTCACGCCATCAAAGCGCTCCAGCTCTTGAATGCCTGTGGGCGAGGTCACGTTGATCTCGGTCAGGTAATCACCGATCACATCAATCCCGACAAACACCTGCCCTTTTTCGCGCAAAAGCGGGCCTATGCGCGCGCAAATCTCCAAATCACGCTCTGTCAGGCCGATCTTTTCAGGCCGCCCGCCCACATGCATGTTGGAACGAGTTTCACCTTTGGCAGGCACCCGGTTGATCGCGCCAACAGCTTCACCGTCTACAAGGATCACACGTTTGTCGCCATTGGACACATCGGGCAGGAATTTCTGCACGATGAGCGGCTCGCGGCTGAAACCTGTGAAAAGTTCATGCAGCGAAGTCAGGTTACGATCATTGGCATCAAGCCTGAACACGCCTGCCCCGCCATTCCCGTAAAGCGGTTTGAGAATGACATCTTGATGCTTGGCCTTGAAAGCTTTGATCGTGTCCAGATCGCGCGCAATCGTAGTTGGCGGCGTGAGATCGGGGAAATCAAGCACGAGCAGCTTTTCAGGATAGTTTCGCACCCAGAACGGATCGTTTACGACCAGCGTTTCAGGGTGCAAACGATCCAGAATATGGGTCGTCGTGATGTAGTTCATATCGAAAGGTGGATCTTGGCGTAGCCAAATCACGTCCATTTCTGACAGGTCAACATGGCGTTCCGGCCCCAAAAGCGCATGATCGCCCTGCACGCGCTGGACTGTGAAATCATGCCCGCGCGCTGTGACGCGGCCTTCTTCATAGGCCAATTTGTCAGGCGCGTAGTAAAACAGTGAATGCCCGCGCGCTTGCGCCTCTTCCGCGATACGGAACGAGCTGTCGGCGTCGATGTTAACGGCACCAATTGGGTCCATCTGGAATGCGATTTTCATGCGAGGATCTCCCTGTCTGCCTTGCTTAAATGGCGCAGGGCTGCATGGGACGCAATGGGCATCGCGCTAGAAATCGCCGATTGCGTTTTCCAATACCTGCACATCGCCGTGCCCGTTCACAAAGGCGGCGTCAACGCGCATAGGTGTGAGCAACCCGCGCGGCAGCGTTCCAAGGTATTCTTGCGCAGCCAGGCAAATACGCTGCTGCTGGCGCTGTGAAATCCGCAGTGCCGCAGCTTCGAAATTCCGCGCTTTTTTCACTTCAACAAAAACAACTTCGCGACCAGCGCTAAAGATCAGATCGACCTCGCCTGCCCTACCGCGCCAGCGTTGCGCTAGCAATTGATGGCCACGGCGCTGATAGTCTGCCGCAACCTGAAATTCGGCGCATTGTCCTGCAAGATAGGACAGTTTGCCTGTTTCAGCCTTATTCATCAGTTCGATCTAAAGCCAAAGCCATCTGATACACCTTCCGGCGCGCCATACCATGCGCACCTGCAACCATCTCCGAAGCATCCTTGAGCGACATCTGCGTCAAAGCCTCTCTCAGGTCCGCTTCTAGATCAGAAACGTTAACAGCAGCTTTTCGAGCCCGATCAATAACCACAACAATTTCGCCCTTCGGCGGTGCCTCATTCACAGAGGTCACCAGCTCGGACAAGCTGGCCCGGCGAACTTCTTCAAACTTTTTGGTTAATTCACGGCACATCGCAGCGGGGCGATCCCCCAAGACGGTCAGGCAATCGCTTAGCATTTTTCCTACGCGTTTGGGTGATTCGTAAAAGACCAACGTCGCAGGCACATCTTTCAGCGCCTCAATCGCGGAAACCCGCGCAGTTTTGGTGCTGGGCAAAAAGCCGGCAAATAGAAATTTATCCGTCGGCAAACCTGCCAAAGTCAGGGCTGTCGCAATCGCTGTCGGACCCGGCGCAGAGGTAACAAGATACCCGGCCTCGGCGGCCTCTTTGGAAAGGTCATAACCCGGGTCTGCAATCATCGGCGTTCCGGCTTCACTGGCATAGGCGACAGAGCGGCCTTGCGCCAAGAATTGCATGAGTTTCGGCCTTGTGCGCTCGCCATTATGATCGTGATACGATAGCAGCGGGCGGTCCCCCAAAGGGATGCCGTGGATGTCCATCAGACGACGCAGGGAACGCGTGTCTTCGGCCGCCAGAACTTCGGCAGAAGCGAGGATATCAAGCGCACGCAAAGTTATGTCGCGTGCGGTCCCGATCGGCGTTGCGATAAAGTACAAACCGCCTACCAATTTCACTGTCTTTGCATTCACCTCTGGACCCGCCTTTCATGACGTTTATTATGCGACCTCGACCGGCGGCGCTAACGAGCGACGTCCATCAGGGGGTTTATATCTATGTTTGCTTTTTTGTCTTCGGCCCGCAAGGTGCTGACGCGCAGTGTTTTTGCTTCGGTTATCGTGGCGTTGGCGGCCTGCCAACCTATCACGCTTGGCGGTGGTACCGGTCTTGGTGGCGGCGCAGGCCCGACGATCAATACAAGTGAGCCTGTTCCAGTTGCGCTGTTGATTCCGAAATCAAGCAATGGTGCGGGTACAGTCGCAACATCGCTTGAGAACGCCGCGCGCATGGCGATTGCGGACTTGACCAACGTCAAAATCGATCTGCGTGTTTACGACACCGCTGGATCGACGACCCAGGCGGCCGCGATGGCACAAAAGGCTGTCGCAGACGGCGCCCAGATTATTCTTGGCCCGCTCTTCGCAGACGCGGCCAACGCGGCAGGCGTCGCGGTTGCCAATCAGAACGTCAACATTCTCAGCTTTTCCAACAACTCGTCGATTGCTGGCGGCAACGTCTTTGTGCTTGGCCCGACCTTTGAAAACACGGCAGAGCGCTTGATGAACTTTGCAGCGCGCCAAGGCAAAACCAAAGTCCTGATTGCGCATCCGAACAATGTCGAAGGACAGTTTGGCCGCAACGCTGTGCAACAAGCGGCGTCACGCAACGGCATTGCGGTTGCTTCCGTGAACGGTTTCGAATTCAGTCAGGCTGGCGTCGTTGCCGCAATCCCGCAGATCAAGGCTGCAATGGACAGCACAGGTGCAGATTCATTGGTTATGACGTCCAATTCGGCAGGTGCATTGCCGATGCTCGCGCAAATGCTGCCCGAAGCAGGCGTCAACCCTGCCAACACTCAATACATCGGTCTTGCCCGTTGGGACGTTCCTGCGCAGACGTTGGAACTGCCCGGATTGCAGAACGGTTGGTTTGCATTGCCTGACCAAGCGATGATCCAGAATTTCCAGACGCGCTACACCCAAGCCTATGGCAGTTCACCACATCAGTTGGCGGGGCTTGCTTATGATGGTATTGCGGCAATCGGCGCTCTTGTGGAAGCAGGCAATAAGAAAGCACTTACCGCAGGTGCCTTAACGCAAGGCGCTGGGTTCCAAGGGGTCGCTGGTGCGTTCCGCTTGCGCCCGAATGGAACCAATGAGCGTGCCCTTTCCGTGGCAATGGTACGCAATAAACAGGTAGTAATCATTGACCCTGCACCCACAAAATTCACAGGCGCAGGTTTCTGAGCCTAAGTTGAAACTAACGCGTCCTGCGCCGGAAAACCTGATTTTACCGGCGCAGGACATATTCGATGCATCCGCTGTCTTAGCCGCGATCGAGGCAGAGATCGCGGAGCTGACTGACGCGATGGCCGTTCGAAAGTCCGCGGTCACGCATCTTGGCAAGGCACGCACGGCGGGCATGAACGCCATCGCGGATGCCCTGCGAGCCAGCCCCTATGCTGCGCGCGAAATGACGCGTTCTTACACTTTCCTGACGGATTGCCTTGTCGAGGCGGCATTTCTTGTTGCGTCTGTAGCGCTGCATCCGATCTCCAACCCGACCGAACAAGAACGCATCGCCATGATCGCAGTTGGTGGATACGGGCGCGGAGAAATGGCACCGCAATCGGATGTGGATTTGCTGTTTCTGACACCCTACAAGGTAACCCCCTGGGCCGAGAGCGTTATTGAATCGATGCTCTACATCCTTTGGGACTTACGCCTGAAAGTCGGCCACGCCAGCCGCACGATCCGTGATTGCCTTCGCCTTGGCGCTGAAGACTTTACGATCCGTACTGCGATGCTCGAACATCGGTTCCTGACAGGTGACAGCGCATTGGCCGACCGCCTTGACGAGCGGCTTTGGGAAGAGCTGTTCTCTGGCTCGTCCCGCGAATTCATTGAAGCCAAGCTGGAAGAACGCGAAGTCCGCCACAAAAAGCAAGGTGGCCAGCGCTACGTTGTTGAACCCAATGTCAAAGAAGGCAAAGGCGGCTTGCGGGATTTGCAATCGCTGTTCTGGATCGCCAAATATGTTCATGGTGCCCATAGCGTTGCCGATCTGGTCGCGGTCGGCGTCTTTACCAAGGGTGATATTGCGACATTCGAAGACGCCGAAAGCTTCCTCTGGGCCGTACGCGGCCACATGCATTTGATCGCAAAGCGCCCGATGGAACAGCTAACCTTTGATCTGCAAGTCGATGTTGCCGCGCAGATGGGCTATGTTGATGCAGGCGGGCGGCGCGGTGTCGAAATTTTCATGCAGGATTATTTCCGTCACGCAACCGCTGTTGGCGATCTTACGCGGATATTCCTGACCAAACTTGAAGCGACACATGCAAAAAGCGAGCCGCTATTAGAGCGCATATTCCGCCGTCGGCCACGGATGAAGGCCGACTATATCGTTGTGCACGGTCGCATTGCCCTAAACGATCCTGAAGCCTTCCTCAGCGACAAGCTCAACATTTTGCGCCTGTTTGAAGAAGCGCTCCGCACCGGGATGCTGATCCACCCCGACGCGATGTTGCTGGTGAAAGCAAACCTGCATCTCATTGACGATCCGATGCGCAACGATCCCGAAGCGTGCCAGATTTTCCTCGATCTGATGTTAAAGCACGGCAACCCTGAACGGGCTTTGCGCCGTATGAACGAACTGGGCGTGCTTGCTGCGTTCATCCCTGAATTCGAACCTATCGTCGCGATGATGCAATTCAATATGTACCATCACTACACGGTTGATGAGCATACGATCCAATGCATCCGAAACCTTGCCGAAATCGAGCGCGGTGAGTTGGAAGAAGAACTGCCCATCTCTACCGAAATTCTGACCAAGGACATAAACCGCAAAGTGCTTTTTGTTGCCATGCTTTTGCACGACATCGGTAAAGGGCGCCCTGAGGATCATTCAATTCTTGGCGCGCAGATTGCACGCAAAGTTGCGCCGCGCCTGGGCTTGAGCAAAGTTGAAACCGAAACAGTCGAATGGCTTGTACGCTACCATTTGTTGATGTCGGACATGGCGCAAAAGCGCGACATTGCAGATCCGCGCACCGTGCGGGATTTCGCCAAGGCGGTTCAGAATGTAAAGCGGCTTGATCTACTCACGGTGCTGACGGTTTGTGATATTCGCGGCGTTGGCCCTGACACGTGGAACAACTGGAAGGCCGTTTTGATCCGCGCGCTTTATCGGCAAACGCGCAATGCGCTAGAGAACGGATTGGAAGATCTGAACCGCGAACAGCGCGGCGCTGACGCAAAACGCGCCTTGCGCGCCGCCTTGCCCGATTGGACCAAAAAAGCCCTGAAGGACGAAACAGCGCGCCACTATGCACCCTACTGGCAGGGGTTTCATGTTACCGCGCATGTCATCTTCGCCAATCTGCTGCGTGATATCAAAGACGACGAAATCGCGTTCGACATCCACCCTGATGAGGACCGCGACGCAACACGCGTTTGCTTTGCGCTTGCCGATCACCCGGGCATTTTCTCGCGCCTTGCCGGGGCATTGGCCCTGGTTGGTGCAAACGTTGTGGATGCGCGGACCTTTACCTCAAATGACGGGTTCGCGACGGCTGCATTCTGGATTCAGGATGGTGATGAAGGCCCCTACGAGGCCTCACGTATTCCGCGCCTTAAACAGATGATCGAAAGAACCCTGCGCGGCGAAGTTGTCGCGATGGAAGCGATCAAAGGGCGTGACAAGATCAAAAAGCGCGAGCGCGCGTTCAAGGTTCCGACCCATATTACCTTCGACAATGATGGCTCGGAAATCTACACGATCATTGAGGTTGATACCCGTGACCGCCCCGGCCTGCTGTATGATCTGACGCGCTGCATGGCCAATATGAACGTCTACATTTCTTCGGCCGTCATCGCGACCTACGGTGAGCAGGTTGTGGATACGTTTTACGTCAAGGATATGTTTGGTTTGAAATTCTATTCCACGTCCAAACAACGCGTACTGGAAAAGAAGCTTCGTGAAGCGATGACCCAAGGCGCCGAGCGCGCGAACACGCCATGATTAGAGGTATGTTCACAGTTGGCGTCTGGACGCTCCTTAGCCGCGTGCTGGGATTTGTGCGCGACGCTTTGATCCTGTCCTATTTGGGAACGGGACCAGCCTATCAGGCCTTCGTTGTCGCGTTCCGATTGCCGAACATGTTTCGCCGCTTTTTTGCGGAAGGGGCGTTCAACCTCGCCTTTGTGCCAATGTTTTCCAAACGGCTTGAAGCAAATGACCAACCCAATGCTTTCGCCAACGAGGCGTTTTCGGGTTTGGCCAGCGTCTTGATTGTCCTGACCGTTCTCGCACAAGCCGCAATGCCTTGGCTGGTCTATGCACTTGCAAGCGGGTTTTCTGGCACGGAAACCTTTGATCTGTCTGTGGAATTCGGGCGCATCGCCTTCCCCTACATCCTGTTTATTTCATTGGCCGCGCTTGCCTCCGGGGTGTTGAACGCGGCTGGTCGTTTCGCGGCGGCGGCGGCTGCGCCTGTCTTGCTCAATATCTTGCTTGTCAGTGCAATCTTGTTTGCAGCAGCGACGGGGCGCGACGTCGCGCGGGCCCTGATCTGGATGATCCCCTTGGCGGGTCTTGCGCAGCTTGTGCTGGTCTGGATTGCAGCAAAAGGCGCGGGGATAACACTGCGCCTGCAACGACCGCGCTTTTCACCTGACATGAAACATCTGGTCAAGATCGCCGTTCCCGCGGCGATGGCTGGCGGTGTTATGCAGATCAACCTATTGGTCGGACAACAGGTTGCCAGCTATTTTGATCGCGCTGTTGGTTGGCTTTTTGCAGCAGATCGCCTGTATCAATTGCCACTGGGTGTTGTCGGCATCGCGGTGGGCATTGTCCTGCTTCCCGATCTTTCGCGCCGGCTGCAATCCGGTGATGATGAGGGCGCGCGAAGTGCGTTCTCTAGGGCGACCGAAATCTCGCTAGCCCTGACCATCCCCGCTTCGGTCGCTCTGATGGTTATCCCGCTTCCGCTGGTGACGGTGTTGTTCGAACGCGGCTCTATGACAAGTGACGATAGTGCCGCTATCGCAGCAGCAGTAGCGATCTACGGCCTTGGTCTGCCTGCCTTTGTATTGCAGAAAACCTTGCAACCCTTGTTCTACGCACGTGAAGATACGAAATCGCCATTCCGCTTTGCAGTGGTTGCGATGATCGTGAATGCAGCACTTGCCTTTAGCCTTGCCCCCGTGATCGGATGGATTGCACCAGCAATCGCAACCACGCTTGCGGGTTGGGTCATGGTTCTTTTGCTTGCGATTGGAACACGTCCAATGGGCGATGTGGCGCGCTTTGACGCGCAGCTTCGCCGCCGCATCTGGCGGATTTGCCTTGCATCCGCAGGCATGGGCGCACTGCTTTGGAGCGCGAGCGCGTCAATGTCGACCTTCCTTGGAATGGACGGCTGGCGCTATCTTGCCCTGACGATCCTGGTATCGGTTGGAATGCTAACCTACTTCATTCTGGCACACGTCTTGGGCGCAATTCGCATGTCTGAATTGAAAAGCGCGATGCGTCGCGGCCGCTAGTCGCGATGCATCTTTTCGCGCAAACGTGAAAAGCCGCCCGGGCTGACGACAAAGGACATCAAAAAGCCCGTTGCAAACCCGGCCACATCAGCGAGCCAATCGTTCTGACCGCCAAAGAGCAGACCAAAGATCAGCTGAATACCCATAAGAAATCCGATCAAGGTAAACGCACGCACCTGCTGTGCGCCTAGCTCGCCCAGTTTCAGCCAAAGCAAATAGGTGAAAGCCCCGATCAGCCCATAAACCGCAGGAAACCCACCGATCAACGGGGCTGGATCATCCAGAATGACGCCGTAAGTTAATGCACCTGCTGCGCCAGATACAACAAATACACTCAGCGTTGCCAAGCCGGTAAAGACCTCGCCAACCATTTTGCCCAACGCCAGCAACATGACGCAAACAAAAAGCGCATGGGTAAAGCTGGTATGGATGAAAAGGTAACTCACAAAGCGGATCAAGTGTTCGGCTGGCCACTGGCCGTTGTCCCACATCCAATCAAAGATCAGTCCTGAAAACGCATAACTCTGGATCGCATCAAGTCGCCAACCGATCCCCGCTGGCCCGCCGAGCATGCCGCGCGCGGCAAGCGAAAACATCGCCTCGATACCAATGATTATCACGAACAAAGCAACCACCACGGGTGGCAGAGGATTGACCGGACTAACGGTTTCTGGCGATTGATACGGGTCTTCGGACATAATGGGCGGCCTGCTTTGCTTGACGATACCTGCCCCCATGGGTAGTGCAGCAAGACCTATTATTCCAGATGGAGATTTCCCATGACAGAGGTGGTCCACACACCCCGTGTCTTTTCAGGCATTCAGCCCTCGGGCGGCCTGACACTCGGCAACTATCTTGGCGCGATCAAACGCTTTGTTGATATGCAGGAAAGCGGTATCGAAACGCTTTATTGCATGGTCGATTTGCACGCTATTACTGTCTGGCAAGACCCTGCCGATCTGCGCCACAACACGCGCGAGCTGGCAGCGGGCTATATTGCAGCTGGCCTGGATCCAGCTAAATCCATCCTGTTCAATCAATCGCAAGTTTCTGCACACGCCGAACTTGGCTGGATATTTAACTGCGTCGCCCGCATGGGCTGGATGAAACGCATGACCCAGTTCAAGGATAAGGCGGGCAAGAATGCTGAAAACGCTTCGCTTGGTCTTTTTGGCTATCCTGCGCTCATGGCTGCGGACATCCTGATCTATCACTCGACCCACGTTCCTGTGGGCGAAGATCAAAAGCAACATTTGGAATTGACGCGTGATGTTGCGGCCAAATTCAATCACGATTTCGGTGTCGATTTCTTCCCGATGACCGAGCCTGTGATTGAAGGCGCGGCCACGCGCGTGATGAGCCTGCGTGACGGATCCAAGAAGATGTCCAAGTCTGATCCATCCGATGCATCGCGGATCAATATGACGGATGATGCGGAAACAATTGCGAAGAAAATTCGTAAGGCAAAGACTGATCCAGATGCTCTACCTTCTGAAGTCAAAGGCCTTGAGGATCGCCCCGAAGCACGCAATCTGGTGAATATCTTCGCCGCTTTAAACGATCAAAGCGTGGATGCTGTTCTGTCTGACGTTGGCGGCAAGCAGTTTTCGGAATTCAAGCCTATGCTGGTCGATCTCGCGGTTGAAAAACTTTCACCAATCAGCACCGAAATGGCCCGCTTGATGAATGATCCAGCCGAGATTGATCGCATTTTAGGCGACGGTTCGGCACGTGCGCGCAAGATCGCCAATCCGATATTGGAAAAGACCTATGATATCGTTGGCATGATCCGCTCGTAAGATCGGCGACACTGTTTTATTTAATAGTTTTAAGGGCGTAGCGGTAGCTGCGCCTTTTTTTCATGTCCGAACAACCCGGCCTTGACGCTACAATGCAGGCGGATCCGCCCCACTGTTTCCAATAAATGCCCCAATTGATCGCCGTTTTGATCCAATCTGGTCAGAGTTCATTAGTAGTTCTTCGCTATTACCTCTGGAATCGGACGTCTGATTAGGCCTCCGCTTTGCTTAGTAGGAGCGCAAAATGCCCGTCTATTCTTTGATGGCATATTCAAATCTTGATCTTGGCCGCCCGAGCGGGTCAATCTCGACGGGAACTTTTACAGTTTCTGGTGCATCTGCGATTATGCAGGTTCAGGATGATGACAGCGTTTTCGACGATGAAAGCACTGGCAGCGGTGAAACACTGGACACCAGCCAACAGACCCTCGCGTCCGCTTTTGATGGGACTTATTCAGCGGGTCAGGTTGTCCGCTCGGTTTACAAATATACCGTCGTCAACAACACGACGGGGGAAACCGGTGTTGCCTATCTTATTCGTGTCTACACTGGTACAAATCCATCCTCCCCGGGCAGTCAGGACGGACCTTACTATAACGCCTTTGACATCCCTGTTTCGCCCGGCGATTCGATAACCCTTTCTGCGGGAAACTATATTGGTCAGATCGATTATTCCGAACTGGTTGTCTGTTTCACCAAAGGAACGGGAATTCTGACAAAGACAGGGTTAAGACAGATCGAAACCCTGCGCGTTGGTGACATGATCGCGACCCGCGACAACGGCTATCACCCCCTGCGTTGGATTGGATCAAAAACCGTTCGTGCTCAGGGGGCCGTTGCGCCAATCGAAATTGGCAAAGGTGTGCTCGATAACACGACCAAGCTGCTTGTCTCGCCGAACCATCGCATGTTGATTGAAGCCGCGTCTTCCGACCTTCTATTTGGGGAGCCAGAGGTGCTGGTTAGCGCCAAGTATCTTTGTTCAAATCCGGGGATCAGACGTGTGCTTGGCGGCACAGTGACCTACATTCATATGCTCTTTGATCGTCATGAAATTGTATTTGCCGACGGCGCAGCAAGCGAAAGCCTGTTTCCGGGAGAGGGCGCGCTTAATGCGCTGGAAGACCAAGCGCGCAGCGAAGTTTTGTACCTTTTTCCCGAACTTGCCAGCACCACACGCGGAGCGTTTGAGGAAACTGCGCGGCTTTGCCTGCGCAAGCATGAAGCGCTTGTTCTGTCCAACTTTGGATAGCGCGGATGCTACAGCAGGCTAACAGACGGTGCGCGCCCGGCACAAAAAGGCGCAATACATTTAAAATCTCAGCCTGTGTCTTGTCATAAAAGATTTGCATCGCTGTCACAAAACAGAATCCACCGCACCCTATTGCGGCTCTATCACAAGCTAACTGATGGAGCGCCAGATGAACCGCGAAGAACTCTCTTTTGATGACTATGATGAAACAATTAACCCTGCCCCCGAAAACACCGGGTTCGACACAGTTGTCGAAACAGCCCTAAGTCGCCGCGGCTTTCTCGGCGGCGTGATGAGCTTTGGCGTAGGCACATTCGTTCTGGGCACAACGGCGCTCAGCACGCCAGCTGGTGCAAGCGCGGATCGCTTTGGTTTCGAGCAGGTCGCAGCAAACACACTGGACACGATTACGGTACCTGAAGGGTTCGAATGGAAGCCACTCACGCTATGGGGTGATCCGCTTTGGTCTGACGTACCAGCGTTCGACGAAGCAACACGCGGCACAGCCGCCAGCCAGGCGCGCGCATTTGGCGATAACAACGACGGTATGTCCGTGTTCAACCTGCACGGCAAAACGCTCATGGTTGTGAACAACGAATATACAAACCGCAAATTGCTTTGGGGCAACCGCCCGGATGCACAGCCAGAAACAGATGACGACATCGAAAAAGGTATGATGGCGCACGGTGTGTCCGTGTTCCAAGTCACGCCAGTCGATGGCGATTGGCAGGTCATGCTGGACAGCGATCTGAACCGCCGCATCACGCCGCGTACCGAGATGGACCTTACAGGTCCGGCCGCGGGTCACGATCTGATGAAGACAGCTGCTGATCCTACGGGCACGAAGGCGCTGGGAACGTGGAACAACTGCGGCAACGGCGAAACGCCTTGGGGCACATATCTAGCCTGCGAAGAAAACTTCAACGGTTACTTCTCTGCCGAAGATGAAGCGCACGAAGTCAGCGCAGAACTGAAGCGTTACGGCGTATCTTCCAAAGACTGGGGTTATGGCTGGGCGAAAGTGGACGAGCGTTTCGACGTGTCCAAAAACCCGAACGAGCCGAACCGCGCGGGTTATGTTGTAGAGATTGATCCCTTCAATCCGACCTCGACACCGAAAAAGCGCACCGCGCTTGGCCGCTTCAAGCACGAGAACGCAGAAGTCGTAATCGCAGCGAACGGCAAAGTCGTTGTTTACATGGGCGATGACGAGCGCGGCGAGTTTTTGTACCGCTTCGTATCAAACGGCATCTACACGCCAACAGGCAGCACCGAAGGTCTGCTGGATGATGGCGTCCTTTCTGTCGCTAAATTCAACGACGACATGACAGGCGTATGGTTGGAATTGACGCCTGAAACAACAGGTATGTCAGCCGCCGAAATCAGCATTCACACGCGCATGGCGGCATCCAAAGTAGGCGCAACGACAATGGATCGCCCTGAATGGGTTGCGGCTAACCCCGCCAAGGTTGAGGCTTATGTAGCACTGACCAACAACAAAAACCGCGGTGTTAAGCCAAATGCGGGTGGCGATGATACTTCCGCAAATGGCGTCAACCCACGCGAGGCCAACAACTACGGCCAGATCGCGCGTTGGGTGCCAGATGCGGCAGATCACACTGCTAAGGGCTTCATCTGGGATCTATATGCACTTGCGGGTAATCCCGATGTGCATTCGGATGCTTATGCGGGCTCTGACAACATCAACGCGGGTAACATGTTCAATTCGCCTGACGGTCTGTTATTTGATGACAACGGGCTGCTCTGGATCCAAACGGATGGCGCATATTCGAACGAGGGTGACTTTGCCGGTATGGGTAACAACCAGATGCTGGTTGGCGATACTGTAACCGGTGAAATCCGCCGCTTTATGGTTGGTCCGAAAGAATGCGAAGTCACAGGCATGTGCTGGTCGCCTGACCGCCGTACAATGTTTGTCGGCATCCAGCATCCGGGTGAAAAGTCAGGAAGCCATTTCCCACATGGTGGCGACACGCTGCCACGTTCAGGTGTTTTTGCAATTTCTCGCAAAGATGGCGCAGTAATTGGCTAAGCGACACGTCGCTGAAACAATTTGCGGGGAGAGTTGTAGATTCTCTCCGTGAATGACCCAAGTCAGATGGGGCATTCAACAAAGTAGTTTTAGATTTTCAGCCTCGAAAGCCTTGATGCTTTCGGGGCTTTTTCTAACCTTGAACAAATTCTTAGCGTGGCAATTGCGAGAAAGCGTTGCGCGGCTGCGCGCCTTGCGCCATGATCGGCATTGGCCTGCAAGGAGCGAAGACATGCGGAAATTTCTGGTTGTGCTGGATGACAGCCGTGAGTGTTTGAACGCGATGCGTTTTGCAGCAATGCGCGCGGCAAATACAGGCGGCGGCGTTGAAATCCTATCGGTTATTCCACCGGATGAGTTTAACCACTGGATTGGCGTCGGTGACATCATGCGCGAAGAAGCGCGCGAGCGTATTCACGCGCATTTCGAGGTTTTCGCCAAATGGATGCGCGACAAGCAAGGTGTTGATCCTGAACTTGTTATTCGTGAAGGCGATCCTGTCGAGCAAATTCTTGCGCAGTGTATGGATGACAAGGATGTGGGTGTTCTCGTACTTGGCGCAAGTTCGGATAAAAAGGGCCCCGGCCCCCTTGTGACTCAGCTCACGCGCAACTCCGGGACACTTGAAATTCCGATAACAATTGTTCCGGGCGAGCTTAGCAAAGAGCGGCTCGAGGCGATAACATAAGCCCCGTGTCACAGCATATTTCAGCCATCGCGCTGGTCGTCCCGGATTATGATGCAGCGATTGCCTTTTATGTCGGCAGTCTTGGATTTGATCTGGTTGAGGACACTCAGCAAAGCGCAAACAAGCGATGGGTGCTTGTTGCACCAAAAGGCGCGCAAACACAGCTTTTGTTGGCGAAAGCAGATGGAGCGCTGCAAACTGCCGCAATCGGCAATCAAACAGGTGGGCGCGTCGGTTTTTTCTTGCACACTGAAGATTTTGCGTCTGATTTCCAAAAGATGCGCGACGCTGGTGTTACATTCGAAGAAGAGCCGCGGGTCGAGCCCTATGGCACTGTGGCCGTCTTCCGCGATCCGTTCGGGAACCGCTGGGACTTACTCGAACTGAACAGCTAGTTTAGAACCCTTCTAAATGTTGACATTACCCCACACGCCACACATATCTAAAGTTCGCTGCTGGAGAGTCGTAAAATGTTTATTCAAACTGAATCCACACCTAACCCCGCCACATTAAAGTTCTTGCCGGGGCAGACGGTTCTTGAAATGGGCACTGCCGATTTTCCAAGTGCAGTTGGCGCTGACGTTTCACCGCTCGCCGCGCGTATTTTTAGCAATGACGGCGTGAGCGGTGTGTTTTTCGGAACCGATTTCGTAACTGTGACCAAAGCGGAAACGGTTGAGTGGGATCATATCAAGCCTGCGATCCTTGGCGCGATCATGGAACATTTCCAATCTGGCGCGCCGGTCATGGCAGGGGATGGTGCGCAGCCGAATTCAGGCCATGCCGAACATACTGGTGAAGATGCTGAAATTGTCGGGCAGATCAAGGAACTGCTTGATAGCCGCGTGCGCCCGGCTGTGGCCCAAGATGGCGGCGACATCACATTCCACGGCTTTGATCGCGGTGTTGTTTACCTTCATATGCAAGGGGCCTGCGCAGGCTGCCCTTCATCAACATTGACGTTGAAAATGGGCATCGAGAACCTGCTGCGCCATTACATTCCAGAAGTTACCGAAGTGCGTCCTGTCGCTGTTTAAATGAGCGAACAGGCTATCACTGCATTCAGTTCTTACGCTGACACGTTGAAGCGCGAGCCATGGTGACGTCATGATCGTTCTGGGATTTGACACCAGCGCAGCACATTGCGCAGCTGCGATCTGGAAAGACGGGCAAACCATCGAAGAACGGCGTGAACCTATGAAACGCGGCCAAGCCGAGCGTTTAATGGGCCTCATCGAAGATGTGCTGAGCGCACAAAGCATTAAATGGTGCGATCTGGATGCAATCGGCGTTGGCATCGGCCCCGGTAATTTCACAGGGATCCGCATTTGCGTCAGCGCCGCCCGCGGCCTGGCGCTTGGACTTGGAATTCCAGCGATTGGCGTGGATCGATTTGATGTCATTGAAGCCAATTCGGTTGAAACCGGCGTTCCATCGGTGCCCGCCACGCAAGACAACCTTTATATCAGGCAGGCGGGACATGACCCGAAATTGGTTAACCGCATTGAAGCGGAAAACGTCGGCGAAACTCTGATCTTTGATGCAGAAGGAACCAATCCCGCAATCGCGATCGCCCAGATTGCTGCATCGCGGATCAGCACCCAACATCCCCGCCCTGCCCCGCTTTATATCAAGGCAGCAGATGCAGCGCCCGCGCGCGATGCGCCGCCGACGATCTTGCCATGACCCCTGAACAATTGGCAAATTTGCATGCCCGTGCGAGCGCTTCACCATGGAGCGCGGCCAGTTTTGCGCAACAGCTGAACTATCCCGGTGCGATCTTGGAATTCACGGAACATGCCTTTGCTTTTGGGCGCTGTTTGTTTGAAGAAGCGGAACTTTTGCAAATTGCGACCGATCCCAATTTTCAGAAACAAGGGCTTGGTCGACAGGTTCTAACCGCCTTTGAGCACGAGGCCTTCAAGCGCGGATGTACCCGCGCCATTCTCGACGTTGCTGAAAGCAATACGTCCGCACGCACGCTGTACACAACCTCTGGCTGGCAGGTAGATGGTCGACGAAAATCCTACTATCCTCGCATTGATGGCGGGCGCGAAGATGCCTTGCTGATGTCAAAAGCGCTCTGATCCCAAACGCTTAGACTTTGGGCGCACTGACGTTAAGTCAAGGCATGTCGCTCCAAACTTGCAGCGCAATTTCGTAAGAATCGGTTGACCCCGCCACGTCCCTGCGTCCTAATCCGCTAATGGAAGCGCGCGGCGACGCGCTCGGCTCGTATTGTATATCGTGCAAAGCGCGCCGACGATCCGCAATCAATTGGGAGAGACGTATGTCTATCATGAAGAAAATCCTCGGCGGCGCAGCTGCACTGGCGATTACCGCTGGCGCGTTGGCTGCCGATCCTGCGATCATTTTTGATCTTGGCGGCAAGTTTGATAAATCCTTCAACGAAGCGGCCTTCACAGGCGCACAGCGTTGGGCCGACGAAACAGGCGGCAAGTTCTTTGAAATCGAACTGCAGTCCGAAGCACAGCGTGAGCAAGCGCTGCGCCGTTTCGCAGAAGCGGGCGCAAACCCGATCATCACAACGGGCTTCGCTTTCGCAACGCCGGTTGAAGCGGTAGCGCCTGACTATCCTGACACGAAGTTTGTGAACATTGACGGCTGGATGCCTGAAGTGCCTGCAAACGTTCAAATGATCGGTTTTCAGGAACATCAAGGTTCCTACCTTGTTGGTATGATGGCAGCGATGGCGTCCAAGTCTGGCACAGTCGGTTTCATCGGCGGCATGGACATTCCTTTGATCCGTCACTTCGGTTGCGGATTCGCGCAGGGCGTGAAAGCAGTTAACCCTGACGCAAAAGTTATTGCCAACATGACAGGCACGACACCTGCCGCTTGGAATGACCCGGTTAAAGGCTCCGAGTTGACAAAGGCTCAGATCAGCCAAGGCGCGGACGTTATCTATGCTGCGGCTGGCGGCACGGGCGTTGGTGTTCTGCAAACAGCAGCGGACGAAGGCATTCTGTCCATCGGCGTTGATAGCAACCAGAACCACCTGCACCCAGGCAAAGTCCTGACGTCCATGCTCAAGCGCGTTGACGTTGCGGTCTATGACTCCATGAAAGCGGGCGCAGAACTGGCAACTGGCGGTTTCACAACCCTTGGTCTTGCTGAAGAAGGTGTCGGTTACGCGATGGATGACAACAACGCATCGCTCGTAACAGCTGAAATGACCGCAGCCGTGGAAGAAGCAAAAGCGAAGATCATCAGTGGTGATCTGGAAGTTGTTGCCTACTACGCAAACGACAGCTGCCCTGCGCTAGACTTCTAATCTAGCCTTCAAAGCACAATAGAAGGCCGCGCTACACATTCGTGGCGCGGCCTTTTTGATTAAGACCATCTTGGGGGGAACGGACCATGAGCGATGCAATCACTGCCTTTTTTGACACGTGGGGACTAAGCGACGATGTCGCACGCGCCAAGGCAATCGCTTCTGTTTACTCGGAAAACGGCACCTACGCCGATCCGCGCGCGCAAGAGCCGATGACAGGGCCCTCCGCGATTGCCGGCTACATAAATATGTTCAGCGCCAATGCCCCAGGCTGGACCGCAAAAGTGGTAAAATCTGATGAGATCGCAGGACTACAACGCGCAACTGTCGCCTTTGCTGGCATGGGACCTGACGGCAAGGAAATGGTTCAATTGGGCCAGTATTTTGCAGAACTCGACGATGGCAAGATAACACGCTTGATCGGTTTCGTTGGCACGGGAGAACCTGCATGAGCGCCGCACCAGCAATCGAGTTGAAAGGCATTTCCAAAGCCTTTGGTCC
>NZ_JBAUHO010000110.1:0-1995 GCF_049680325.1 Planktotalea sp.
GTATTTCAGGGACGCAGCACGGAACCTGCTCGAAGGACTGATCCTCTATATCTCCACGCGCGGCAGACCACAAAAATGCACTTTGCCCGAGCTGTGGCGGGTCGTGAAAAGCACTGACCTTCTGGAAATGACGTTTGTCGATATGGTGAAGTCTAACGCAATCGATGGCGTGGTCGCCGCTTACGGGCAGGAATTCCTGACCCAATTCGAAGAAGGCGCGCGTCAGTTCGCCGACTTCCGCACAGGCGTTTCCAACGCGCTCCAGATATTCCGCCCTGGCGGGCTGCTTGCCGATGCCGTGTCTGGCTCGGATGTCAGCCTGCAAGACCTCAAGGCCGAAGGCACGACTGTTTATGTGATGATCCCCGCCGAAAGGATCGCCGATTATGGCGTTTGGCTGGCGCTTGTCACGCGCCATGCGATTAGCGCCGTTGCGACAAGGCAAGGCGGCGAGCGGGTTCTGTTCCTGCTCGACGAGTTTGCAAACATGGGGCGGATTGCGGGGCTGGCCGAAGCGCTAACGCTGTTGCCTGGCTATGGCGTTCGCGTGTGGGCGATTGTTCAAGACCTCTCGCATCTCGTCCAAGTCTATGGGCGCGAGACAACGAACATCATCCTGAGCCAATCCGAAGTGAAGCAGTTCTTCGCGGTGCAGGATATGGAGCTGGCGGTGCGCTTGTCGCGGCTGATGGGCGAGAATTCGATCATCACCCGTAACTACAATCTCGGGCAAACCGATGATGACGAGCTTGGCGTCAGCGTTTCCGAACGCGGCGTGCCGCTCATGCTGCCGCAAGAAGTCATGGGGCTGCCCGAAGGTCGGCAACTTCTGTTCGTGAAGGCCGCCCCGCCGATCATCGGCGAGAAAGTCCGTTACTGGGATGTCGCCCCGTGGGGCGACTGGGCTGAACCAAACCCGATGGAAGGCGATCATCCACGCGGCGGCAAGCCGCAACTGCGGCTTCGGTATTCCCGCAAAGGGGGACAAGCATGAGTAAGTTCAAAATCGACGTTCTGGGCAAAAAAGCCCCGCGCCCGAACAAGCACGGGCCGAAGGTCAGCGAACGCATGGCAACGGCGCAAAGCGAGAGAAGTCTCACGCGCAAAATCGCGGGCTGCATCTGGTTCGTTGTAAAACCACGCCGCCCGACATGGGCGCTCGGTGCTCTGGCTTTCGTGGTTGTCGCCTTCGGCACGCCGCATCTGCTCGCCTGGCACAACTGTACAGGCACAGGCGCAGGGTCGCGTTGCTACGAGTGCCGCTATCTCGGCTTCCAAGGTGTGTGGAGCCATATGGGGCCGAACTGGAATTGTCCCGTGATCGCCATGATCCCTGTGAATTGGGGCATATTGGCAAAGCAAATCGGAATTCGGTGAAAACCTAAGGATTGAGGGAAAAGCAATGAACGTAGTTGAAACGATCAAACATAAGATCACTGGCAAGCCGCGCGTTACGCGAAACGGTGAGCGGGTTATTCTTACCGCCTCGCACCGCCTGCCATCCAGTGGCAATGAAGAGCTGACTTTGCTGCGCATTGTCAGTGTTATCGGAACCGCTGGCATTCTGGTTGCGCATTATCGCCCCGAAACGGCGTTTGTGGCGGATAGTAATGTTCTTTTGGAACAAGCCAATATTGTCATTGTCGGCCTTGCGAACGCATTCGGAAAGCTCCGCGATGTAGTAGAGCAGCAAACGCTTGACGTTCCGCTTGAAAGCCTTCGCGGGTGGGCTGTCGCACTGACTTTCTTGGGCGGAACATTCGTGTTCCGGCATTCCGGCCTGTTCGATCTCTACACATGGCTGACCAATCGCGAGCATGTCAGGCTCACTATCGACAATGACCATTTGAGCTTGGGGCGCGGGATGTTCCGCTTCCCAAAGCAAATTGCGCGGGGCGAGATTCAGGATGTCCTGATCCTCCCCAACCACCGCACAGGCCATGACGTGATGGTGCAGCATAATGGCGATTTGCTTCGTGTTGCGAGCATCTACGG
>NZ_JBAUHO010000111.1:0-3841 GCF_049680325.1 Planktotalea sp.
GAGCAATGGCGCGCTTGGCGGCAGTGTTTGCGCTGACATTCAGCGTTAGGGGCGAGAGGGCCAGCCCTCTCGCGCTCTCCCGAGGTATTTAAGGACCAAAGAAGGGAAAACGTTCAGAGGTTTTCGATGCGCAGCGCGACAGGGGCTGTGGTGAGCACGTCGGTTTTGCTCATGGCCTCTAATGCGTGATCCAGTGATTGGCGCATGCATTTATGTGTCACGATCAGCACCGGCGCGGATTCGTCGACATGTCCAAGCTGGCGCATGCGGTCGATGGAGATACCTGCATCGCCAAGAATTGTCGCGATCTTTGCCATCGCGCCCGGTTTGTCCATCAGGCCAACGCGCAGATAGAAGGGCGCAGTGCTGGCGGCCATGGCCGGTGTTGCCTTGACGAGTTTCGCAGCAGGAACACCAAAGGTTGGCACGCGATTGCCGCGCGCGATATCCATGATATCGCCCATGACGGCAGAGGCGGTGGGCCCCATGCCCGCGCCGGGGCCGCGCAATACGATTTGCTCGACCTGATTGCCTTCAATCACCACCATATTGGTGCCACCATCAAGCTGGCCGAGGGGCGATGTGTCAGGGACGAGGCAGGGTGTCATGCGTTGTTCAAGACCACGGCCGGTCATTTGGGTGACGCCAAGCAATTTGATTTTGAAACCCATGTCGGCTGCGTGTTTGATGTCCTGAAGCTCGATCCGCTGGATGCCTTCGAGTTCGACAGCGTCGAAATCGACCTGTGTGCCAAAGGCAATGGACGCCAGCAGCGCAAGTTTGTGTCCTGCATCAATGCCGCCCACATCCAGATTCGGATCCGCTTCGAGATAGCCAAGTTCAGCGCATTCATCGAAAAGCGCGTTATATCCGCGGCCCGATTTTTCCATATTGGTCAGGATGTAATTGCAGGTGCCGTTCATCACGCCCATGACGCGGGTGATTTCATTGCCTGCCAGCCCCTCAAGAAGGGATTTTATGACGGGAATGCCACCTGCGACAGCGGCTTCAAAGCGGATCACATGCCCCGCGATTTCAGCCATTTCTGCCAGCGCCTGACCATGATGGGCGAGCAGCGCTTTGTTGGCGCTCACCACATCCTTGCCAGAGGCGAGCGCGGCCTCGACCGCGTCTTTCGCGGGGCCGGAATCGCCGCCGATCAATTCGACGAAGACATCCACATCATCGCGTTTTGCCAGGGCGACAGGATCACTTTCCCAGGCATAGCCAGAGAGCGAAACACCGCGCTCGCGACTTTGATCGCGGGCGCTGACGGCTGTGATGACAACGTCGCGCCCTGCGCGGGCGGACAAAAGCGCGGCCTGCTGGCGTACGATCTTTACAACACCCGTTCCCACGGTCCCCAGACCTGCAATTCCAAGTCGCAATGGCGAAAGTTGGCTCATCTGGGTGCTCCTGCATGTATCGGTATTCGAGTTCTGGTTTGCCTTTAGCTTTCACGCGCGGCAGGTGCAATGTCGCAATCGTTATTTTGCTTTAGCGAGCTATCACTCTGGCACTGTTGGCGCGGTGATGCCTGCTTCCATGCGTTTGCGCAGTTCGTCATCAATTGCAGGATCGCTGGCGGCTTGCGCATCGCGGCGCGCGCGCAATTCGTCGATGCGGTCCAGCACAGGGTCGCTGGTATCGCTTACGCCTTGTGCTTCGGGAGTGGCCTGCAAGTCATCGCGCCGCGTTGTGAGGTCTGTTTGAACCTCATCTGTGATCGTTGCTTCGGGCTCTTTAAGAAGTTCTTCCAGTGGCACCAGCTTTGGATAGGGCGTTTTGCTGTCGAATTGGGCTTCGGACACTTCCAGTTCAGGAAATTTGCCACACCCGCCAAGGCCTGCTGCGCAAAGGGCAATGAAAATGATAAAGGGTGCGCGCATAAAATTGATCCAAGACTTTGAGCTTTACTGCCGCAAGGGACAAGCCAACGCAAGGGCGATGCGATTTACGGTTTTTTCTGAACACATGTTCAGTTAACATGAGGCATGGCGAGAACCCAAGGATCCCATTCTGATTTGACCCGCCCGAGGGTGCGCGCAGCGGCACAAAGCCTGTTTGCGCAGCGCGGCTATGCTGCTGTTTCGATGCGCCAAATTGCATCAAAGGTGGGGGTTCAGGCCGGCGCGCTTTATAATTACACGCCTGACAAGCAAACCTTGCTGTTTGACTTGATGAAACAGCATATGGATGAGCTATTGGCGGCGCTGGATGCACGCGAGCCTGCCGGCGGACCTATCGCCGCGCTTGAAGCCTTCACGCGGTTTCACATCGGATTTCACCTGGAACGCCCTGATGCGGTATTCATTGCGTATATGGAACTACGCAATCTGAGCGAGGCGCATTTCAAGCAGATCGAGCAGTTGCGCGGACAATATGAAAGCGCCTTGGCTGATATCCTGCGGGCGGGGCAAAATGCAGATGTGTTTCATATTGCCGATGTGCGCGTGACCACCCGCGCGCTGGTTGCCATGTTGACCGGTGTCACAACCTGGTATCGTGATAGTGGCACCCTCAGCCGCGATCAGGTTGAGGATGTCTATTGGCATATGGTGCGCGGAGCAGTCGGCGCGGGTTAATGCGCCGGTTTGATGAAGGTGCCGTTGCGCAAATCCTTGACGGCTTGCATCAATTCCGCGCGGGTGTTCATCACAATCGGGCCGTGCCAGGCCACAGGTTCCTGCAAAGGCTGACCTGAGATCAACAGGAAACGCACGCCTTGCGCGCCGGCCTGTACCGTGACGCTATCGGATGCCCCAAAGCGCACCAATGTGCGGTTGCCAGACATATCGCGGATGTTGACCTCTTCGCCGCCAACCTCTTTTTCCAGTAATATCCCTGTCGGGGTCGACGCATCTGCGAAGGCTGCGTCGCCCTCGTAAACATATGCGAAAGAGCGGCGGTGGTGGCTTAGCTTGAAGGTCTTTTTCACGCCGGCGGGAACGGAAATGTCCAGATACTGAGGATCGGCTGCGATGCCATCCACAGGGCCCGATTTGCCCCAGAAGTCGCCGACAATAACCTTAACGCGCGTGCCGTCGTCATCGGTTATTTCGGGAATCTCTTTGGCGTCAACGTCCTGATACCGCGGCGCGGTCATCTTGAGTGAGGATGGCAAATTCGCCCAAAGCTGAAACCCGTGCATCTGTCCCTTGGCGTTACCGTGGGGCATTTCCTGATGCATGATACCTGAACCAGCGGTCATCCATTGCACATCACCCGCGCCAAGCGTGCCGGTATTGCCAAGGCTGTCGGTGTGATCGACGCTACCGCTAAGCACATAGGTGATTGTTTCGATGCCGCGATGTGGATGCCATGGAAAGCCCTTTTCGAACATGTCAGGGTGATCGCCGCGAAAATCATCGAAAAGAAGGAAAGGATCCAATTCGGTGGGGTCCTGAAACCCGAACGCGCGGTGTAGCTGCACGCCTGCGCCCTCTAGGGTTGGTCTCGCTTGCGATGTTTCAAAACGGGAACTGACGGACATGGGGTCTCTCCAATTGATGTTGAGAGGGATTTAGGGCGGCACAGCCCCGCGCACAATTCGGCGAAATCGCGCCAACTCTGTGCGTAAAAGCGCAGGGGGTGGTTAACCGCCCGTGTGGCTCATGTGGCGCGTTACCTGACCATCGGCTTTCTGGCGCGAATAATCAAAGTCATGGCCTTTGGGTTTGATCCCGATTGCGGCGCGAATGGCCTCTTGCAGGGGGGCGTCGTCTTTGGGGTTGTTGCGCAGGGGCGCGCGCAGATCGGCCATGTCTTCCTGACCAAGGCAGAGATAAAGTTCGCCCGTGCAGGTCAATCGCACGCGATTGCAGCTTTCGCAGAAGTTATG
>NZ_JBAUHO010000112.1:0-14825 GCF_049680325.1 Planktotalea sp.
GAGATCTCTTCAGATATTAACGCACGTAACGCAGCGCTCGACAGGCCGGGCAGTAGCGTCGCAGTAATTTCGTTCAGCACCGGCTTAACCGATTTGAGCACTTCTGTTTGCGCCTCGATCAAGGTGAACTCGGCCTGTTCCAGATTTTGTGCAAGGACAGTTGAAAGATGAGCCTGAGAGCCTTGTTGAGCCGCGACCGCATCATCCCAGCCGGCTTTGTAGCCAGCTTCAAACCCTTCCAGCGGATCGGATTGGGCGGAACCACGCGGTTCTATTGCGCCTGGCCCAGCTGAAAAATCTTCGAAGATCGCAGATTTATTCATGAGTTTGCCTGCTCTTTGTGCTCAAGCCACTGTCGAAGTATATCGACTGTTTCTTCTTGTCGCGTATCGATCATTTCGCGCAGACGTTGGATCGGGTTATCAATGGCAGCTGTTTCGTGTTGATCGCGCTGGTTCGCACTAATAAGCGCGCCTTCTCCATTGATTGTTCTGGCTGTTTCAGGCGCTAAGCCAAAATCAATCTCTCCTGACAAAACAGACGCGTTGGTGCCGCCATTGGAGTTGTCCAGTGCAGGCGGTGCCAATGCGGGCAATTGAACATCATTTGAAGCTTTCAAAATGGGGCGGACGACCATTAGCGCGATTACAATGCCTACGATTGCCAGAATTGCCATTTGTAGCAATGTCATCAGGTCCAATGCGAAGTTAAACAATGGTTCAGTGACAGGGCCCGTACCCTGCGGAACTTGCGGTGAAAACGCCATGGATTGAACCGAAATAACGTCTCCGCGCGCCTCATCAAAGCCGATCGCAGATCGAACCAGCGTTGTTAGCTGAGCAAGTTCGTCTTCCGCGCGCGGTGCAAAAACGCCAGGGGCCGCGGGATCTTCAATTCCGTTAACAAGAACAGCAACCGAAAGACGTTTTACAGCGCCGGGCGCTTTAACAATTTCACGCTGGGTTTCGGAAACCTCGTAATTTATCCGCTCGCGCGTTTCATTGGCATTGCTTTTTGTGCTTTCCTTACCACCTGCTTCGCCATCGGGAAGGTTGGACGCGACTGTAACACTATTGTTTCCGCTTCCCTCGGCAGCATCCGAACGTTCTTCGTTATCCGAGCTGATAATCACGCGGCTGTCGGGGTCGATGACGCGCTCGGTTATTTGTTCGCGCTGTAAAACTGTTTCGACGTTCAGTTCAACAATGGCGTTTCCGGCACCTACGCGCGCTTCCAAAAGGCGTTCGACCTTTGACTTCAAAGTTGTCGAAAGCGTATCAGAAGTGTTGCCGATGTCTGGCGCATCCAGCACACCTATTAGTCCGCCCTTTTCATCCACAATCGAAACGTTTTCTGGCGACACGCCAGCAATTGCAGACGCGACGAGATATCGTAGCGCTTTGGCCTGCGCCTGATCTATTCCCGCGCCTGCAGGCGTGATGAAAACCGACGCGGAACCAGCCTTGTTACGTTCAAAGGCCGAGGACTTGTTTTGTGCGATGTGGACTCGCGCCATTGCAATCTGGGCGGACGAAACAATTGTTCTTGCCAGTTCCCCTTCTTTTGCGCGCAAGTAAGCGGCATCAAACATTTGGGATGTGGTTCCAAAACCGGAAAGCGAATCAAGCAGCTCGTATCCCTTAGTGCTGTTGGCGGGCAGCCCTTCGCTGGCCAGGGTCATGCGCAATTCGTCGCGTCTTTGGTAGGCTACATAAATTGTGCCACCTTTGATTTCATACGCCTCGCCGCGTTGTTCAAGGGCGCGTACAACATCGCCTGCTTGAGGAGCCTCTAACCCCGAATACAAAAGCGCCATAGAGGGCTGGGTGGCCATCCGTCCCAAGACAAACAAGGTGGTCAACAACGCAACGACCCCTAAGCCCATTGTCACTTTCTTAGCCGGTTCCAGCCCGTTCCAACGCATTGCTACCGAATTCACGCATCGACCTCCTGATCGTTTGGCAATTTGTTTGTGCCATTCAATGCGTTGTCGCAGGCCAAACTTAATAATCGGTTAGTGAGTCGCGTTTAGTTTGGCCTCAATTGGTAAGCAGGTGGATCTATGGCAAACGCAGACGTTATCGATGAAGACGCGCCCCCTAAAAAGGGCAAGCTGGGGCTAATCATTGCTCTGTTTCTGGCTTTGATTGCGGGTGGCGGGGGCTTTTTTGCGGCCTTCTCCGGCATGCTTCCACTGGGTGGATCATCTGATGAAAATGCAGAATCTAGCGATGCAGTTCCGCTTAAAGCACTTGTTCACAATACCTATGTCGCGCTGGATCCGTTGGTAGTTAACATTCGCTCGTCATCAAAATACCAGCTTCTAAAATTTGTAAGCCAGTTGGAAGTCAAACCGGAACATGCTGCCGATATCGAACTGCTAAAACCGCGTTTGATGGATGTGATGAACACCTATCTCAACGCATTGGAAGCTGCACGATTCGAAGATCCGATCGCGCTCATCAAGTTGCGCGCCCAATTGCTGCGGCGGTTACAAATCATCACTGGTGACGGGCGGATAGAGGATCTTTTAATCATGGAATTCATTCTTCAATAACGCAGAGGTGAAAATGACTCTTATAGCTGACATATTTTTGGTTGCCGGCGCATTGGCCGCTGGTTTTTATTGTTTCGTATTGTCCAGACGCTTGGCCGCGTTTCAAAATGCTGAAGGCGGAATCGGGCACGTGGTTGCGTCGTTGTCAGCTCAGGTCGATGAACTTGAGGCTTCGGTTGATTCGGCGCGAAAAGCAGCCAACAGCTCAAATAGATCGCTAAGCGAATTGACCTCGCGCGCGGAAGAGGTCGCTCAGCGCCTCGAGCTGATGATTGCGTCGATGCATGATATTCCAGAGGTGGAAACTGCTAAACAACAGCCGAACACGAAACAAGAACCGGTCTTTTCAACTCGGGTAAGCCGCGCAGTGGGGGCATGATATGAAACAGGCTAGGTTTCGAAAACTCGGGACATTGAGCGTTATCGCATCGCTACTGATTTGTTCGGCGGGTTTGCGCCTTATCGGGGTGTCCAGCGTCGCGATCGCTGCGAGCGGCGATGGAACAGTGCCCGCGGTCGAACCTGCGTTGCAACCGGCAAACCGGGACGATCCCGGTTTGGAGGCGCTTTTGGCGAGCATTCAAGAAAGAGAAGCATCTCTCGATTTGCAAGACACGCGCCTTAGTGCGAGGTCAGAGCAACTAAAAAACGCCGAAGCTGCGATTGCCGAAAAAATGAACGAGCTGACAGCGGCTGAGGCACGCTTGCGCGACTTGTTGGCAATTGCAGATTCAGCGTCGGAGGACGATGTCGCGCGTTTGACGACAGTTTATGAAAACATGAAACCTAAAGATGCCGCGCTGGTATTCGAGGAGATGGAACCAGCCTTCGCCGCAGGATTTCTTTCGCGGATGCGCCCTGATGCAGCGGCATCCGTTATGGCGGGACTAGAAGCCAAAACGGCATATGCAATCAGCGTCGTTTTGGCAGGGCGTCATGCAGAATTTCAAACCGAATAGGGCCAGGCTGACCAATATTTAACCCCTTCGTGCGAAAACTCTTTCAAAGCGATTCTGGAGTAGAAAATGGTCGGAATAATCGGCGTCGTCGTTGTATTTGTTATGGTTTTCGGTGGCTATCTCGCAGCCGGCGGGAAAATGGCAATCATTTTGAAATCTCTACCGTTCGAGATGACGATGATTGGCGGGGCAGCGGTTGGTGCATTCCTAATCAGCAACAGCGGTTCTGAAGCAAAGCATACCGTGAAAGATATGGGCAAAGTCTTCAAAGGTCCCAAATGGAAGCCTGAAGACTACAAAGACCTGCTGTGCCTGCTGTTTCAATTGCTGCGCATGGTGAAACAGAACCCGATGTCGATCGAAGAACATATCGAAGACCCGGAAAATTCCAGCGTCTTTGGTGCCTATCCAAAGATTGTTGCGGACAAAGAAGCAACGTCTTTGATTTGTGATACCCTTAGATCCGCGTCTATGAACTACGATGATCCCCATCAGGTCGAAGAAATTCTTGAAAAACGAATGGAGGCGAATTTGCATCACTCCATGCATTCAAGCCACGCGCTTCAAACTGTTGCCGATGGCTTGCCCGCGCTTGGTATCGTCGCTGCCGTGCTTGGTGTGATCAAGACAATGGGTTCGATTGACCAGCCACCCGAAGTGCTCGGCAAGCTTATTGGTGGCGCTCTGGTCGGGACGTTTCTTGGCGTCTTTCTTGCCTACGGTATTGTCGGGCCTTTTGCTGCACGTCTGAATACCGTGATTGAAGAGGACGGCCATTTTTACCAGCTGATCCGCGAAGTTCTCGTCGCGAATTTGCACAATCATACAGCAAATATCTGCATTGAAGTCGGCCGCCAAAACACGCCGACCTCGTATCGCCCGTCCTTTAACGATCTGGAAGAAGCGCTAAAAGAACTCAAGAAGGATGCGGCTTGATGCTTCGGTTTTTTGCGTCAGCGTTTCTACTTTTCTCTATCGCCCATTCGGTGAAGGCTGAAACAGTGGCTGTCCGATCTGCCGAACATTCGGAATTTACGCGTATTGTACTGGATATGAAGAAACCTGCTGACGTGTTGGTAAGCAAGGTTACTAATGGCTTGCAAATCTCTCTTCCAAAAGATGTTGAAATCATTCAAAGTAGTGACTTTTTTCGTAGAATATCGCGGGAACTCATTTCGGATATTGAAGTGGATGTCGCGGCGGGCACAATTGAACTTCAACTGACTTGCGATTGCAGTTTCAGTGCATTTGTTTCGGGCGAAAACATGTTTGTTGTGGACCTGCGTGAGGCCGCTCAAGTCGAGGAAAGGCGTGTTGAGCCCATCGCTTGGGGGCTCGCGCGTCGCGCGCGCGATCATAGCTTGGGCTTTGGCGGGTTAGCTTCCAATCATAGGACAAAAGACAAAGCAAATCCGGTAATCTCCGCGTCTACAACTGTTAAACCCGCGTCCCAATTGCCATTGGCTATCATTTCTGAACGGGCGTTATCTCAAAACTCTTCCAGAACCCGGCTGCTTTCAAATCTGGATGACAAAAAACAAAAAATCGCAGAGCTAGATACGGCTAAAGTTCGTGGCGAAGCTGACGCGCAGATTATCTACCGTTCCCCGCAAGTTGTTCAAAGCCGGGCCATGCCAGAAATAGAGCTGCGAGCGATGGAAGCAACGAGCCGGTGTACAGAACCTACGCCGCTCAACCCTTCTAGCTGGCCAACATACGAAAAGGCGATCGAACACCTTGGATCCCAGCGGTTAAGCGCAAGTTATGCGAGCGATGATTTTGGGGATGCATCCTTAAGAAAGCTCGCGATGACATACCTCAGCCTGGCTATGGGCGCAGAATCTGGCGCTTTGCTTCGTGCAATCGCAATGCCGAAACCATCCGATATAGCGTTGATTGAGCTGTCAAAAGTTGTCGACGGTGAATCCGAGGTTACTGATCTCGACGGGTTCGCCGCGAACTTTCGCTGTCCGGAACTGATTGTTTGGCAGGTCCTCGCCGATGAAGACATGCATTTGTCCGAAGCGCAACTCAAACGCATTCGCGCCGATTTTGACCAGTGGCCCTCAGCGCTTCAGGGTGTTTTTTCGGCTAAATTGGCAAGCAGTCTCATAAAACTGGATGCGTTAGAGTCCGCAGAGTTTTCTCTACGCCGGTCTGCGAAATCGCCAGAGTTGCGCGCAGGCGAGAGGGCAATCGTAGCTGCGAGCCTGGCCGAAAAAAATCACGATACACGCGCGGCTATTGATCTTTTGGAGCCAGTCGTCTCTGCCGACGCGGATATGGCCGCCGAAGCAACGATTGCTTTGAGTGAAATCGTATTGTCACACGGTCAGAACATGAATCCGAGCCATAGTGCCGCGTTAGAAAGCTATAGTGAAGAACTCAGAGGCACCGAGATTGAAGAGGATCTGATACGAACAAGGCTTCGTGTTGCAATACAACAGCGGGATTTCGAAGCGGCAGAAGACCTGATCGCTACTTACTCGAAACTGGCGCGAGCAAGCCAAGTAAACGTCGCTCTTGATGAAATTGGCGAAGCAATCTCCGAGCTGGAAAGTGATGCTCGGTTTCTGAAAGAGGCTGTCAGTTTTCCAGAGCGCTATTTCCAACGCTTTGCGGAGCCAGTTCAGCAGGAAATTCGCGTGCGGATGAATAGTCTTGGATTCTCTGACTTAGCCGAGCAACTGGGCAGCTATCGCAGAACAGGCGCAACAACTGTGGCCAGCGAAAAGGCAGGCGGGCTTGCCGAAGGGACAAGCCTTCCTGAAAACAGGCAAACAGAAGGTGTTAGTGCCTCTAGTCAGCAAGGAGCAGAATCCGGTGCAAATGTGGCTTCTCAAGATGGGGATCGTGCGCCAGTTGGGCCCGCGAATGCGAGCACGGCTCAAAGCTCCCAACGGCTTGCAGATTTGCCAAGGGAAGGTCCAATCGACAAAGCAGTCAAGAATACCCAAACCATTTTAGAGAGCGTTTCTGCACTCAAAGAAGAACTCGCCCAACTTGGATTTTAAGCTTTCGGCACTGAGTTACCCAAGACCGCCCAGGCGGTCTTGGTTTTTAACGCGTCAGAAGCGCATCAAGACCTTTGCTTCATGAGCTTTGAGACTGGTGCGTGCGCTTTGTCCATAGCTGGATAGATCGCTGCGCATGTTCGGGAACAGGCTAAACAATTCGTCGCGTGCTCGTGGGGCAAGGCAGTCAACGCCAAAGGATCCAGGGTGGAAACTTTCGGTCGCAACGCCTTGTGCAAAGATGATCTCGTGTTGCTCGAACATGATGTGAATATAGGTCACTGTTTCAAGCGATTCACGTCGAACGGCATCGCCATCAACCAAGTGGATCGCAGGGATCAGAACTTCGGTCTCACCAAAGAGCAATTCCGCCTGATAGCCTTTAAAGAGCATCCTGTGCTGCGGCGAGACAACAAGGTCGCCGCTTGCACCGGGGAATGCAGATTGCGAAAAGCGCACTGGCGCAAAGCTGTCGTTTGCAGGCACTGTCGTTGTGCCGATCCAACGAATGCGTTGAATGCCATTGTCCTGCGTGACGACCTGATCTCCGATCTTGAGATCTTCGATCATGCGTGCGCCAAAGGGTGTCGCGATCTCGGTGCCCGGGACGAAACAGATGATGTTTTCGATATTGGTGAAGTTCACCACCGTACCATCCAGCAAGGTAACTGTCCCTGACAAACCGCCATTCACATCATCCGGATCGGTGATGGTCAGCGAGTCGCGATCATGCAAGCCGTTCAGAGCAAGAGTATCGCCATCGGTTTCGCCGCCTTCTCCGCCAACGATTGTGATCGTGCCGGTAGCGATTTCTCCCAAATCAACAATGTTGAAGAAGTCATCGCCGTCGCCGCCAGTGACTGTATCACCCTGTGCAACGTTGATCGTGTCATCGCCTGCGCCCGCAGTGATCGAGTCACCCTCGGCACCACCAGAAATGACGTCATTTCCGGTTCCAGCTACGATCGTGTCGATGCCAGAACCGCCTGTGATAAAGTCGTCACCAGCGCCTGCATCAACATTGATGCCAACACCATCCGCAGCGCCGTTAATCGTGTCAGACGTGGCACCTAACTCGATCCGCTCAATGCCAGAGAATTCAAGCGTATCGGTGCCATCAGAAAGCGTCCCGGCCTCATCACCCGTAAAGGTGACTGTGACTGGGGTTGTGATGGACGCGCCATTGACCTGGATCGTGTCGATGTCGACGCCGGTCGTGACGGTTTCGCCGCCAACGATTGTATCGCTACCAAAGCCGTCTTCGATGACAAAGGTATCAGAATCCGCGCCACCTTCGAGATAGTCGCTACCGGTCATACCGTTGATAATGTCGTCGCCAGCTCCACCAAGGACGCTATCGCTTCCCGCGCCGCCGAAGATCAGATCGTCACCTTCGTCGCCAATCAGCGTGTCGTCGCCATCGCCACCGTGGATTTCGTCGTCGTCCGCGCCGCCGTAGACGGTGTCATCGCCTGCACCAGCATAAACGGTGTCGTCACCATCGCCAGCTTCGATACTGTCACTATTCGCATTCGCGAGCAGTGGATCACCGTCGCCGGCGTCTACCAGATCGCCCTCCGGATCGCCTAGATAGTTGCCGTCGATGAGTTCGCCCGCTGCGGTCCCTTCAACAATGTAGTCCGCAAGTGGAATTCCGATCGCAGCAAGGGCCTCGGGAACAGGGAATGCACTTGGTAGCACACCGACAAGCGTTAAGGATTCGCCGCCCGGGAAGGTCAGGATCACGTCGCCGGTACCATCGCCGTTTGTATCACTGATGGTAACATCACCTGTGTTGACCATCGCACCATTGGCGTCGGTCATGCCGCTGACATCAACCTGGTCAATGCCGACCCATGTGCCGAAACCATCGTCAAATGGCGCGGTAAAGTTGCTGACCGTATCGTTGCCAGAGCCGTCCGCCAGGATCAGCGTGTCGATGCCCGAGCTGAGACGGATATCTTCGATCTCGCTGAATTCAAGTGTGTTGGTGCCATCGGAGACGGTGCCAGCTTCGCTGTTGGTGCCTGTCAGATCATAGCTGAGTCCGCCGCCAACGCCGCTCATGTCCAAAACGTCGCCAACCGCATCATCGACTTCGCCGCCAACGATGGTGTCGTTGCCAAAGTCGTCTTCCAGCGCAAAGCTGTCAGAACCGTCGCCGCCTTCCAGAACGTCGTCGCCGATCTGGCCGTTCAGCGTATCATCGCCTGTACCACCAACAAGGCTATCATCGCCAAGGCCACCGATAAGGCTATCATCGCCAAGGCCACCGATAAGGCTATCATCGCCAAGGCCACCGATAAGGCTATCGTCACCCGCATCGCCGCGAAGCGTGTCTGCGCCAACGCCGCCGTCCAGCGTATCGTTGCCTGCGCCACCTTCGGCGATATCATCGCCTGCATTGGCCAGAACGCTATCATTGCCATCACCAGCGCGGATATAGTCGTCATCGCCAGTCATGCCAGGCAGTTGCGCATCGTTGCTGTCAACGCGGTCGAAATTGGGATCGCCGGCATAGGTGCTGTCGATAACGTCGTCACCAGCGGTGCCGTCAACATAGCCATCCGGGCCTTCTGGAATGCCCATCGCAATAAGCTGCGCAGGAGAAGACACATCAGCGGCGGGAACGCCGACCAAAGTCAGGGATTCACCGTTCGCAAACGTCAAAACAGCGTTGCCACCGACTTCGGTTACAGTGACATTGCCTGTGTGCGTTGGGTTGCTGTCAAAATCGAGCAGACCGCTTACATCCAATTGGTCATTGCCAGAAAATGTGCCGCCACCTGTGTCTGTAGGTGCAGAGAAACCGATGACACTGTCAGACCCACCGAAGGTGCTTAGAACAAGCGTATCGTCACCGCTGCCGAGAACGATGTTCTCGATATCGACAAAAGAACCGGTGTTGGTGCCATCTGTGAACGTGCCTGCTTCCGGATTTGCATTGCTCAGGTCAATCGTCAGATCGTTGGTGATGTTGGACAGGTCCATCGTATCACCGACAGTTTCATCCTCTTCCTCACCTTCAATGATGTAAGTGCCGAAGTCCGCTGCGACGTTGAAGACGTCATCGCCAAAACCACCCCAGAGCGTATCCGCACCAGTACCACCTGTGATCGTGTCGTTACCGAAACTACCGCGCAGGAAGTCATCGCCCGCGCCGCCGATAATCAAGTCATCGCCGAAATCACCGCTGATTGAATCGTCACCGTCACCGCCAATAATAGTGTCATTACCTGTGCCAGCTTCAACTGTATCGTTGCCCGCACCGCCTTCGATGCTGTCATTGTCCTCGTTGCCAAAGAGCGAGTCTGCTCCATCACCACCGAGCAAGGTATCATTACCCATGCCGCCATATAGCGTGTCGTCGCCTGTTCCGCCGTCAATCCCATCGTTGCCATCGCCGCCGTTAATGGCGTCGTTGTCAGCTTCACCGTAGATTACATCGTCGCCAGCATCGCCATTGATGCTGTCGCCGCCGCTTTGGCCATAGATGGTATCGTTGTCATTTCCACCCTCGATCGTGTCAGCGCCAGCGCCACCAGTGAAGGTGTCAGCGCCGTCGCCGCCAACCAGGGAGTCATCGCCATTGTCGCCGTTCAGAGAATCGTCACCGATGCCGCCGATAAGTGTATCGCTGCCCTCTCCGCCATGTAGTTCGTCATTGCCGTCGCCGCCATCGATGTAGTCGTTACCATCATAGCCTGCGGCCCAGTCATTGCCCGTACCCGCATCAATCGTGTCGTCACCAAAGAAACTGTGAATGGTATCGTCGCCAGCACCCGCAAGAATGGAATCGGCATCGTTGCCGGCAAGGTTGTCAGCGTTGTCGATCATGTCGCCTTCAGGATCGCCTGCATAGCCAACCGTGATGTTGTCCGCGCCAGACGTGCCCTCTACGATGTAGTTTAGGGACGCTACAGCCGGAATCCCGATGGCTTCCAGTTCTGCCGCGCTATCGACGGATGTCGGTGCGACACCAATCAACGTAATGCTTTCGCCACCCGGGAACGTCAGAACAGCATTGCCGCTGCCATCGTCGGTGACGGTAACATCATCGGTTGTCACTGGCGTCGTGCCACCATCGCTTGTGAGGCCCGAGACGTCGAGTTGATCGTTGGCCGTGCCATCGCCGCTATCGCTCAGATCGAAGGCCTCGACAGTGTCCGCGCCAGAGCCATCAGCCAGAACCAGAGTGTCACGGCCACCACCAAGAATGATGTTCTCGATCTCCACAAAACTTGCTGTATCAGTGCCGTCAGAGATGCTTCCCGTCTCGGGGTTCGCACTCGTCAGATCGAGTGTTAGATCATCTGTTATGGCGCTTAGATCAAGCGTGTCGCCGCCGGTTTCGCCCGTTTCGCCGCCTGAAATCGTGTCTGCGCCAAAATCATCATTCAGCGTAAAGATGTCATCGCCACCTGCACCAGCCATGACGTCCGCACCGGTTCCGCCGTCGATTGTATCGTTGCCAGTGCCCGCAAAGATATCGTCCGAACCGCTGCCACCATCAATGAGGTTATCGCCTGAGGAGACGTAGATTTCGTCATCATCTGCACCGCCGCTAAGCGTGTCATTGCCATTGTCGCCGATAAGCGTGTCATTTCCAGTGCCGCCATCAATACTGTCAGAGCCGCCATCGCCATCAAGGCTGTCTGCGCCAGCGCCGCCAAGGATTGTATCGTCGCCTTCTTCGCCAAAGACCACGTCATCGCCATCACCAGCGTCAATGCTGTCGTTGCTGCTGACTCCCGAAGAAGTTTCAACGATGCTTAATTCATCAATGATAACAGATGGGTAAGTTCCGGAGCCGGCGGAGTTGGGCCGGATGATGATCGTGCTAACCGATGTGGGCGGTGTAAAGTCGAAGGTATAGGAACCGTAAGATGTCCCTTGAACCGTCACAGACCCAAGAACCGTGCCTGTTGTCTGATCAATCAACTCGAACTCGACAGGGATATCTGTTGGCGTAAACCACTGACCGCCAATCTGATCTGCAGAGATCGCATTTACAGTAAGTGTGTATGATGTGCCTGCATCCAAGGGCGTTGCGAGCGTTTGCTGCATCGACTCGTTGGGGCCCGTGGAATTTGCCCACATGGTGATGTAGCCAGTGCCATCCGAGGCAGCGTTGGCAGGGTTCCAGCTTTCAGCGGTTGTCCCGTCATCGGCGGAATCGGGTGAGCCAGATGTATTGCTCCAGCCAGTCAGGCCATTCACGCCATTGGCTTGGTGCGTGCCGTCTTCAAATGACCCGTTGGTAATAAACTCTGCACCGGATGCTCCGACACCATCACCATCGTCACCGTATATGGTGTCGTTGCCGGTGCCGCCAATGACCGTGTCGTCGCCGGCTCCGGCCATGACATCGTCATTCCCTGCGCCAGCTTCGATGCTGTCGTCGTTTGAGCCGTCACTATGATCGAGGTTGTCAATTTGATCGCCCTCGGGATCACCCGTGTAGGCGGCATTGATTGTATCGTCACCGCCAGTGCCTTCGACAATGAAATCGAGCGGAAGATCGGCGACTGTATTGATTGTCAGATAACCGACATCGGTATCGCCCAGCGAATTTTCCACCGTATAAGTGAACACTTCCGAGCCAATGTCTCCGTCATTTTCGACGGTCAGTGTGCCATCTGCGTTCAAGGTGATGATTTCGCCTGTGGGCAAGGTCAGGGGCGTGCCTACGGAAATCGGGTTCCCGTTGATCTCAATGACGTCTAATCCACCACCGGTTTCGTCGAAATCGTTGTCGCGAACATCAATGGTGATCGAGCTATTCTGTTCAAGCGTGACGGTATCATCAAACGCCAATGCAACTGCTTGAACCGAGTTCGCTGCGATGAGGACGTTTGAATCTAATGAGCTGTCACCCCCATCCGCAAGCGCAATCTTGAGCGTATTTGCACCGCTGTTAATCGGCGCTTTCAGGGATAGCACGATTGTCGTGCCATCCATTTCAGTGTTGTAGATGTCGGAGCCAGACGGATTGTCCAGATACAGGTTAGAAGAAGACAAGTTGTTGATTGAATCAATTGAAACCAGATCATTGGCGGCAGGTGAGAACGGCACATGGGTGCCATTGACCCAAACACCAAAGGCATCGTTCACCCCTGAATTTACGTATTCCAGATATTCTTCTGATGAGAAAGTGAACTGCATGGTCAGATAGCCAGCAGAAGTCGCTGTAAAGTCCACATTTAGCGTCACAGCGTCAAAGGTGGTCTGGCTTGAAATCGCATCAAGATCTGCGTCACCGGCAGTGCCGTGGTCTGTCGATGTTCCAGCGCTCGTGTTGGTATCCAATGTACCGCTACTATTGGTGTATGCAGCAACATCGCCTGTAGACAGAATAATGCCTGTGTCAGCGACAGCGATATCCCCAAGTGTCGCATCGCCGCCTGAGAATGTGCCCGACTGCATAGCTGCGCCGGTCAAGGTGGCGCTTGTTACGCTTACGCCTGATCCAAAGATTGTTTGAGCGAGCGTTAAGGCGCTTGCTGTGTTGTCGATACTTAGTTCAGACGCGATAGGCATACTCGCAATCCCTTACATTCAGGCACGTTTCATGAGGATTGGATCGACGTTGCGCAGAGGGCGCTGCTAGCCGAATTCCAAACTCCAATTGACTTTCCACGCCCCGGTTTCGGGGCAGGCTTGAGTGCCGTTTTGAAGGTGGGATTGGTGCAAAATTTGACTGGTTTGAGCCCCAAAAAAGGCGCACCCAACGGATGCGCCATGTTTGTGCCTAATTCGCAAAGTTCAAAGGGGAGTGATGCTATCCCTGCAACGCTTCCCACATGTCCAGATCGCGCTGCGCGGTCCAGATGCGCGGTGTCTCGATGCCACGGGCTTCATCATAGGCGCGGGCCACGTTGAAGGGCAGGCAATGCTCGTAGATCGCGTAGTCTTTGAACTTCGGATCGCAAGACGCGCGCACAGCGTCCCATGCTTCCTTGAGCGAGCCACCGCGCGCTGCGACCTTGGCCGCTGGAAGATAGGTGCTTTCGACAAAGTCGCGGGTGCTTTCGATCGCGCGATGCACGGCGTCTTTGCCAATCAACGCACCGCCGCGGCCGGGCGCAATTGCGTCCACATCGAAGGATGCGATGTTGTCCAATGTGTCACCCCAATCAGCGAAATGGCCATCGCCGCAATAGCAAGCGGAGTGATCTTCAACAATATCGCCCGTGAACATCACGTTCTCGTCCGGCACATGGATGACGATATCGCCCGCCGTGTGTGCGCGGCCCAAGTGCATCAGATCAACGCGACGATTGCCAAGATAGACTGTCATGTCCTCGCTGAATGTCGTGGTCGGATAGGTAAGACCCGGAATGCTCTCGTGACCTTCAAACAGACGCGGAAAGCGCTGGAATTCGCTGTCCCAGTCTTCCTGACCGCGCTCTACAACCATCGCGCGGGCGACATCGCCCATGATGATCTGATCCGCGCCATAGGCTGAAGCCCCAAGCACACGCACAGCATGGTAATGCGTTAGCACGACGTGGCTGATTGGCTTGTCCGTGACTTCGCGTACCTTTTCGATGACTTTGTTCGCAAGGCGCGGGGTCGCTTGTGCCTCAACGATCATCACGGACTCGTCGCCGATGATGACGCCAGAGTTTGGATCACCCTCGGCTGTGAAGGCCCAAAGGTCTTTGCCCACCTCGTCAAAGGTGATTTTCTTTTCGGTCATGTCGCCTTGCGATGCGAATGCTTTTGCCATGAGTGTCGTCCTTATTTTGCTGGCCAGGTTACGGCAGGAAGAATTTTCCCGACGCAATCGCCAAATCCGATTTTGTACCCGTCGCCTTTAGCCGCGCCGCGCAATGTCATTGTATCGCCATCCTCTAGGAAGCCGCGTTTTTCGCCCGTTTCCAGCGTAAAAGGCTCTTTGCCAGCCCAGCTCAGCTCCATAAGCGAGCCAAACTCGGAGCGATCCGCACCAGAGATGGTGCCGGAGCCAAGCAAATCACCCGCAGTCATCGCGCAGCCACCACTGGCGTGATGCGCCAGCTGTTCAGCAGCTGAATAATACATGCGGTTGTAGTTGGTCTTGGCGATGGAACTTGCTTTGCTGGCGCCTTCGGGTTGCATCAGCACTTCGAGCTCGATGTCGTAAAGACCGTCTTTCGAACCGTCCAGATATGGGAGCAATTTGTGATCGCGCTTGGGCGTCGGGGCGCGGAAATCTTCAAGCGCGGCGGCCGTGACGATCCATGGGCTTATGGATGTGCCAAATGCTTTCCCCTGAAACGGACCAAGCGGTTGGTATTCCCAACCTTGGAT
>NZ_JBAUHO010000113.1:0-12891 GCF_049680325.1 Planktotalea sp.
TCTCTGCGGCGATGCCTTCGGCGTAGATGATTTCATGCTGATCGAAGAGCAGTTGAAAATAATCGATAAACCCGCCGTCCTGTTGGATGACAGTATCGCCGTTTACCAAATGGCGCGCTTTGACCAATACCTCGGAGCGGCCCGCGCCAAGCGCGTCGCGGCGTTGGTAAATAAACAAGCGGTGATCGGGGCTGACCATCAGATCATTGGTGTTGTTCAACGTGCCCGCTTTTATCAAAATGGGAGCGAAATCGCCCACAGCGCGTACGGTATGTTGGCCGATCCAGCGGATTTCCTGACCGCCATCGTCGCGGGTCAGGACTTTGTCGCCGACCTGCAAATCCTCAATGGGGCGTTGCGCGCCAGAGCTCATAGTGATGTTGGTGCCGCGTGAGAATGACACGCAAGCGACCTGGGCCAGTTTGCGGGTGGCGTTGTCACGATCAATCCCGACAAGGCGGTAATGCGCATTTGCCGCCAGTACGGCAAGCGGAAGCACATGCACATTTGCGACATGGTCATCATCGTCAAGTTCGACAAGCAACAGCAATTCCAGCGTTGAGCCGTCAACCGTCATGACGGTCATGCAGCTATCCACGATCACCCGTGCGCCGGGGGTGCCGGTTTGCGTGCCCTTGGCAATCAGATGGGTTCCGTTTGCTTGCGCGTGGATAGAAAGTCGTTTGGGTGCAGAGCGTTGGCGCAGCTCGTACACATCATCAAGCAGGGCTTCTTCGGCAAAGCTGAGAGTGTCGTCGATATTGGCCCCGTCGATCACCAAAAAATCGTCGCCACAGTACACAGGAATGCTCTGAGCTAATGCGCTGCCTGTGTTGTTGCTTGCATTCATTTAAAACACTCGTCTAACTGGGATTTCTTACGCCCTCATGGCACGCAATTATGTCACTATACAGACCTTCGTGTGTCAAAGCACGGGAATGAGCGCGGGGCGTTGCGGATATACAAACGAGGAGAGCGACATGGATCTGGGAATCAAAGGGAAACGTGCAATTGTCTGTGCGTCGAGCAAAGGCTTGGGCCGCGGCTGCGCCGAAGCGCTGGCAGAGGCGGGTTGCGATCTCGTCCTGAACGCGCGCGGCGCGGAAGCGCTGGAGCAAACTGCAAAAGAAATTCGGGAAAAACATGGCGTCGAAGTAACGACGGTCGCTGCCGACATCACCACTGATGAGGGCCGTGCTGCTGTCCTTAAGGCAGCGGGCGAAGTGGATATTCTGGTAAATAACGCGGGTGGCCCGCCTCCCGGGATGTGGCACGATTGGGAGCGCGAGGATTTCATCAAAGCGCTCGATGCCAATATGCTGGCACCAATCGCGATGATTAAAGCGCTGGTGCCGTCCATGATGGAACGTGGCTGGGGCCGTGTGGTGAATATTACGTCGCAATCGGTCAAGGCACCGATTGGCGTGCTTGGCTTGTCCAATTCGGCGCGTGCAGGCCTTACCGGCTATGTCGCGGGCACGTCGCGTCAGGTGGCGGGGACGGGCGTGACCATCAACAACCTTTTGCCGGGCATTCACGCGACCGATCGCGCTGTATCCCTTGATGGCGGCGTTGCCAAGGCGCAGGGCATTACCCCGGAAGAAGCCAAAGTACAGCGCTGCAAAACGATTCCTGTCGGGCGCTACGGCACGGCGGATGAGTTCGGCGCGACCTGTGCGTTCTTGTGTTCCCGCCATGCCGGATTCATCGTCGGCCAGAATATTCTGCACGATGGCGGCGGCGTGAACGCAACCTTCTAGCGCTCAACAAGAAAGCCACCGACAAAAGTGCTTGCGTCATCAGCGCCGTGGAAAATTCCGACGGCGCGATCTTCGCCGACTTGCCCGCCCAGCATTGCTTGGCGGGCATGAAAATATGCGTTTCCTGTCAGGCTCTTGCCCGAGAATACGCCATCAATGCTCAAAGCCTCGTCATTGCCTTGCAATGTGCCATGTTCGAAATCAGCGCGCAGTGTGATGCGGCCTGACGTGACCACTGGTTCGCCATACTCCCGCGCGTCGCCTTGCGATTTTCCAACCTCAGCAACCTGATAGACCCCGCGCATGGATGCGATGCCGCTGGTGGGCAGATCGCCGCCATCCGTGCCCGAAATCAGCCCGACACGTGCGCTGAAAGTCGTCTCGTCGCGCCCGATCTCCAATGCATAACCGTTGCCATTTGCATCTTTGTAAGAGCCTTTGAAGATTGTGGCCAAAGATGTGCTGAACGTGCCATCGGCGCGCGGTGTGCCAAACCCCGAAACCAGGACTGTCTTTGCTTCCAGCTCTGCCAGTTGAGCAGCGGTGGGCGTTCCGCTGATGACATCGTCATTGCCGCCTGCGTTGGAATTGTCGCAGGCGGCAAGACCCAGAACTGCTGAAAAAAAGACACCCGCCGAGAGAGAGCGCATGACAGCGCGGCAGAGGGAAGGGTTCAACATCATCCCCTACGATTGCCCTATCAAGGTTACTGAGTGGTTAACGCTATCTGTATCAAGGATAATTAAGGCCTGCCTGCATGGTTGTGTCGCAGTACTTGGCGCATTGCAGCGGGTTGAACCGCTTGATTTGGGCTGTTAGGACAAGGCATTCTTGATGAATTTTATCAAGTATGACGTTCGCGAACCAACCAAAGGGCCTTTCATGCAGGGCAAAGCGCCGCGCTTGGAGATTATGAACCTGACGCGCCTCTTCGGGGGGACGAAGGTCGTGGATGATGTCACGTTCAGCATTTCGCCTGGGCAGGTTACCTGTCTTTTGGGGCCATCGGGCTGCGGGAAGTCTACAACGCTGCGCATGATCGCTGGTGTGGATATGCAGGACAGCGGTGAAATCTGGGTCGATGGCCAGCTTATTTGCGATGGCAGGACGTCGGTGCCAGCCGAACAGCGCGGCATTGGCCTTATGTTTCAGGATTTCGCGCTTTTTCCGCATATGAGTGTAGCAGATAATGTGGCTTTCGGCCTGAAAGGCACGCGCGCTGAAAAACGTGCGCGCGTCGAGGAATTGCTCGGCAAAGTTGGCTTGATGCGGCTCATTGACGCTTTTCCGCATGAGCTATCGGGGGGGGAACAGCAACGCGTTGCGCTTGCACGTGCTTTGGCACCACGTCCGAAAATCATGTTGATGGATGAACCCTTTTCGGGTCTTGATAATCGACTTCGTGACGGTATCCGCGATGAAACTCTGGCGCTGCTCAAGGAAGAGGGCGCAGCGGTTTTGCTGGTAACGCATGAGCCGGAAGAAGCGATGCGCATGGCGGATGAAATCGCGTTGATGCGGGCAGGGCGGATTGTCCAGCGCGGCGCGCCTTACAATATCTACAACGCGCCCGTGGATATGGCCGCTGTCGGGTTCTTTAGCGATATCAATGTGATACGCAGCACAGCCAACGGGGCCTTGGCCGACACGCCCTTTGGCCAGTTCCTTGCCCCCGGCGTGCCAGACGGCGCTGAGGTGGATATCGTATTCCGCCCGCAGCATGTGGGCATCGACTTTGATCGCGGGGGCAAGGGGCCGTTGCCGACGGTGCGCGAAGGCGTCGCTGCGCGCGGCGTGGTGCAGCGTGCGCGTTTTATGGGATCTGAAAGCTTGATCGAATTCAGGATGGACGCCAAAGACGCGCTTATTCGGGCGACGGTCCCGAATGTTTTTCTGCCTAAAGTCGGCACGCCTCTTTGGCTAACTGTGCGGCGCGATCGCTGCTTCATCTTCCCTGCCTAAGCGTTGTGCGCGCAGTTTTTTCTGACCCAAGGTTACAAAATTGCGCAGCAAAATGGCTTTAATGCGCGTTTGTCCCTTTTAACGCGCGCTCTGAGGCAATAGATACAATTCGAACGAGCGTGTATCACGCTGTTTTTGAACTGGGAGAAACCTTATGGGTATTGGAAATATTGGCCTACCTGGCCTTCTGTTGATCGCCGTAGTGGTCCTCGTGCTGTTTGGCCGTGGCAAAATCAGCTCGCTCATGGGCGAAGTTGGCAAAGGCATCACATCCTTCAAAAAGGGTGTCAACGAGGGCACGAAAGAGCTCGAAGATGACATCGCCGATGCGGCAAAAGATGTGACACCTGAAGAGACAGACAAGGTCTAATAGACAATGTTTGATCTGGGCTGGACGGAGCTTTTGGTGATTGGCGTTGTTGCGCTGATCGTCATCGGGCCCAAGGATTTGCCAATGCTGTTCCGCAAGGTCGGGCAGTTTGTGGGCAAGGCCAAGGGCATGGCGCGCGAGTTTTCTCGTGCGATGGATCAGGCCGCTGATGAAAGTGGCATGAAGGAAGCGACCTCTAGCTTTAAAGACATGACCAGTTCCAAAAATCTGGGGCTGGATGGCATTGAAGACGCGGCCAAGGGTTTCAAGAACTGGTCGCCTGACAGTGAAACGGGCAAACTTGCCGAAAATCGCGCGGCTGATGCCAAGAAAATTCACGACGCTGCTGCGAAGAAGGCTGAAGAACGCCTTGCCGCGCAAGCCGCACGCGCCGCCGAAGCCAAAGCGGCAGAGGCAGCAGGTGACAGCGTAACGGCAACGCCGAAGAAGACAGCCGCAAAAAAAGCGCCCGCTAAAAAAGATCCGGCGAAAAAGCCTGTGGCAAAGACGCCGGCTGCAAAAAAGCCTGCGGCGAAGAAAGCACCAGCAAAAACAGCGGCGAAGGCTCCGGCTAAGAAGCCTGCTGCGAAAAAGACCGCGAGCAAAGCGGCGAAGGACACTGCATGAGCCAGACAGACGACGTCGAAGACAGCTCCGCCCCGCTTATTGAACATCTGGCAGAGCTGCGCACGCGGCTGATCCGTGCTGTCGGCGCGTTTATTGTTGGCATCATTCTTGCTTTTGTCGTCGCCGAGCCGATCCTTGAATTTCTGCTGGCCCCGATTGAAAATACGCTGCGCGATCTTGGCGATCCGAACCCGACGCTACAGTATACGTCGCCGCAGGAATATCTGTTCACGCTGTTCCGCATTTCGATGGTATTCGGTTTTATTCTGGCGTTTCCTGTCATTGCCTACCAGCTTTGGCGTTTTGTTGCGCCCGGCCTTTACAAGAAAGAAAAGAATGCCTTTCTGCCTTTCCTGATTGCCTCCCCGGCGATGTTCCTGCTTGGCGCGTCCTTCGCGCAGTTTGTGGTAACGCCGCTCGCGATGAGCTTCTTTCTTGGCTTTGCTGATATCAGCTCGATTTTCACAGGTCTGTTAAGCACCGTTGCGGGCAACATTCCCGCTGGTGAAGTGGCGAAAGAGGTCGCAACCGATAGCTCGGGTGTGCGCATTACCTTCTTTGGTAAAGTAAACGAAAGCCTTGATATCACGTTGAAATTCATCATCGCTTTTGGTCTGTGTTTCCAACTTCCGGTGCTTTTGACCTTGATGGGCAAAGCAGGGCTTGTCAGCGCTGATGGCCTTGGCGCGGTGCGTAAATATGCGATGGTTGGTATCTTGTTGCTGGCCGCGCTGGTCACGCCGCCTGACGTCATCACTCAGCTGATCCTGTTCACAGTGGTCTATGGTCTTTACGAGATTTCGATTTTCCTTGTGCGCCGCGTCGAAACCAAACGCGATGAGAAGCTGCGTGAGGAGGGTTATTTCGACGATGACGAAGAAGAATTTGACGACCCTCTGATGAAGGAGTTCGAAGAGGAAGACGACAAATGAGCGAATTAGAACGCATTGCAGGGGCGCTTGAACGTCTCGCCCCTGCGCCACTTGCCGCCCCTGATTTCGGATCTGCCACTGCATTTGTGTGGCAAACAGGGCCAGATGCGTTGCTTCCTGTCGCCAAGGTCAACCGCGTATCGCTGGATTTGCTTGTCGGGATCAACCGTGCGCGCGACACATTGCTTGCCAACACGCGTCAATTTGCAAAAGGCTTTCCTGCCAATAATGCGCTGCTTTGGGGCGCGCGGGGCATGGGGAAATCATCCTTGGTCAAAGCCGTTCATGCGCAGTTGATTGATGAGGGCCTTGATCTAAAGATTGTAGAACTGCAACGCGAGGATCTTCCAAGTGTTGGCCGTTTGCTAAGTTTGCTACGCGGCGCGCCGCAGCGCTTTGTTCTGTATTGCGACGATCTCTCGTTCAGCCATGATGATGAGCATTACAAATCGCTCAAAGCTGTGCTGGACGGTGGCATAGAAGGGCGCCCGGATAACGTGCTGCTTTATGCGACATCGAACCGGCGTCATTTGATGCCGCGCGATATGATTGAAAACGAACGCTCCAGCGCGATCAATCCTGGCGAAGCCGTAGAAGAAAAGGTTTCGCTTTCTGACCGCTTTGGCCTGTGGCTGGGATTTCACCCGTGCGATCAGGATGCGTTTCTCGCGATGATCGACGGCTATTGCGCGGCTGCGAACCTTAGCATTGATCCCGCGACATTACGCGCCGAAGCAATCGAATGGCAGGCAACGCGCGGCTCGCGTTCGGGGCGCGTTGCGTGGCAGTTTTTTTGTGATCTTGCAGGCCGACACGGCGTCCAGATCAGCTAAGCTCGCTGGAACGCCTTCGCGCTTAGCACGGCCCGTTATTGCAAATAGGGCAGCGGATCGACGCTATCAAAGCCTTTGCGCACCTCAAAGTGCAAGAAATCAGAGCTTCCTGCACGGATCGAGGCAAGCTGCTGTCCGCGCGAAACCGAGTCGCCCTTTTTCACCTTAAGACCGTCAACATTCGCATAGACCGTCAGCAGGTTGTCCGGATGTTTGACCACGATGATCGGAAGATTGTCGGTGTTTTCCGTGATTGCAGCAACGGTGCCTGCAGCGGCGGCTTTGACAGGTGTTCCTGCGTTTGCGCCGATGCCGATGCCATCGTTCTTGCCCTTTGTGTACTCACGTACAATCGGACCCTGCACAGGAAAGCCCATGCGCGCGGCTGCAACGGCTTTGGTCGGCTTGGCAAGCACGGGTGCGGGCGGCGTTTCGACGGGCGCTGCGGCGACGGGCGTCACCTCTTGCGGCAATGGTTTGGTCGCAGAGGGCGGCGTTGGCGTTGGCGTCCCGGTTCCCGGTGATGTCGTTGCTGCCAGCGGCGCGGCTGCGACATTGGTCTGATTCTGGGCAACAGGGATCAACAGGTATTGACCTTCGCGCACGGAAAAGTCCTTGTCCAAACCGTTCCAATCGGCAAGCGAGCGCACCGAAACATTGTAAAGACGCGCAATGGTAAAGGCCGTTTCACCGCGCGCAACGCGGTGGCGTACAGGCTCTGGACCCGCTGCGGTAGCGGCGGGTAGCGCACTTGTGGTTACGGGGCTGCTATCAATCGCGCCTTGCGCAAGGGCGGTGATATCGACTGCGCCATTGGCTGGAACGGTGCCAGCAGGGGCGGCACCGCCAGGCAGCGTAGAGACAGGATTGCGCAGGGCGAGCACTTCGTCCTTGCGCAGTTCGGTGTCTGTGGACAGCCCGTTGTAGCGGGCCAATTCGCCTGCATCTGCGCCGATGCGCGCCGCGACATCTGCGACGGTGTCGCCGCGCTGCGCGACCGCAACCTGATAGTTGGGATAGGTGATAACGCCGCGTGCGTCAGGGCTCGGGCGTGCTTGGGTCGCGTTGATCGCTGCGTCGGTGGTGTCGAACTTGTTGCCCAAGCCGCCGCGCATATCCAAATCAAAGCCGTCTTCACATGCGCCAAGCGTGAACAATGCGGTGCCACACAAAAGCGCGCGCAGCGTAGGGCTGATTGCTGAATTCGTCATCTCGATGTCCTCACATGCGCCACGTTGATCGCAGCGTCCTGAAAATTAGAGCCTCTATAACAGATTTATCCGTCGCGTCCCAGCCCCTCGATGAGCGGAACAAAGCGCACGGGGCGCAATTCGTCGTATTCAAAGCCGCTTTCGTGGCGTGTGACACGGATCAGGCTTTGAACAGCGTCCGATTGCCCGACAGGCAGTACCATAATACCGCCCACTTTCAACTGTGCCAGCAACGGACCGGGGGGATCTTCGGCCGCAGCGGTCACCAGAATACGATCAAAGGGGGCCTGATCTGGCAGCCCATAGCTGCCATCGGCCGTAAAGGCGGTGATATTGGTCAAACCAAGCGCGTCGAATACGTCGCGCGCCTCAGCGACAAGCCGCTTGTGGCGATCAACTGTGTAAACCCGCCGCGCCACATGGCTAAGCACCGCAGCCTGATAGCCAGAGCCTGTCCCGACCTCCAGCACTGTATCTCGTGGGCCAGCACGCAGGGCCTGTGTCATCAATCCCACGACCGACGGCTGGCTAATGGTCTGCCCGCAGGGGATCGGCAGGGGCATATCCTCATAGGCGCGCTCGGCAAACAGCCCGCGAATAAAAGCTGCGCGATCCACTTTTTCCATTGCGGTCAGCACACGTGCGTCTGTCACGCCCTTAGAGCGCAGCGCGAATAGAAATTGCATGAGGGTGGAAGCGTCCGTCATAGGTTTGCTGCAAAGCGCTCCATTACGTCATCCGCCGTCAGATCGGCGCGCATCGGGGTGACAGAAATATAACCGTCCAGATTGACGGCCGCATCGCTACCTTCGCTTGGGCGCACGCGTTGATCGCCGCCTTTGATCCACAAAAAGCGTTTTCCCGACGGGGACATATGCGGCTCAACCCCGAAATATACATCGGGCCTGCGACCTTGGCGGGCAACCTTGACACCTTTGACATCGGCTGCCGGGACGGGCGGGAAATTGACGTTGAACAGCAGGCGATAGTCCCCCCCGGCCTCAGGTGTTTGCGCCAGAATGCGGCGGATCACATCCGCGCCATGCGCAGCGGCCGCTTCGAACGGATTTTCGGCGCTGGCGTTGGCGGGGCCAAAGTACTGTGATAGCGCGATGGAGGTTACGCCTTGCAACGCACCCTCGATCGCCGCGCCAATGGTGCCTGAATAAAGCGTGTTCTCGGCGGAATTGTTGCCGCGGTTCACGCCGGACAGGATCAAGTCGGGCAGGGCATCTTTCATCACATCATGCAATCCGACCAGCACACAATCAGCAGGGGAACCCTCGGTTGCATAGCGCCGCTCGCCCATTTGGCTGACCATCATGGGATGTGTGTAGCTGATGCAATGCCCGACGCCTGATTGCTCGAATGCGGGGGCAACGGTCCAGACTTCGCCCTCTGCGCCAGCAAGCTCGGTTGCAATCGCCTCGAGCACGCTCAAGCCAGGTGCGTTGATGCCGTCGTCATTGGTGATGAGAATGCGCATAGCTGCCCCTTTATCCGCTTTGACGATGCATAGTGGAGGGGCGGGACTCCGTAAAGGCTTTAGGCGTTTAACAGTTTGGGCAGCAGCGTCGCGGCAACATCGCGGGGATGCGCCAGCGCATCGCGATCTTCGCCCGGGTGAAAGCGCGACCGCGTGGCCGTCGACATCGCTGGGGGCGTCTCGATCAACACGCGTGGCCCGGTGTTTTCGCACTCAGCGGCCCAATTGCGCGCCAATGTGATCTGCGCAGCTTTGGATGCGGCATAGCAGCCATGAAACTTCGCCCCGATCGTTTGATCGTCAAAGAACATCGCAGTGCCATTGGTGCCCAAAAGCGGAGCGATGTAGGGGATCAACATGCCCATCGACGTGGCGTTGATCGACATCGACTTGGCCCAGTCCTTGGCATCGATATGCGCAGCAGGTGTCAAAGGGGCGGCATGCACTGCGGCATGAACCCATGTATCAACGCTGCCCCAACGATCATAGATGGAACGGCAAAGCTGCGCCATTGCGCCCTCGTTGGAAATATCCATCGGTGCCAAAGTCGCCTGTCCGCCAGCGGCCTGAATGCGATCATCCAGATCCTCCAACGCGCCAGTGGTGCGCGCAACAGCAACCACATGATGGGTCTGTGCCAAAGCTTCGGCCAATGCGAAACCAAGTCCGCGCGATGCGCCCGTGACCAGTGCAATTTTGCTCATCTGTGTTCCGCCTTCATTTTGCCAATAAACTCATCGCACGGTTATTCCGCAGCTTTAAGCTCAAATCCCTTGGTGATTTGATCGCTCGGCGTCACAGGATAATCGCCCGAGAAACACGCATCGCAATATTGCGGGCATTTGGCATCGCGTCCTTCGGCCTCGCCAGCGGCGCGGTAAAGCCCGTCTAGCGAAATGAACTTCAAGCTATCCACGGCCAGATGAACGCGCATTTCTTCTTCGGTCATCGTCGCCGCCAGAAGCTTGTCGCGCTGGGGCGTGTCGACACCGTAAAAGCACGGCCAGGCCGTGGGCGGGGAAGCGATACGAAAATGCACTTCTGCCGCGCCTGCATCGAGGATCATTTCCTTGATCTTGCGCGATGTCGTGCCGCGCACAACGCTATCGTCCACCAGAATGACGCGTTTGCCTTTAATCAGCGCACGGTTCACGTTCAGCTTCAGGCGCACACCCATGTTACGGATCTGCTCTGTCGGCTCAATAAAGGTGCGGCCCATGTATTGGTTGCGGATGATGCCCATCGCATAGGGAATGCCGCTTTGCTGGCTGAAACCGATGGCTGCCGGCGTGCCGCTATCGGGCACGGGGCAGACGAGATCGGCTTCGACCGGGCTTTCCTTGGCCAGCTCCACACCGATCTGGCGACGGGTTTCATAGACAGAGCGCCCACCGATAATGCTGTCAGGGCGCGAGAAATAGACGTGTTCAAAGATGCAGAACCGCGATGCACGGCGACGGAAGGGGAAATTGCTTTCCACCCCGTCTTTCGCCGTGATGACGACCATTTCGCCGGGCTCGATCTCGCGCACATATTCCGCGCCAATAATATCAAGCGCACAGGTTTCTGAACTAAGAACCCAGCCATCGCCTTCAAGTTTACCAAGCACAAGCGGGCGCACGCCCAATGGATCGCGCACACCGATCAGCTTGGTGCGCGTCATCGCAACGATAGAAAAAGCCCCCTCGACACGGCGCAACGCATCTTCCATCCGCTCGGGGATGTTACGCTGCATGGACCGCGCCATGAGGTGGATGATGCATTCACTGTCAGAGGAGCTTTGAAAGATCGAGCCGCGCTCGATCAGCTCTTTGCGCAGGGCGTCGGCATTGGTGATGTTGCCGTTGTGGGCAATCGCCGCGCCGCCCATGGAAAATTCGCCAAAGAAGGGCTGCACATCGCGGATCACAGCGCCTTTGGAACCCGCCGTGGAATAGCGCACATGCCCGATCGCAAGCGGCCCGGGAAGCGTTTCCATCAGCGATACTTTGGTAAAGTTATCGCGCACATAGCCAAAACGGCGGGCCGAATTGAAACCCTGTTCGGGATCGTGGCTGACTATTCCGCCTGCCTCTTGTCCGCGGTGTTGCAATGCGTGAAGCCCGAGGGCTACGAAATTGGCAGCGTCAGTCGCGCCGACAACGCCGAATACGCCACATTCCTCTTTCAATTTGTCGTCATCAAAAGGATGGGCAGGGGGCATAAATTTGGACAAGGCGAGCAGCTCCGAATCCGGTCTGGTTGCGGTCTGGTCCCTCTTAGAGGGTCGGGGCGCTTGTGTCACCACATCATCAGGCAAAATCACCAGCGTTATTCAGGCGCGCCGCAGGTGCCGACAAGCTGTTCGTACTGGGTTGTGATCCAGCCGAGGGCCTGTTCGGGGTTACGATCCTCGATTTTGCCAGTCATGCGCGCAAAAACTTTGGCCGAGCGGGACTCGTCTACCATCGTGATATCTTGTTGCGTAATAACGGTTTCATAAACGAAGAAGGCAACCGCGACCAACAAGATGCCGCGCAAAACGCCGAAAAGGAAACCAAAGCCCTGATCCAGGCCGCCAAGCGCGGACCGCTGGACCAGCGAGGAAAACAAAGGGGTAAAGAGCGAGGTCACAATCAGCGAAATCGCAAAAACCACGGCAAAGGCGGCGATAATTGCCAACTCGCAGCTATCGGCAAGGAATTCACCGATGACGGGGATTTCTTTCACCAGCGGCTCGACTTGCGGTGCGAACATGAAGGCAAGAATGGCTGCGGCAAGCCAACCGGCAATCGCCAGCGCCTCGCGCACGAAGCCGCGTGAATAGGCCAGCAAAGCGGATAGCACGATAATCACCGCAACTACGCCGTCAATAATGGTAAAACCTTCCATAGGTCCGCTCGCTTTCTATGTCTGCCCTGCGCGTTAACCCGCGCCAAATACATCACCGACAAAGGCCGTCAAATCGCTCATCTGGTTGAGCGTGATTCCTTTGACTTTGACACCTTTACCACCCGCCGGAGCAAGTGCGCCCGTAAAACCAAGTTTTTGCGCTTCCTTCAACCTGTTTTCGGTCTGCGGTGCAGGTCTTAGGGCACCAGAGAGGCTGATTTCACCAAAGACCACAGTTTCTGCGGGTAAAGCGGCGTCTTCACGCGCACTTAAAAGTGCAGCGGCCACGGCAAGATCGGCGGCGGGTTCGGAAATCTTCATGCCGCCCGCAACATTGAGATAGACATCAAGTCCCGTGAACGGGATGCCAACGCGCGCTTCAAGCACCGCGAGAATCATTGCAAGGCGTCCGCCATCCCAGCCAACCACTGTGCGGCGGGGCTGCGAATGGGGGGAGGGCGCGACCAGTGCCTGGAGTTCGACCAGGACGGGGCGGGTGCCCTCGACGCCAGCAAAAACCACCGAACCGGGCGAGGGTGTGCCGCGCTCGGACAGGAACAGGGCGGACGGATTGGTGACCTGTGCCAAACCCATGCCGGTCATTTCAAACACGCCGATCTCGTCGGATGGGCCAAAGCGGTTCTTCACCGCGCGCAGGATACGGAACTGATGCCCGCGCTCGCCCTCGAAATAAAGCACGGTGTCGACCATATGCTCGACAACGCGCGGACCTGCGATTTGCCCGTCTTTGGTCACGTGTCCGACAAGGACAACCGCGATGCCGCGCCGTTTGGCGAAACTGGTCAACTCATGCGCCGCAGCACGCACCTGGCTGACAG
>NZ_JBAUHO010000114.1:0-15096 GCF_049680325.1 Planktotalea sp.
GGCATCCCGTTCCAGTACGACGCGGGGGCTATTTGCCTCTAGCTTGGTCACGCGAATTGTAACTGTCAAAATTGCAGGCACATCGACACCTATGGATAGGCTATCCGAGGTGAGCAGTGGCCCGTTCTTGGCCCAATCAGCCGTTCCGATACTAGCAGGGCCAGTGGTAATGCCCAAAGTCGGATAAAGGCTGATCGACGTTTCAGGGCTGATGGTAACGATTCGCCCAGTTTGCTTGCTAAGCTGATCTGCTGCGATGCGGGCGATTTTGTCGCCGGGCAACATAAGAAGACCGATGACGGCAACCACTGCCGCCGCGAGGACGATGACGATCAATCGGATCAAGAAACGCATTTTGGCTGCTCCGCCTTTTTTATTAACTTAAGCCTGCATATAGGGCGCTGCAACAAAGCTGCACTCACATTCTTGGCAACGGCGGTTGGTTGCTGATGCAGTAATGCTTCTCTTAGGGCATTCTTACCCGTATAGAGCGCGCCATGACACAAAACCCACCATCACTTCGCCCTGATCTTGCACCAAGCGTGAAATTGCCCGACGCCGCGCGTCCCGGTCAGCCCCGTATCGGCATGGTCAGCCTTGGTTGCCCCAAAGCACTGGTTGATAGCGAACGCATTTTGACGCGGCTGCGCGCCGAAGGATATGGGATTTCACCCGATTATTCGGGTGCGGATGCGGTGATCGTGAATACGTGCGGTTTCCTTGATAGCGCCAAGGCTGAAAGTCTTGATGCGATCGGCGAAGCGTTGCAGGAGAATGGCAAGGTGATCGTGACGGGATGTCTGGGGGCAGAGCCTGATTACATCCGCGAGCATCATCCAAAAATCTTGGCGGTCACGGGCCCCCATCAGTATGAGCAGGTTCTGGATGCTGTTCATAGCGCTGTTCCACCATCGCCTGATCCCTTTGTCGATTTGCTGCCGGCCTCGGGTGTGTCTTTGACGCCGCGCCACTACAGCTATCTGAAGATTTCCGAGGGCTGCAATCACAAGTGCAAATTCTGCATAATTCCTGACATGCGCGGTCGGCTTGTGTCGCGTCCTGCTCATGCCGTTTTGCGCGAAGCCGAAAAGCTGGTCGAGAATGGCGTGAAAGAATTGTTGGTGATCTCGCAGGACACCTCTGCCTACGGTCTTGATCGCAAATATGATGTGAACCCGTGGAAAGACGGGGAGGTGCGTTCGCACATAACTGATCTATCGCGTGAAATGGGTAAGCTGGGTGCGTGGGTGCGTTTGCACTATGTTTACCCGTATCCATCCGTGCGCGAGTTGATTCCGCTCATGGCCGATCCTGAGAATGGGTTGCTGCCTTATCTCGATATCCCGTTCCAGCATGCGCATCCGGATGTTCTGAAGCGCATGGCGCGCCCGGCGGCAGGAGCTAAAACGCTGGACGAGATCGCGGCATGGCGCGCGCAATGCCCTGACATCACGCTGCGCAGTACGTTTATTGTCGGTTATCCGGGTGAGACAGAGGCAGAGTTTCAAACCCTGCTCGATTGGATGGACGAAGCGCAATTGGATCGCGTCGGCTGCTTCCAATACGAAAATGTTGATGGCGCGCGCAGTAATGCTTTGCCGGATCACGTACCAAGCGAAGTGAAGCAGGATCGTTGGGACCGCTTTATGGAAAAGGCGCAGGCTATTTCCGAGGCAAAGCTGGAGGCCAAAGTCGGCATGCGCATGGATGTCATTGTTGATGAGATCGACGAGGATGCAGCAACCTGCCGCACAAAAGCGGATGCGCCCGAAATTGACGGGAACCTGTTCATTGATGAAGGCTACGAATCGCTCAGCGTTGGCGATATCGTGAGCGTGACAGTGGATGAAGCTGGCGAATATGACCTTTGGGGTGTGCTTGACCGTTAGTGATTAAGGATTCGCTAACTATAGTTGCTTAGGCATTCAGAATGCTTACGCGTTTGCTCTTGTTAACTGTCCTTTGCCTTTCCTTGTTCGCTTGTTCCGGCGGCAACGATGCTGCGCCTGTTGTTTGCAGCGCTTCGTGCGCGAGCGAGGGATCGAAAGATGCCACGGTCAAAACCACGCGAACCATAGCCACCGCCGGCGGGCTCGCGGGTGGATTGGCGGGCGCTGATTTTGACCCTGTGTCCGGGACGTTCACTGTGACGGCTGCGGGACTTAGCGCGCAGATGGCTCGCTTCCCAACTGCCGATTACGGCGCGTTTCTTGCGATGCGTGATGCGGCTGGCATCCACAATGCCTACTTTGCGCAAGGGCAAGGAACGCAGGTGGTTATTTATTCGGGTGGTCTTGCTGGCAGTGTTCTCAACTTGGCGAGCTATGGGCGCACCGGGCCGACCGAATTACCGCTCAACGGGACAGCGCGGTTCAACGGGGATTATGCTGGATTCACGACAACGCGGCGCATCAATGGCAAAGCGCGTCTTGATGTGGATTTCGCTGGCGAGACGATTACAGGGCGCATAACGGATCGCGTTTTTAGACAACGCCCTGATAATGTCGCGGACGTGGTTAATCCCCTCGGCAACGTGATTTTGGAACAGACCAGTTTTAACAATGATGGCAGCTTTAGCGGTAGAACCGGGGGTGGGCAGATCGTAAATGGTCAGGTGCTTTGGAACCCTGCGACAGGCAGTTACGTCGGGCTTATTGGGGGAGCGAGCGGGAATGAGGTTGTTGGAACCATCGCCCTGACCCATCGCGCACCGTCCGGGGCGAATTTTGACGAGATCGGTGGCTTCCTTGCGACGCGATAGCCTTTGGGGTTAGGTGTGGCGCAGAAACAGGAGCGGCCCAAAATGAGTACAGGAAAACAGATCACCGTGGATGGACATATGTTCGACGTTTTAACCGAACAGACAGGTGCAGGCTGGCGTGTGGAAGTCGTAAACAATGTGAAATCGGCGTTTGCTTTCGATCCAACGTTCGACAGCGAAGCCGAAGCGATTGCCCATGCAAGCGATGCGCTACGTTCGCGCGATGTGTCGGATTTCCTCGGCTAGGAAGTCCTGCACTTGTAGTTGCAGATGTGGAACGGCTTGCTTGTGGGCGACGTAGTCTGTCATCGCCATCAATTGCCAATACTGTCCTTCATCACCAAATTGAATCCTGGCAATTTCAGTTGGAGTAACGGGCGCCGCAAAGAACCAGTTGGTTGAGCCTATTTGCAAGACGCTTGGATATTGTCGCCCCCATGAAATGCGTTCGGGATCTATACGCAACCCGAACTCTTCAAAGGTTTCGCGCAAGGCGCAGTCCTGAGGTGTTTCATCCCCTTCAGCGCCGCCCCCGGGCAAGTCCCAGAGCGCGCGGAAGGGGATGTTTGGTTTGTCATCACGCAGGTAAGTGATGAGCGCGCCATCGCAGTGCAAGATGATCTTTGCACCGCTAAAGCTACGCTCAAGCTGGGTCATCCCATCAAGACCTGACCGAACTCGTCACGCAAGTTCCGCTTGAGCACTTTGCCCGTCGCGTTGCGTGGTAGGGCATCGGTAAAGACAACCATGTCGGGCTTTTGCCAGCTAGCGATCTTACCATCGAAGAAGGCAATCAAATCCTCAGGCTTGGGGTCTGCACCTTCGGCTTTAACTGCGACCAAGATCGGGCGCTCGTCCCATTTAGGATGCGCTGCACCAATAACCGCGGCTTCCAGCAGGTCAGGGTGTGCGGCCGCGATGTTTTCCAACTCGACAGAACTGATCCATTCGCCGCCAGATTTGATGATATCCTTGGAGCGATCGCAAATGGTCATAAAGCCATCCTCGTCAATCCGTGCAACATCACCTGTGTCGAACCAACCGTCGCGCAATTCTTCCGGCTTTTCAGGACGGAAATAGCCTGAAAGCACCCAAGGTCCGCGCACCAGAAGATCGCCTTGTGCCTTGTCATCATGGGGCAGGGCATTGCCATCTTCATCGACGATTTTCAGTTGCATGCCGTAAGGTGGGCGGCCCTGATTTTCACGCAGTTTGTGCTGTGCTTCGATCGGTAGGTCGGCGTGTTTGGCAAGGGGTTGGTTCGATGTGCCCAGCGGGCTCATTTCGGTCATGCCCCACGCATGAACCAGATCGACGTTGTACACATCTCGGAAGGTATTAATCATGATCGGCGGGCAGGCGGAACCACCTACGACAGTGCGCTCTAAGCTCTCCAGTTTACTGCCCGCTGCCTTCGCGGCCATGAGCAAGCCTTGCCAGATCGTTGGCACGCCAAGCGCTACGTTGATCTTTTCATTATCAATAAGCTTGAGAAGGCTTGAGCCATCAAGCCCCGGTCCCGGCATAACGAGACGCGCGCCAACCATGGCGGCGGAATAGGGTGTTCCCCAAGCATTCACGTGGAACATGGGAACGACAGGCAGAACGATGTCGCGTGCCGAAAAGCCGATGCAATCAGGTAGCGCTGCCGCGAAGCTGTGAAGCATGGTTGAACGGTGCGAATAGAGAACGCCCTTGGGATTACCCGTTGTGCCAGAGGTATAGCAAAGGCTGGAGGCAGTGTTCTCATCGAAGTCTGGCCAAACGTAATCCTTGTCGCCCGTTTCGATAAACTCGTCGTAGAACTGTAGCTCTGGAATCTGCGCAAGCGCGGCTTCGTCACGCGCGCCCATCAAAATGATCGCCTTTAGCGTTGGCATTTTGTCTTTCAGGGCTGCTGCAAGTGGCAGGAAAGTGGCGTCAATAAACAGCACTTCATCTTCGGCATGATTGACGATGTAGACAAGCTGTTCAGGAAAAAGGCGCGGGTTGATTGTGTGGCAGACAAACTGCCCACCGGACACGCCGAAATAGATTTCCAGATGGCGTCGGTTGTTCCATGCGATTGTTGCGCAGCGGGCTGATGGTTCCAGTCCCATTTTTGTCAGCGCACTTGCCAGCTTCTTTGAGTTCTGCTGCACTTCGCCCCAGTTGGAGCGGGTGATCGTACCGTCCGTTTCGACGGAGGTGATTTCTGTTTTCCCATGATATCGACCCGCGTGATCCACGAGCGATGAAATTAGTAAGTTGTCCTGCATCATTTGACCGAGCATAGTCGTATCCTCCCAAAGATTATGCCTTAGAAGGATATGGCGTGCTGGTTTTTGTCAACGCAATTGCAGGTTTAACGTTGCGAGAGACGGTCGAAAACTGGACGGTTCGGGCAGTTTGCAGGTGCGCTCGATGCCAACCTGTCTTGGGTATTGACCCATGCGCGGCATTCGTCGACACAATTACATTTGCGACACCGGGTAATTAGATCGGCGAAGTCGTTTGGCTGTAGACGCGCCGCGGACATTTCTTCGCTTAGGCTAAGACCCCAAGCGCGCGCGACATTGCGCGTGAGTGCCATATGCTGGTGAACCGATCCAAGTTGCATATTCTAAGACCTTTGTACCGATTTCAGCCTGTTCAGCGTTGCGCTATTTTCGCAGCGTACTGGCACGGGTTGCAACGCTATGCCGGGTTGATCCAGAAAACTCTGGCAGCCTCGGGCCCAAGAACATCCCTGGCAGCGCGTGACAAACTTGGACCAGCTTTCTTGTGACAGTTCCCCGGCCTTATAGGCAGAAGAAAGGTCGACGCCTGTGCGTTTTGCCATGCGCTGGGCCAACCAGAAATGTTTGATCCGTGCGCCAAGTTTGCGCGGACGTGAAGAAACGGGTGTAAGAGCAGTCATGTCATGTCCCATCCTAGTTTGTGATGAAACTAGCAAGCTTGGACATCGCTGCCTTGATTCAGATCAGGTTTGCTCGGGCGCTTTGCTGGGTAAATCAGGCGCTTCGCTAAGGTAGGCGTTTACGCAGTCCTGAACGCGTCGAAATCTGTCGCCGCCCAAATGTGTGCCGCCATACCATCGGGTCACAACAATAAGGTGATCCATCAGGTCTGCACGTTCCAGCATCCGTAGAATAATTGCGCCTGCGCCGCTTTCTCCGTCGTCGTTCTTGATCGGGCTGCCGTCAGAACACAGAAGCGCCCATGTATTGTGCGTTGCTTTGGCAAACCGCTTGTTTCGCTTTAGCACTTTTATCAAAGCGAGCGCTTCGGACTTGCTGCGCGCAGGCGCGCCGCTAACGGCATATTTGGAGCCGCGGTCCGAAACGACATGCGCGATCTGAAACACTACTTCAACGTTGCGGCTGTCTGGCGCACAGTTTCAATTCGCGCGGCGTTTGGCGGGTGGGTGCCAAGAAAGGTGTTTCCAGGATCAGCGATCCGCGTAAAGAATGCCGCGCCGCGCACGGGGTCGTATCCAGCCTTGTGGGTAATCACAGTGCCAAGGCGGTCGGCTTCCAGTTCAAAGTCTTTGGAATAGCTGCGCGCACCGAGCGTTGCGCCCACTTCCTGAGCGGATTGCACGATCTGATCGCCGCCGCCTGTAATGGCCGCGATGCTACCCAAAATAACTGCGCCTGCCGTCGCGTTTCGCTGCTGGCGAGCGATATGGCTTTCGATGTGATGTGAGGCTTCGTGCCCCATGACGAAGGCCAATTCATCTGCATTCCGTACAGTCGCGATCAAGGGAATGTTGAAGGCCAATACGGGGCGCCCTGCTTTGTCCAGTGTTTGGAACGCATTTGGTGCCTGGCCGGGGCGATCATCAACAACAATGTTGAAATCGCAATTCATACCGCTGGTGCGCGCGCGACACTCGGCCTCTGCGACGGGTTCGACGGTTTTGACGACGTTCACAAACTGGCGCGCAGCGCGTTCAGCGCTGAGCGAGACTGCGGTGTCGGGCGCTGGCGTCACAGGCGTCGCTGGTGTCGGCGCTTGTGGTTCGCTGGGCACCATAGAGCAAGCGCTGATTGTTAAAGCGAGGAGTGGTGCGAGAAAACGAAATTTCATGTGGGTGAACTGCCTGAGTGTTCTACGTCCCGAGCAAGATAGGCGCGGCGTGCGTTCAATACCAGTCACGAATTCGCGCTGATAAACATTGCCCGCAGGCGGTACGCAGCCTAAGCTACTTTCATGTTTACCATTGAGCACGAGTTTGACGCGTCAGTGATTACGCTAGTCGATGAAGGCACGCTGCCTTTACAAGAAGATATTGTAATCAACGCCTTTGCCGAATGCATCACGCTAGAGCAATTTAATCCAGTTGAAGGGCGGGCCGAGAAGGTCACGCTGAGCATCGAGCAAGTGCGCGATTTGTCTGCGGCGCTTGATCTGCCCGAGGGCGTGTATCGGATACGGCCCGAGAGCGAGCATGACGAAGAACCCTAGCGAAACCTTTTGACCCGCGCTGCGCACTGGCTAAGCTGCCCGAAAAAGGGAGCTAACTATGCGCACGGGATTTTTCTGGGATGAAAGCTGTTTCTGGCACGGCGGCGGAAACTACGCCAGCATGATGCCAGTGGGGGGCTTGGTGCAACCCATGGTCAATGGCGGATTGCCCGAAAGCCCTGAAAGCAAACGACGCTTTAAAAACCTTCTGGATATGACGGGCCTGTCTGGTGAGCTTGCCATGCAAAGCGCTGACGCCGCATCGACGCAGGACTTGCTGCGCGTTCATCCCAAGAGCTACCTCGATCAATTCAAAGCAATGTCCGATGCGGGTGGCGGCGAGATCGGTTTGCGGTGTTCCTTTGGGCCGGGTGGCTATGAGATTGCGGCGCAATCCTCGGGGCTTGCGATTGGGGCCTTGAACGCGGTTCTGAAGGGGGATGTGCGCAATGCCTATTCCTTGTCCCGACCGCCCGGACATCACTGTATGCCTGATGAGCCTATGGGTTTTTGCCTACTTGCAAATATTGCCATTGCGGTTGAGGCAGCGCGCGCCGCTGGCCTTACCAAGCGGGTCGCGGTTCTGGATTGGGATGTTCACCATGGCAATGGAACCGAAGCAATTTTTTATGATCGCGCGGATGTTTTGACGGTTTCGATCCATCAGGAAAACAATTTCCCGGTGGATACCGGTCGCTTTGAAGATCGCGGGCAGGGCGCGGGCGAGGGGTTCAATCTAAACATTCCTTTGCCTGCAGGCGCGGGCCACGCGAGCTATCTCGAAGTGATGGAAGCCATCGTTCTACCCCGGCTGCGCGCATATCAGCCCGAGGTTATCATTGTTGCTTGCGGTTTTGATGCAACGATCATCGATCCGCTTGGCCGCATGAGCGCGACAGCCGAGACGTTCAAAAGAATGACGCATCAGGTCATGGCGCTGGCCGATGACATTTGCGACGGGCGGTTGGTTATGGTGCATGAGGGCGGTTATTCAGAGGTCTACGTTCCCTTTTGCGGTCACGGTGTTTTGGAACAGATGAGCGGCAGTAACATCACCGCACCCGATCCGATGGCGGCCCTCTATGAAAAGCGCCAACCAGGGCAGGCGCATCAACGTTTTGTCAGCGGCGAGATAGCGCAGATGCGGGATGCGTTGGGGCTTTAGCGTGTTTTACGGTTGAAACCGTCGCTGCGAATGCTGATGTAGCGAGCAATCAATAAGGAGGCGCCTGTGCCTGATCCAAACCCCGCCGCGATGGAGTTCTTTCTCAATCGGCGCTCGCGTCCCGCCAAGACCTTGCAGGCACCCGTTCCAAGCCGTGATGCGTTGGAGCCGATATTGACCGCCGCTTCGCGCACACCAGATCACGGTAAACTGGAGCCATGGCGCTTTATTGTAATTCAAGGCGCTGCGATGGATCGCTTGGCAGCTTTGGCGCGGACACGCGGCGCGGCACTTGGCTATGATGCAGAGAAGATCGAAAAGGGGGCCGCGCAATTTGTAACTGGCGAATTGGCCGTTGTGGTTGTTGAATCGCAAAAACCATCGGAAAAGGTGCCTGCGATCGAGCAAACCTATGCTGTTGGCGGTGTTTGCCTTGCGTTGCTAAATGCCGCTTTGGCGAGCGGCTGGGGCGCAAACTGGTTGTCTGGCTGGCCCTCGCATGACCCTGCATTTGTTGAAGAGGGCTTTGGCTTGAACGCACTCGAACGTATCGCTGGGATTATCCACATCGGAACGGAAAAAGCTGCGCCGCCCGAGCGTCCGCGCCCTGATCTGGAAACTATCACAAGTTGGGTTTCCAAATGATCTTTTCAGCTTTCTTCAAATCGGTCGCGCAAATGGGCGATCCGCGATTTCGCCGTGTTCTGTTTCTGGGCATTGCGCTGACCTTTGCGCTGCTTGCCGGGTTTTATGCGCTTTTCCTCACGGTAATGAATGAAGCGATTGATGGCGGCATCAGCTTGCCCATCGTCGGCGAAGTCACCTGGATCGGCGATTTGCTTGGTTGGGGATCGTTATTCCTGATGCTGTTCTTGTCGATGTTTCTAATGGTGCCTGTCGCATCAGCGATTACATCGTTGTTTCTGGACGAGGTCGCGGCCGCGGTCGAGGCCAAACACTATCCAACACTCGCGCCTGTCAAACCAACGCCCTTCTATGAATCCCTACGTGATACGGTGAATTTTTTGGGCATTTTAATAGGGGCGAATATTCTGGCGGTATTGCTCTATGTTATGATGCCTTTCGCCGCGATCTTCATCTTCTGGGCGCTGAACGGCTTCTTGCTGGGGCGGGAATACTTTCAAATTGCAGCTATGCGCCGTTTAGGCCGCGACGGCGCAAAGCAAGCGCGCAAAGAGAACTTTGGTTTGATCTGGCTGGCGGGGTGCTTAATGGCACTGCCTTTGACAGTGCCATTGCTGAACCTGTTCATCCCGATTTTAGGCGCCGCGACATTTACCCATTTGTTCCACGCGACACAGCGGGCTCGCTCATCCGGTTGAACCAATCCAGATCGCGGACTGTAATTGCACCTGACAGAATGGTGCCAGCAATGATGCACCACAATACGACGCTGATTGCCGTTGTGATCCACGCCTTTTTCTTGAGATTGTGGTTCTCGGGTGATCCGGCGTGCGTGCCGGGAACGACTTCGCCGATGTCACCTTGAGTTTGCAAGCGGATCGGGATCACGATCAGGAACGTCATGAACCAGATCACAGCAAAAAGTACGAGGGCTGATGTGATCCCCATTACACTTGCTCCAGTTCGGTCAAAACACCATTCATATCCTTTGGGTGCAGGAAGATAACTGGTTTCCCATGCGCGCCAATTTTCGGTTCGCCATTTCCAAGGACGCGCAGACCTGACGCCTTGAGGCTATCGCGCGCAGCGATGATGTCATCGACCTCGTAGCAGACATGATGGATGCCGCCCGCCGGGTTCTTTTCAAGAAAGCCGTTGATCGGGCTGTCGTCGCCTAATGGGTAGAGCAGCTCGATCTTGGTATTGGGCAATTCGATAAAGATGACGGTGACGCCGTGATCTGGTTCATCCTGCGGTGCGCCGACTTTTGCGCCAAGGGCATCGCGATACTGCGCTGCAGCGGCTTCAAGATCAGGCACTGCGATGGCTACGTGGTTCAATCGTCCAATCATGGGAATCTCCGGTTCATTCTGTTTGGCCTTTATATGAAGCGGCAAGCAGGTCTCGGCAAGCGGCGCAAAGACGCGGGCGCTTTAACGGCTTGTTAGCATCGTTGTCCTAGCGTTCCTGAAGGATGTCTAAGAAGCGAGGATGCTATGAATGAGATGGAATACACATTACTGACACCAGCGCCGACGGCCACACGCCCGTTGCTAGGTCTGACGATACTGGTGGTGGAGGACAGTCGCTTTGCCTGCGATGCGATGCGGCTCTTGTGTTTGCGTAGCGGAGCCCGAATTCGCCGAGCCGATTGTCTGAAATCAGCGCGTCGCCATTTGCAGGTCTACCGTCCCAGTGTGGTCATTATTGATCTTGGTCTGCCGGATGGCTCGGGCGCTGATCTTATCCATGAGTTGTCTCAGGTAGAGCCGCGTATTTCAGCGATTCTAGCAATTAGCGGTGATGATATGAATGAGGCGATTGCGCTAGCCGCAGGTGCAGACAAGTTCATTGCCAAACCGCTGGCGAGCCTGAGCGAGTTTCAATCGGCAGTTCTAACAGCCTTGCCCGAAGAGCTGCGTCCCGCCGGGCTTCGTAAAATCACAGATGAGGAGGTTGAGCCGGATCCGATGGCCTATCGCGATGACATGGCCCATGCCGCAGAAATGCTGACGGTTGATGCGGATATGAAAACCTTGGACTACGTCGCCCAGTTTCTGCAGGGCGTCGCGAAAAGTGCGAAAGATGACCAGCTTGCGCGTGCGGCAGGGCGACTTGCGCGCGCGCGCGCCGAAGGGGGCACGATCCACAGTTATCAGGCAAGACTGGCAGGCTTGGTACGAGAGCGCGTGACAGAGCAAATCGCGATTTAGAGGGAAGGATCGCTCGCAACTCGGACAAGGCCGGTCAGATCACCAAGGCGTTCACGTTGTTGGGCGTCTTGGTCAAAGTTCGCGGGATCGAGCCAGACGCGATAGGCCTCTTTTAGCGCGGGCCATTCTGTGTCGATCATCGCGAACCAAGCGGTATCGCGGTTGCGGCCCTTAACGACCAATGCCTGACGAAAGGTGCCCTCATAACTAAAGCCCAAACGCTGCGCGGCGCGGCGGGATGGTGCGTTCAGTGCGTTGCATTTCCATTCAAAGCGGCGATAGCCTGCATCAAAGGCCCATTGCATCGTAAGATAGATCGCTTCGGTGGATGCAGGGCTGCGTTGCATAGCCTGCGAAAAATTGATGTTGCCGACCTCGATCGAACCGGCCTTTGGTGCAATTCGAAGGTAACTGAGCACTCCGAGATAGGCGTTTTTTCTTAGGTCATAAACGGCGAAGAACAGATTAGACGTGTCTGCGGTCACCTCTTTTACCCAGCGGTGATATTGGGCCGCAGAATGGAATGGGCCAGCAGGCAGATAGTCGTAAAGGTAATCCTGGCCTTCAAATGCATTGAACAAAAGCGCAGCGTGTTTTTCCGCCTCTAGCGGTTCAAGTCGGCAATAGCGTCCCGAAAGCGTCATCGGCTTTGGCGCATCGGGAGGCGTCCAGTCTGGAACAGGCGGGCCTAACGGTCTGTCATTCATAAACATATCCTTCTGGACAAACTGTGCCTTGAAATTGAAACAAGCGAAAGGGCGATTGTTGCAGGTCCGGCACGGCATTGTGAGATCATGGGCATTGGTCTGTGATCGGTGACTGGCTATGTTGCGTTCGAACAAAGGAGTTGCCCCATGGCCTATCGTTGGAAGAATGACCTAAAAGATGCAGACGTCACGGATCACGCCCTGTTTCTGAACCGCCGGCAGCTTATGGCCGGTGTTGCTGGCGCTGGTCTTGTCGCCGCGACCGGTGGTCCGCGTGCCGCGTTTGCGCAAGCAGCGTTAGAGCCAAACAGTTTTGAGGACATCACCAGCTACAACAACTTCTACGAATTCGGCACAGGCAAGGATGACCCTGCTAAATACGCCAGCAAGCTGACGACAGCGCCGTGGACTGTCACTATCGATGGGCTGGTCGACAAGCCGGGCGAATATGATTTCGCTGACATCATGGCAAAGATGACAGTTGAAGAACGTATTTATCGTTTCCGTTGCGTTGAGGCCTGGTCGATGGTGGTGCCTTGGAACGGGTTCGAGCTGAAAGACCTGCTGGATCTGGCAGGGGTTCAATCCGGGGCGAAGTATGTTGCCTTCGAAACGCTCTATCGCCCCGACGAAATGGTAGGGCAGAAGTTCCCGGTTCTGGAGTGGCCTTATGTAGAAGGTCTGCGTCTTGACGAGGCGATGCATCCGCTGACGATTATGGCGACGGGCATTTATGGCAAAGACCTTCCAAACCAGAACGGCGCGCCGCTCCGGCTTGTTGTGCCTTGGAAGTACGGTTTTAAGTCGATCAAGTCAGTGGTCAAAATCACACTGACCGATAAAGAGCCGCCCACCAGCTGGAACGTCGCAAACAGTCGTGAATATGGCTTTTACTCTAATGTGAATCCGAATGTGGATCACAAACGCTGGTCCCAAGCGACAGAACGCCAGATCGGTGGCGGCTTGTTTGCCAAACGCATCCCGACCTTAATGCTTAATGGCTATGAAGACGAGGTTGCGGGCCTTTATGACGGTATGGACCTGAGCGTGAACTTCTAGGCTTGAATGGCATTGGCGCATTTGTAATCGTTTCGCGATGAAAGCAATCTCATACACATCCGACTTTTATGGCGACGCGTTTATTCTGGATCCGCTTCCGCATTATGCACAAATGCGTGCTGCCGGACCCGTTGTTTGGCTAGAACAGAACAACGCCTATGCTGTCGCGCGTGACGCAGAGGTCAAAGACGTGCTGAGACGCTCAGATGTCTTTGTGTCTGGCAAAGGGTTGTCATTGAATGATGATGTGAATGCGATGCTTGTCGGCTCCACTTTGAATTCTGACGGTGATCTGCATCACACACGCCGCTCGATAACTGCGCGTCCGATAATGCCGAAGAATATCGAAACGCTTCGCGGGCGCATCGAAACCATCTCTGAGGAATTGGCAGCCAGCTTGAGCAAGAAGGTTCGCTTTGATGCGGTTACGGAGTTCGCGCAAGTCTTGCCGCTTGCCGTTGTTGTTGATCTGGTCGGCCTTGGCGATGCAGGTGAAGGTAACATGCTGAAATGGGCTTCCGCTACGTTCAATCTGTTTGAAGGGTTTAATGATCGCAGCAAGGAAGCGTTTTCCGATCTGGTTGGATTGCAGAAATTTCTGTCCGAACACGGAAAGCCCGAACACCTTGCGGATGGCGGACTGGCTAAACGCATCTTTGAAGTGGCCGAAGAGAAGGGCCTGACACAAAGTGAGGCAGCGCAACAAATGCGTGACTATATTAATCCGTCGCTTGATACGACGATTTCGGCTGCTGGATTTGCGGCTTACTATTTCGCGAAGTTCCCGGAGCAATGGGATGTGTTGCGCAAAGATCCGTCTCTGGTTGCAAATGCGGTCGAAGAAGTCGTGCGAATGGCGACACCCATTCGGGCCTTTTCGCGTTATGTGGCCCAAGACACGACGATAAGCGGAGTCGATTTGCCAGAAGGGTCGCGGGTGATCGCCGTCTATGCCTCCGCCAATCGGGATGACGCGGTTTGGGAGGATCCAGATACATTTGATGTGCGCCGCGTCGTTCGCAAGCACATCGGCTTTGGCCACGGCGTTCACACATGCATGGGGCTGCACCTTGCACGGTTGGAATTGATAAGTCTGATCCGTGCAATGCTGCCGCGTGTTAAGCGCTGGCACATCGAGGGTCAGCCAGCAATTGCAATGAACAATACTATACGTGCGTTTGGATATCTTCCCATGAGGATTGAAGCAGCATGATCGCGGATAAGATTAACAGGACTGCGCGCCGCATTCCTGCATGGCTGGTATATGTCCTTGGCATTTTGCCTGCCGGCTGGTTTCTTTATCAGGGTCTGACGGGTGGATTGGGCGCAGAACCTATCAAGGCGCTGGAGCACGAGCTTGGTGAGTTCGGGTTGAAGCTATTGATCCTTGGCCTATGTATCACGCCCCTTCGCAAACATCTGGGGGTTAACCTGATTAGGTTCCGCCGTGCGATTGGTGTGATGACCTTTGTATATGTGTTTCTTCATTTGCTGGTCTGGCTAGTGCTGGATGTTCAGATTGTCAGCCAGATCTGGGCGGACATTCTGAAGCGTCCGTATATCACCGTCGGTATGGTCGGCTTTGCGATGATGATTCCACTGGCGCTGACATCCAACAACTACAGTGTTCGGAAACTTGGAATGCGCTGGCGCACGCTTCACAAGCTGACCTATGGAATCGCAATCCTCGGGGCTTTGCACTTTGTGATGGTCGCAAAAGGCATCCAGATTGAGCCTTTGATCTATATGGCAGTCGTTCTTGGGCTCCTGGCGCTAAGGATTCCCAGGACATCACTCCGGCTTGCAGGGCGATTCACGCGCGAGTCTGTGGATAACTGACGTCTTATCCACATTGTCGTAGATTTCGTCCTAAATGAGCAAACGGCTGCGCAATCATATTATCCAAAACGGACTGCAAATGACTGTTTTCGTTCGTAAAACGGTAAAAACGGAAAAAAGTGAATTTCGTTGAAAAAAGCACTTGCGGGTTCTTGGTGATAACACTAGAACCCCCTTCAGCAGCAACGAGATGATCGGCGCTGCACTAGTTGATCGGCGGCAACGCGGTGATGTTAGGGACTAAAATCGAGATAATGA